>NZ_CAXAOJ010000015.1:0-150875 GCF_963970945.1 Pseudomonas sp. RA_5y_Pfl1_P24 | reverse complement strand
TGGCGCTGATGAATGTTCGTTCGCACCTGATACTGGATGCTCAGCTGAGCCCTTATCGACGCAGCGAAATGCGCTTGGCTGATGAGTTTCTACAGCAGATCCCCAACCATTCGGTCACGCTTTTCGAAAAGGGCTTCTGGAGTGCCGATTTGATGCTTAGCCTGAGCGGCCAGGGGATTGACCGTCACTGGCTGACTCCGGCACGAAAAAATCTGGTCAGCGAAGAAGTGGTTCGTTACGGAAAGCATGACCGTTTGGTGCGCATGAAAGTGTCGCCGCAGGCGAGAAAACGAAATCCGGATTTGCCGACTCATTGGGAGGTGCGAGAGGTCAGCTACGAAGTTCAGGGCAAGTTGAAAACAGTCATGACGTCGCTGCCAGCCAGCACTTACAGCGCCAGCGCCGTCGCCAAGCTTTATCAGGAAAGATGGGAAATCGAGCTGGGTTTCAGAGATATCAAAAGCTCGATGCAGCAGAACGCAATGACCTTACGCAGCAAGAAGATCGACTTGGTGTATCAGGAGGTCTGGGGCTTGTTGCTTGCCTACAACGTGATTCGCCGCGAAGCGAGTCAAGCCGCAATGGCTTTTGGTCGAGCGCCGTCAGATATCCGGTTCAAGCCAGCCTGCCAATACATCGCCGTTCAGTTGATCGTGATGGCAGCGGCTAACCCAATTTCAGCAACGGGAAGACGATTGGCGGAGCTAAGGGCGGGTGTTGGAGGGATGTTTCTGAACCACCGTCCAAGGCCTTCGAGACCCAGGACGGTGAAGATATCAAAGACCCGGTTTCCGGTGGATCGTAGGGCTGCTCCGCTTAAGTGAACAGCATTACGCCTAGTGCGGGTTTTGTTGTTTCTGGGGTTCGGAAATCACCGCAAAACGGCGCTTCGGATTTTTCCTTCAAGATGTCGCGCCATTCATGAACTGGCGCAAGCTCGAGCACAACGCTAATTTCACTCAGTCGCTGCTCATCAGCGACCGGCTTTGACAGGCCGAAAAGTGTAACCTTTCACACCCCTTGATTTAGCGGCATGCTTCGCGCATTCCGTCTCGTTCATGGCGGCTGTGCGTGGGGCATCTTCGGGTGCGCCGGGTTCCTACACTTCCGGCCTGTCAACCCGCGTACAGCTGCCACCCAATCCTGTTTGACAGCAGGGGGCGGCAGCTCCTTTAACAGTGTAGGAGCTTCATCATGAAAAAAATCACGCCCAATCCTCCAGCGACTCTCTTCACCATCGCGCCAAACATCGATCCCGAAACACTGCTGATCCAAGCCAGCGAAACCCTTGCATCGCTGGACGCTATCATCACAGACCTGGCCTTCGAACTCGACGGATTAACCCGTCAAAAACTCTTGGGTAGCCAGCAACTAGTGGTGCTGGGCGGATTACTCATTGAGCGTGTGCTCGTCACGCTGGCCTCCACCGCTGACGCGCAACCGTTCCCGACGTAACCTCAGTAGCAAATCAAAAAAGCCGAGTCGCGTGCAGGCTGACGCCGCGGATAACGGTCCAACAACTCACCCTGGCAATCACCACTTCATACTGAGCTCAGGCTTTCACCCCCCTTTCACACTTGAGCGTCTATGGTAATCCCAGCTCCTTGTGAATATCCCTTTCAAGCCCGCTTTTCCCCATCGCGGGCTTTTCTTTGTCTGCGATTTGCCATCGTCTCATTTCCCCGGCTCACGCTCTCAGCGCACCACCCAAGGGGCACATCCATTACAATTCAATGATGCACTACTGCCCTGTCTCCGAGAGACACCAGCGGCAGGCTCTGACTACAAGGACGAACGTCGCATTGAACAAAAACTCCTATGCCTACCTGATACCAACCACCATTGGCCTGCTACTCTTCACCGCGCTGATTCTGGTCTGGATATTCATTATCTGGCCGTCTGCACATTTCAACCCGATAGCTGAAAAGATCGCCCTGATCTCATCGCCAGCGCTGGCAATCATCTTGATGGTGTGGGGGTGGCATACCAGTAACTCCAGGTTCCTGCGCAAAAAACCGCTGGATCGATTAAAAGTCTTTTTCGGCTTGCTCATCGCCAGTGGCTTGGTGATGGATGCGCTGCTATCGGTGGTTATTCTGCTTACGAGCACGGTATTCAGCAGCTATGTGACTTCGTACGAATATGCAGCGGGAGGCAGGCATAATTGCGCAGGCATCCGGGTATTCGATACGGAAGTGAACAAACAGATTAAAATTTGCAGTACCCGCTACTACGGTGAAGAAGGTTGGGTAAGGGTGGAAAAACGTAGTGGGCCGTTGGGAATTGTTGTAATAGACACCACGCGCCTGTGACTTCCTATACCGCCCAATAGGCGCCCCTCACTATTCTCCCATCTGTTCACGAAACGTTCAGAAACACTGACAGATACTAACCGATAGCAATGACCGCTCCCCCGAGCGGTCCCCCGCCTCGGTAGCCACAACCCATGACACGTCCCGCTCCCCTGCTGCTCCTGCTCGCAGGCCTGTTGTTCTTCTTTGCCCTGGGCAACCACGAGCTGCAAGGCTCCACCGAAGCCCGCGTCGCCGGGATCGCCATGGCCATGCACCTGGACAATAACTGGGTGGTGCCCCAGTTGTTTCGTGAGCCCTTCCTGGAAAAACCGCCCCTGAGCCTGTGGATCGATGCCGGGGCCATTCGCCTGTTTGGCGGCACCACCTGGGCCGTGCGCCTGGCCTCGGCATTTGCCGGGTTCTTCAGCGTGATGTTGCTCTACGCCATGCTGCGCAGGTTCGGCCGGCCGCAGACGCTGGCGTTCAGCGCGGCATTGATCCTGGCGACCATGGCCAGTTACTGGAGCAATGTGCGCGGCGTGGGGGAAGACTCGCTGCTCAGCCTGGGCGTGACCACTGCGCTGCTGGCGTTTTACCAAGCCGTGCGGCCCGAGCGCCAAGGTTCAAGCACAGCCGCTTGGGCACTGTTTACCGCTGGCATGGTGATCGCCACGCTAAGTAAAGGCGTGCTGGGCCTGGCGATGCCGGGCATTGTGATTTTTGTGTACCTGGCCAGCACCAGCCTGATGGACAAGCGCCTGCGCATCGGCGACTGGCTCAAGCCGGCGCTGTTTACCTTGTTGGCGCTTGTGCCGCTGGTGATCTGGTTGGGGTTCCTGTTCCAACGCGGCGGTATGCAAGCGGTGGCCGAAGTGCTGTTGACCAACAGCGTCGGGCGCTTCAGCGGCTCGTTTGTCGAGGCTGGGCATTACGAGCCGTTCTACTACTACATCGCCAAGCTGCCCGAGGCGTTCCTGCCCTGGAATATCCTGGTGTACCTGGGCCTGTGGCATTTGCGTAAAAGCCTGGTGCGCAACCGCTACCGGCTGTTTTTCAGTGTCTGGCTGGTGGCGCAGTTCACCCTACTGACACTGGCGTCCAGCAAGCGCACGGTGTACCTGATGGCACTGACGCCGGCCGCCGCCGTGTTGGCGGCGGAATATGCGCGGGTGCTGCTGGGCTGGCTGAAAGACCACAAGCCCGCGCTGTATAAACACCATAGAACACTCGTCAGCAGCGCTTTCACCCTGGTCGTGGCCTGCTACCTGGCAGCCGCCTTCTGGTTCGCGCCCAAGGCCGACGTGCGCCAATCGTTCGTGCCGGTGATCAGCCAGATCCAGGCGCTCAAAGACGAAGGCAAAGAAGTTGTGCTGTTTCAGCCCAATGAACGCATCGCCGGGGCCAGCGTGTTCTATCTGCGGGGCTACCTGCCCATCCTGCAAACCGAGGACGAGTTGCACGATTACCTCGCCGCCAAGCCCGGCAACGTTGCGTTGCTGGACCATACCAACGGTTTGAGCACGCCAGTGAGGGTAGCCAAGGAGATGTCGATCAATCGCCAGCCTTACTATTTTGTGGAGCAGTAAGGCTGGCGCAAACATCAGTGCTTGGTGAGTTTGTCCAGGTAGCCCATGGCGAACGCCGACACCACAAAGGTCATGTGGATGATCACGTACCACATCAAATGCTCCGGATCGACGTTCTTGGCGTCCATGAAGATGCGCAGCAGGTGGATGGACGAGATCGCCACGATCGAGGCCGCGACCTTCATCTTCAGCGACGAAGAGTCCATGGTGCCGAGCCAGTTGAGCTTTTCTTTGTTTTCATCGATATCCAGCTGCGAGACGAAGTTCTCGTAGCCGGAAATCATCACCATCACCAGCAAACCACCGACCAGCGCCATGTCGATCAACGACAGCAGCAGCAAGATCACCTCGGATTCCAGCATGGTAAAAATAGTGGGAATGACGTGAATGATTTCCTGGAAGAACTTCAGCGCCAGGATCAGCAAGCCCAGGGACAACCCCAGGTAGATGGGCGCCAACAGCCAGCGTGAGGCGTACATAGTATTTTCGATAAAGCGTTCCATGGGATCTCACACAGCTTGGCTAAAAATGGCGGCGATTATACCAGCGGTTCCAAAACACCTGTAACCACGAGAAAACTGAGCTGGGCGGCATCTGTAAGAGAATTTTTCTGCTAGTGTCGAGCCCAATAAAAATCGGCTCGATGACGTCGGACAGGAAAACTCAGATGATGGATGTGCGATCCCCTTTGGCCAATCTCGGCCTGTGCGCGGCATTGCTGCTGGCCAGCGGCTGCTCGCCCAGCGACGAGCAGAAGCAGGCCACCCTCGACGAGAAAACCGCACAATTCGAACACTCCCTCCACAGCATCCAGGACCCCAAGCTGCGCGAAGCCGTTGCCGAACTTGGCGGTTCGCTGCTGTTTCTGGAACGGGCACGGGTCAAGCTTGCCACCAAGCCCATCGAAGCCGAATACGGCGAAGACAGCCTGGCCCTGCTCAGGCACTACCCCACGCCCCAGGCGCTGGTGGACACCTACATCAATGGCCTGTTCGTGCTGCGTAAAACCTCACACTCCGACTATTTGACGGACTTGCAGCCGGTCTTCCCGTTTAATTTCAGTATCCCGAACCCATTCCCGTTTCCCCATAGCCTGGAATGGCGGTCCGTCACCTTGAGCAACAACAAGGTCATCTCCTTTCAGCCGGAATGGTCGGAAACCGATCCGGGCATACAACTGAGCCCCAGCAGTTCCAACCTGACCAACCCCGACGATTTGACGGTGACCTACCCGTTTATCGACGGCATCGAAACCGACAACAAGCGCCAGCCGCAACCCGTCAACCTAAAGGGCACCGTTGAAGTGGTCGCGCCGGGCAAGGTGTTGACGTTTGATTTGTCGAAAAAGGACGTCGGCCACAAGCGTACCGAAGGCAACATCACCCTCAACCTGCTGCTCCTGGAGAAAAACTACGCCGAGATCGAGCTGACCAACAGCCAACCACTGGCACCGGAAGTGGGTGACGAGTCGCCCAACCCGCTGCTGGTACAGGCACGGGACAGCACTGGGCAATTCCTCACACGCTCGGGCTCGATCAACGAAAGCAGCGCACAGGTGGCGTTCTACGAGAAGCAACTGGCCGAAATGCAAAAGCAGAAAGTCTGGTCGGACGCGTTCGAAAAACAGCTCACCGAGCAGCAAAAAGCCTTCGAACACAAGCAGGGCAGCCATTACGCCAAGGTGTATTTCAACGGTTTGATCGACAGCCTGAAGGTCAACGTGCTGGATTTCTCCACCGCTACGCTTACCCGCAAAGACCTCGACCTGCCCGTGCTGCGTTTTGACAAGAACAGCCTGCAGCAAACCGTGGAGGCCTTGCCGATGCCGGTTACCGTGTACGACGACGGCGCCGCCAGCTGGCTCAAAGACGCGAGCATGACCGAAGACCAGCTGAAAAAAAGCGTCACCATCAGCCAGTCGGTCGAGGACGCCAGCGCCGCACACATCGTGTTTGACCACCCGTTCACCTTTAATGACGACCTGGTGGGCAGTGAGCGCAACAGCAGCGAATCGCCGGTGACCTTCTTTACCGCCGACGAAAAGGGCGAACGGGGGGAGCCCATCGAATTGCCGACTGAGGCCTTCGAACTGAACCCGGCGCGCGGCACCCTCACCTATGACCTCAACCTGTTCCCGGAAAACCCGGCGTTTGTGGTGGGCTCGATTCCACTGCTCCTGGCGACCATTGAAAAAACCGACATTGAGGTAGCCAAGCTACCCAAAGGGCTGTCGCTCAAGGACAACGCGCTGGTCGTGGACCAGAAGGAATTCCCTGCCGACAGCTGGCGCTTCTACGCCAAGGACGCCAGCGGCAACTACCTCAAGGAAATTCTGGGTGTGAGCCACCGCGCCGAGGAATACGGCACGGCGCTGTTTGATGTGCATTATTTCTACGGCCAGCCGACGTCACTGGAAAGCTACCAACGCACCGACCTCAGCACCGTGCAGTACGGCTTTGAAGTCAAGCTGGACAAGCCCGAGAGCAAATAGCACTCAGTGCTGGGTATCACCCTTGAGCTGTCGCAGATGGGCCTGCATGTGCAGGCTCCAGATCTGCGGATCGCCCGCCTGCTCATAGCCATGCAGGGTCAGGCTATCAACGATGGATTCCAGAATGTTTTCCGCCACGACGGGGCCGTGAAACGGGCCCTGGGACTTGATAGTGGAGGGTTGTTCGCCGGTCATTCCGGCGGCAAACAACAACGTCCACATGCCGTTATCCCTCGCAAGAGGACGAATGGAGCATTCGATACGGGTGACTAGGCCAAAGCACTGACGGGTGAGGCAAAGGTTGCGCGGCATGGCGGCGACCCTCGTTAGATCGGTGTTCAACCTGCACCTGGGGCGAGGCTGTCTCTATCCAGCGACTCCTGTGGATATCCCTTGAACACAGAATAGAAGAAAACCGCGACAAACCAAGGCTGTAGGGACCAACGGCGCTAGCCCCTCAAACCCAGTCAAATTTATGGCGGCTTCAGGATTTATTCCAATACACCACCGTCAATCTGGGAGCTGGCCAGCCTGCGATGACTGACGTCCAGGCAACATTCTGTTGACGGGTAGACCGCTATCGCAGGCAAGCCAGCTCCCACACTTGACCGCGTCACGACAAAAAATCAGGTGGGTTTGGTTTCGGCCAGCGCCTCCTGTGCCAACTCCTTCTCCGCCTCCTTCAAGTCGTCCTCACTGATCATCTCGGCAATCGCGCGCAAGCGCTCTACCACGCGCGCATTGACCGTGCCTTCCGGGAACTGCCCTTGCGCATCCGGCTCACCGGCGTCCTCGCCCACCAGCAGGCTCAAGGCTTCATCCGCCTGGCGCACGGCATAGATATGGAACTGCCCGGCGCGCACAGCCTGCAACACCTTCTCATCAAGCATCAGTGTGGCGACGTTGGCTTGCGGAATGATCGCGCCTTGCTCGCCGGTCAACCCGCGTGCTTCACAGAGGCGGAAGAAACCTTCGATCTTCTCGTTGACCCCGCCCACCGCCTGCACTTCACCAAACTGGTTGATCGAACCGGTGATGGCAAAGCACTGTTTGAGCGGCGTCTTCGACAAGGCCGAGATCAAGGTGCACGCCTCGCCCAGGGACGCACTGTCGCCGTCCACGTAGCCGTAGGATTGCTCCAGCGCGATGCTGGCCGAGATCGCCAGCGGGAACTCCTGGGCATACCGGCTACCCAGGTAACCGGTGAGGATCATCACGCCCTTGGAGTGAATCGGCTGGCCGAGGTTAACCTCACGCTCGATGTCGACAATGCCGCTACCGCCCGGGTACACCGTGGCGGAAATCCGCGCCGGCACGCCGAACGCCGAGTCACCCACCTCCAGCACCGTCAGCCCGTTGCACTTGCCTACGGCGGCGCCGGCGGTGTCGATCAGGATGACCCCGGCCAGCATGTCGTCGAGAATCCGTGCCGACACGCGCCCGGTGCGCGTGGCCTTGGCCTTGAGTGCACGCTCGATATGGCCGGCATCGGTCATTTCGTCGCCCGCCAGGTGGCGAATGAAATCCGCTTCGCTGACCAACTGGAACAAATCACCAATGCGCGCCGACAAGCGCCCTTGGTGCTCGGCCAATCGCGCGCTGTAGGTGGCTAACCGCGCCACGGCATCCGACGTCAGCGGCGCCATGCCTTCTTCCGACGTGCGGGTTTTGAGCAACTGGGCGAACTGCTCCAGGCTCTCATCGACCATCGGGATGTCTTCATCAAAATCCACCAGTACCCGGAACATCTCCTGGAAGTCCGGATCGGCGTCCTGCAACGCGTAGTACAACTGGCGGGAGCCGATGATGATCACCTTGACCTGCAGCGGGATCATCTGCGGGTTCAGGGTGACGGTCGCCAGGCGGCCCAACTCGCCCAACGGCGATTCCATCTTCAGCTTGCGCGACTGCAAGGACCGCTTGAGGGCGTCCCAGACAAACGGCTCGCTGAGCATTTTTTCGGCTTCGAGAATCAGGAAGCCGCCATTGGCGCGGTGCAAGGCGCCTGGGCGCAACTGGCGATACGTGGTGTAGAGCGCGCCCTGATCGGTGCTGTATTCGATACGGCCGAACAGGTTGTCGTAGGTCGGGTGCGGTTCAAACACCACCGGTGCGCCGCCGTTGACCGCATGCCCCACCACCAGGCTTGGGCAGTACTGCTCTTCAAGCAGCTTGCGCGCCTGGGCGTCGGTCTTGGCGTCGTCCACCAATTGCTCGACTACGGTCTTGAGCAGGTACACCTGCATGGCTTGCAGATAACCGCAGACAGCGGCGTTTTCCGCGTACTTTTCCGACAGCGGTGCGAGCAAAGGCTGCAGGGCCAGCGTGATGGTTTCTTCGTTGAACTGGCGCAGTTGGTTATTGGACTCACGCTTCCACTGCGGCAGGCTGGCCAACTCTTCGTTGAGGCGCTCTTCCAGCTCGGAAATATCCGTATGGAAACGCTCGCGATCGGCTTCCGGCAACTGCGAGAACTCGGCCTCGTCCAGCGCCTTGCCGTCGAGCATCGGGGTAAAGGCGATGTTGGAGCTGTCGCGGTACAGCGCTACGCCTTTTTCCAGGGCCAGGCGTTCGATTACGTCCAGGGCCTTGTCGTAGCGCTGGTTGAAGGCGCGGTCGATGGCGCTTTTGCGCTGTTGATAGGTCGGGTGCTCGAAGACCGCCGGGAAGGTAGCAACCAGGTTGTCGACCAAGCCATTGATGTCGGCAATGAACGCCGCCGCAGCGCCGCCTGGCAATTCCAGGGCGCGGGGTTCGCGAGGCTCATCGAAATTATTGACGTAAACCCAATCTGCCGGAGTCTGCAGGCGTTTACCTTCGGCCCTCAGGTAACGTTTGACGAACGAAAAGCGGCCGGTGCCGGGCTCGCCCATGACAAATACGTTGTAACCGGGGCGTGGCATGGCCACACCGAACTGCAGTGCTTCAACCGCACGCTCCTGGCCAAGCACACCGCGAAAGGGCTCCAGATCATTGGTGGTCGAGAAGCTGAACTGTTCAGCGGAGAAAGGGCGAGTCAGCGCTTCGGGCGCTAGACGCAAGCTGGCAGCAACAGGATCAGGCATCGGGCTTCCTTACATCAGGCGGGGCAGATAACGGCATTCTGGCTCCCGGTTACGCGCTCTGGCAAGGCGCGCTTGAGGGAAAGCACAGACGCGGGATGCGCCCCGCAAAATTAGTGCGACATCGCGAATTGTTTTATAAAAATACACGGAACCCTTCGAACGTGCCTAAACTCCAAACTGCGCGGGTTGGACTAATAACCGATCCCTAGGGCGCGTTGACGTGCCTGAACCCTTGTCCATTGGTTTGCACACAAAGAGAACAAAGCTATGAAACGGATCCTTCTCGGTACTCTCTTCACCGTCGTCTCCCTCAATGCAATGGCAGAAGCACCAGGTGGCCCGAACTGCGGTTGGGGCAACATGTTGTTTGACGGCCAGCGCGGTACTCCAGCTCACTTCCTGGCCTCTACCACCAACGGTACTTCGGGTAACGCCACCTTCGGCATGACCTCGGGCACCAACGGTTGCAGCACCAACAGCGCCCTGACCTACGGCGGCAAGTCCTGGATTGCCATGAATGGCATGATGAACGAGCTGTCCGAAGACATGGCCAAGGGTAACGGCGAAGCGCTGACTACCTACGCTGTGGTACTGGGTGTTGCGCCGGAAGATCGCGAGCACTTTGCTGCCGTGACTCACGAGCACTTCCAGCAAATCTTCAGCAAGGCTGACGTGACGGCTGATGACGTGCACAACAACACCATTGCTGTACTGAAAAGTGATGCCCGTCTGGCGAAATACGCTACCCAGGCTTAAGCTCGACCTGCCCGCGCCTTTCGAGGCGCGGGTTTTATTTTTTCGACCTGTCCCCCCTTGGGTCTTTTTTTTATTTCGACTTAAGTAGCCCCCATGCTCAAACGCCTCGCTTGCCTGGCTCTCTTCGCCTGCGCCCCGCTGCACGCGGCACCGCACCTCGATGATCAACGTTTGCAGCAATTGGCCAATGACCCCTTCTGGTTATCCCTGGGCCACTACGAAGCCGGCAAGATCAGCGGCTGGCGCAGTTATGTCAGCGAGAAAAAGTTTTTCCTCGCGCCTGACGGCGCCCATCACCCGGATGCGGAACTCAAGGCCACCGTCGACGCCCTTTACGCGCCGGCCAGCCTGGGTGAAAAACATGCCCAGTGCGTGTACCCCGCACGAACCCGCTGGCTCAAGGATCAGTTGCAGCTGACTGACCTGCCTGCCGTGGACTGCAAAGAATTCAAGCAGTGGTTCAAGGACGTCGCCCCCCATAGCGCGGTGATGATCTTCCCGGCGGCCTACCTCAACAGCCCCTCCTCGATGTTCGGCCACACCCTGCTGCGCATCGACCAGGCCGACGTGCAAAGCAACAACACCGCCCTGCTCAGCTACGCGATTAACTTCGGCGCCTATATCGAGGGCTCCGACAACAGCATTCTCTACGCCTGGAAGGGCCTGATGGGGGGTTATCCCGGCCTGTTCGCCTTGGTGCCCTACCAGGAAAAACTCTCCGAGTACCGTAGCCTGGAGAACCGCGACCTGTGGGAATACCGCCTCAACCTCACCCAGGTCGAGACCGAACGCATGGTCGAGCACGTGTGGGAGCTCAAGCAGATCCAGTTCGACTACTTCTTCTTTGACGAAAACTGCTCCTATCGTCTGCTGGAATTGCTGCAAGTGGCGCGCCCTGGCCTACGCCTGACCGAACAATTTCCGCTGACCGCCATCCCGACCGACACGGTCAAGGCCGTGAAAGAGGCCGGCCTGGTAGAAAAGATCGACTACCGCCCTTCCCGCGAACGTGAACTGCTGGAGCGCGCCAAGCCACTCGACAGCGACGAGCAGCAATGGGTACTGAAGGTCAGCGAAGACCAGAAACAATTGCAGGAGCCCGCCTTCAAAGCCCTGCCCCGCGAGCGCCAGGCCCTGATCATCGACGCCGCTTACCGCCTGGGCCGCTACCGCGCCAATGGCTTGGAGCGCGACACCATACGTTCCCAGCGCAGCTTCGAACTGCTGCGCGCGATCAATCAGAACCCTGCGCCCGACCTTAAAATCGTGCCGCCCGGCCTGCCGGAAAACGGCCATGAATCGCGCACATGGCAAGCCGGCATTGGCACGCGTGGCGACAAAGCCTTTGGTGAATACGGCCTGCGCATGGCCTACCACGACCTCAACGACAACGCCGAAGGCTTCCCCCTCGGCGCGCAAATCGAAATCCTGCAAATGAAACTGCGCCAGTACGAAGGCAACCACTGGCAACTGCAGCAACTGGACCTGGCCACCATCCGCTCCCTGACCCCGCGCAACGCGCTGTTGCAACCCTGGTCATGGCAAGTCACCGGCGGTCTGGAGCGCGTGCCTGGCAAACACGACGACGAAACCCTGGTCGCCCACGTCAACGGCGGTGCCGGCGGCACCTGGCAACTGCGCGACGACATGCTCGGCTTCGCCCTTGGCACCGTACGCGTGGAACATAACAACGACTTCAACGAAGCCATCTCCCCGGCAGCCGGGTTCAATACCGGGGTGTTGTGGAGCAATCCGCTGGGTAATTTGAGTTTGGAAGCCAAGGGTGATTTCTTCACCAATGGCGAAGTGCGGCGCAGCATCAGCTTGAACCAGCAGTGGGAGCTGTCACGCAACCTGGGGCTGCGGTTGAGTGCGCAGCGCGAGTACAGCCACCTTTCCACGCCAGTCAACGAAGTGATGCTTGAAGTGAAGTGGTATCACTACTGAACCGGCCCCTATAGCTCAACACAGATCAAATGTGGGAGGGGGCTTGCCCCTCCCACATTTGGCCCGAGTTTATTCAGAGACCTCTCAAGGAGTTCAAACGACATGGCCGTTACCTGCACAACTCTGGAAGAAGTCCGAACCCACATCGACCGACTCGACCAGCAAATTGTCACCCTGCTCGCCGAGCGAGGTCGTTATGTCTTCGAGGCAGCGCGCTTCAAAAAAGATGCCGATGATGTAAAGGCTCCCCAGCGAGTTGAACAGGTAATCACCAAAGTCCGGGATTTGTCGCAGACAGTAGGCGCCAATCCAGAGGTCACTGAGCAGGTGTATCGGGCAATGATTGCGGCGTTTATTCAGCAGGAGTTGGCTGAGCATGCTGCGCTCGTGCAAACCAGTTAAGAATTGCCAAATATATTCATCTCTACAGAAATCCTTCACACACATTTAACCTATTGATTTTCAAGCGAGAATAATCAGAGGATTTTTTAGCTTTTTTTAACATTCACAAACTTGCTTCGACGAAGCCTCGCTTTATGAGGATTTGTGTCTAGTCTCGGGTAGCAATCAAATCGCCACCACGTCTATCCACGGATCTGAATAGGTAGAGGCTTATATGGATTTTTTTGAAAAACTCACCAGCCTGGCAGCGAAGGTTCGTCTGCAAGGCCCTGCCATTCAAACAGAAGAAGCGACAAAAAATGCTTTCGTAATGCCCTTTATCAATACGGTGTTGGGCTACGACGTATTTGATCCACAAGAAGTGATGCCTGAATTTGTCTGTGATGTAGGGACGAAGAAAGGCGAAAAGATCGACTATGCGATCATGAAAGATGGTGAGGTCCAAATACTGATCGAATGCAAAAAAATCGGTGAGTCATTGAGCATCAATCATGCATCGCAGCTTTTTCGATACTTTCATGTCACGAGCGCAAGAATCTCAATCCTCACAAACGGCCAGGTCTACAGATTTTTTACCGACTTGGACGCTCCAAATAAAATGGATGAAAAGCCATTTCTAGAATTGGATTTATTAGACATTGATGAGTACTCCGTACCAGAGTTGATCAAACTCACCAAGTCGGCATTCGACGTTGACTCAATAATCAATGCCGCTGGAGAGCTGAAATACGTCAGTCAACTCAAAAAGCTCATTGGCTTACAGGTCAGCAAACCGGAAGACGACTTCGTTAAATTTTTCGCATCCAGAGTTTACGAAGGTGTCATCACACAGAAAGTGCGCGAGCAGTTTTTCGAACTGACACGAAAAGCGTTAGCTCAGTTTTTGAACGATCAGATCAATGATCGACTCAAGTCAGCGATGAGCGGAGCCATCCAACCAACAATGGCATCAATGCCCGTCGCGCACAGTGCCAATTCAGATGCGCAGGATAGAGACGAGTCAGAAGATAAAATTCTGACGACGCTTGAAGAGCTGGAGGGCTATCACATCGTCCGAGCCGTTGTTCGATCGGTGGTCGATGCCAAGCGGATTGTTCAAAGAGATACACAAAGCTATTTTGGGATATTACTGGACGACAATAATCGCAAGCCGATTTGCCGTCTTCACTTCAATCGCAGTCAGAAATACCTCGGAATATTCGACGAGGAAAAAAATGAAACACGGCACGCGATTTCATCCATTGATGAAATTTACGAGTACGCCGATCAGTTGAAAAAAACAGTGGGTTATTACGACTGAAGGCCGCAGAGCGTTAGTTAGAATACGCTCGCGAAATCTTCGATAACCGTGTGGTGAGCGGGGCTGCGCAGCGGCCCCAAAACCACTCAATGGGGACCGCCAGCCCAGCGCGGGGCAAGCCGGCTAACTACAAGTGCCGCGCTCACCGCCCAACACCTTTCTCACTTCCCTTTCACACCGCCCTGACAAATCCCCTTCTAGACTCTCCCTATCAGCCGTGAAACGGCCAGGGAGTACGCCATGTGGCGGTTTGCGTTATTGCTGTGTGCGGTGGTGTGGCTGGCGGGTTGTCAAACGACCCATCAGGATTTGCTGGCCAAGGGGTATCCACCGGCTTTTGCCGACGGTTTTGACGATGGCTGCAGCAGCGGTCGCCAGGCTGCCGGGGTGATTACCGGGGAGTTTCGCAAAAATGTACCGCGCTATCTGAAGGATCGGCAATACGCCGAAGGTTGGGAGGATGGCTTTCGCCAGTGCAAGGCCATGCGTGAAAACGAAGAGTTGCGAAACTACAAGGACAACCACTGGGATGACCGAGAGCGCGCCTGGCAGCACGAGAAAGACCGCGACGCCGCCAGGGCCTATCGCTCGCAATAGGTCGCTTTCAGACATCCATCGAAACTAATGCACGGCGAACATGGCCCAAACTCCATAGAGGGAGAACTCCATGAGCCGAGCTTTTGTAAACGAGGACAACGCCGCCGACCAGGCCGACCCGCCGGTGGAGCGTCAAGTGAGCCAGCAGCCCAACCGCCTAACTGCGCAAGGGTTAGCGCAGTTGCAGGCCAAGGTTGCGCAGTTGCAGCAGGAACACAGCGCAGAATCCGCCAAGGGCGAGCACGCTGACAAACAACGCCAGGCCGACCTTGAACGGGATTTGCGTTACTTCAACCAACGAGTGCAGAGCGCCCAAGTGGTCGCATCGGCCACTTCCAGCGATAAGGTGCAGATCGGCAGTTGGGTGACCTTCGCCAATGATCAGGACGAGCAGCAGCGTATTCAGTTGGTCGGTGAAGACCAGGCCGACGCCGGTGCAGGCTTGATCAATTGGGGCTCGCCCCTGGGCCTTGCATTGCTGGGCGCTCAGGTCGGCGACGAGGTGCTGTGGAAGCGCCCCGTCGGCGATCAGTTGATCGAGGTGCTGCGCATCGAGCCCGAGGCTTAGACGATGCCTTGGACCAGCATCGCGTCGGCCACTTTCACAAAGCCCGCGATATTCGCACCTTTCACGTAGTTGATCCGACCGTTTTCTTCGCCGTAATGCACGCAGGCATGGTGGATCGACTGCATGATGGCGTGCAGCTTGCTGTCCACTTCGCCCGCCGTCCATAGCAGGCGCATGGCGTTCTGCGACATTTCCAGGCCACTCACCGCGACACCGCCGGCGTTGGAGGCTTTGCCCGGTGCGAAGAGAATGCCTGCCTCGATAAAGATATCCACAGCGTCTAACGTGGTTGGCATATTGGCGCCTTCGGCCACGCAGAGGCAGCCGTTGCGCAGCAGGGTGCGCGCAGCATCGGCATTGAGTTCGTTCTGAGTGGCGCAAGGCAGCGCGATGTCGCAAGCCAGTTCCCATGGGGTCTGGCCTTTGCGGAACTCCAGGCCAAAACGCTCGGCCAGTTCGCTGATGCGCCCGCGTTGCACGTTTTTCAGCTCAAGCAAGGCCGACCATTGTTCTTCGGTCAAACCGCTTTCGGCGTACAGGGTGCCTTCGGAATCGGACAGGGAAATCACCTTGCCGCCCAGGTCCATGACCTTGCGCGCCGCGTATTGCGCCACGTTGCCGGAGCCGGACACTGCCACACGCTTGCCCTCGACACGCTGGTTATTGCGCTTGAGCATTTCTTCGGCGAAGTACACGCAACCGAAGCCGGTGGCTTCCGGGCGAATCAGGCTGCCGCCGTAGGTCATGCCCTTGCCGGTCAACACCGAAGTGAATTGGTTGCTCAGGCGCTTGTACTGACCGAACAGGAAGCCGATTTCACGGGCGCCCACGCCGATATCGCCGGCCGGCACGTCCACGTCCGCGCCAATATGGCGATACAGCTCGCTCATGAAGGATTGGCAGAAGCGCATGACTTCAGCATCGCTCTTGCCCTTGGGATCAAAGTCCGAGCCGCCCTTGCCGCCGCCCATAGGCAGCGAGGTCAGCGAGTTCTTGAAGGTCTGCTCGAAGGCGAGGAACTTCAGCACGCCCAGGTTCACCGACGGGTGGAAGCGCAGGCCACCTTTATAGGGACCAATGGCGCTGTTCATCTGGATACGAAAACCGCGATTGACCTGGACCTTGCCATGATCATCCACCCACGACACTCGGAAGGTAATGGCGCGTTCCGGCTCGCAGATGCGCTCCAGGATGCCCGATGCCAGGTAGTGAGGGTTGGCTTCAAGAAACGGCCACAGGCTGCGTAGGACTTCTTCTACTGCCTGGTGGAATTCGGGCTGGTCAGGGTCGCGTTTCTTGAGGCGAGCGAGGAAGGATTCGACGGATTCGATCATGAAAAGTCTCGGCAGATTGATTGTTTTTAAATGAGATTGAGCCCGACCTTAGCAACTCGTCATGCACCTGAAAAGCGCAAGATGTCGCCTTTATGAATTTAAATGGTGCATTGGATATAAATAACCGCCCTTATCCGCACCAAAAAAGGGATTCAGGCTTGGAGCATGCACCAACAGTCAAACCGCACTCGCGAGCAAGCCCGCACACATTTGATCGGTTTCAACGCTGGAGTGCGGTCGAATGTGGGCTTGCTCGGGAATGAATCCACCCAGGTCTTTCAGGCAGCACGCAAAAAAAAACGGAGCCCGAAGGCTCCGCTCTTTCAAACCACTGACCCAATCAGGCCAGTTTCTTGTGACGCACACGGTGCGGCTGGGCAGCAGCATCGCCCAAACGCTTCTTGCGGTCCGCTTCGTACTCGGTGTAGTTACCTTCGAAGAACACCGCCTGGGAGTCATCCTCGTACGCCAGGATGTGAGTCGCGACGCGGTCAAGGAACCACCGATCGTGAGAGATCACAATGGCGGCGCCAGGGAAGTCCAACAGCGCTTCTTCCAGGGAACGCAAGGTTTCAACATCGAGGTCGTTGGACGGTTCGTCGAGCAGCAGGACGTTGCCGCCCTCTTTCAGGGTCAGGGCCAAGTGCAAGCGACCGCGCTCACCGCCGGACAGGTCCTTGACGAACTTCTGCTGATCGCCGCCCTTGAAGTTGAAACGACCCACGTAGGTACGCGACGGGATTTCATAGTTGCCGATGCGGATCTGGTCAGAACCGTCGGAAATCTGCTGGAACACCGTCTTGCTGCCGTCGAGGTCTTCGCGGCTCTGGTCCACACAGGCCAATTGCACGGTTTCACCGACTTCGATAGAGCCCGAATCCGGCGCTTCCTTGCCCATCAGCATACGGAACAGCGTGGATTTACCCGCACCGTTACCGCCAATAACGCCAACGATCGCACCTTTTGGCATCGAGAACGACAGGTTGTCGATCAGCACACGGTCGCCATAACCTTTGGATACGTTCTTGAACTCGATGACCTTGTCGCCCAAGCGTGGGCCGGCCGGGATGTAGATCTCGTTGGTTTCGCTGCGCTTCTGGAATTCCTGCGATTGCATTTCTTCGAAGCGTTGCAGACGTGCTTTGGATTTGGACTGACGAGCCTTGGCGCCTTTGCGCACCCACTCCAGTTCTTCCTTCATGGCTTTTTCATGGGCCGATTGTTGCTTGGATTCGGCAGCCAAACGGTCGGACTTGGCTTCCAGCCAGCCGGAGTAGTTGCCCTCGTAAGGGATACCGGCGCCACGGTCGAGCTCGAGGATCCAGCCGGCCACGTTGTCCAGGAAGTACCGGTCGTGCGTAATCGCAACCACGGTGCCCGGGAAATCGTGAAGGAAATGCTCCAGCCAGGCGACGGAATCGGCGTCCAAGTGGTTGGTCGGTTCGTCAAGCAGCAGCATGTCAGGGGCCGACAGCAGCAGGCGGCACAGGGCCACACGGCGCTTTTCACCACCGGACAGGAATTCGACCTTGGCGTCCCATGCCGGCAGACGCAACGCGTCGGCGGCAACTTCCAGCTGACGCTCCAGGTTGTGACCGTCGCTGGCCTGCAGGATGGCTTCGAGCTTGGCTTGTTCGGCCGCCAGTTTGTCGAAGTCGGCGTCTTCTTCAGCGTACGCGGCGTAAACCTCGTCGAGGCGCGCCTGGGCGTTTTTGATCACGCTGACGGCTTCTTCAACCACTTCGCGCACGGTCTTGGTCGGGTCCAGGATCGGTTCTTGCGGCAGGTAGCCGATGTTCAGATCGGGCATCGGGCGGGCTTCGCCTTCGAACTCGGTGTCGACGCCGGCCATGATTTTCAGCAGCGTGGACTTACCCGAACCGTTGAGGCCGAGCACGCCAATCTTGGCGCCAGGGAAAAAGGACAGCGAAATGTTTTTCAGGATTTCCCGCTTCGGAGGGACAACTTTGCCCAGCCGATGCATGGTGAAGACGTATTGAGCCAAAATGTGGACCTCATGAAAAAGTGAGAACAGGCCTACGTAGCGTCATGGCGCTGTACATAGCATTGCGAATCCTCAAGGTTAACCTAAGTGGCCGGGCGTATCGAAATCTATCTATTAGATTAGCCGCCCATACCTTCAGAGGTTCCAGCCCCCCTTCATGCTTGGCAGACAACCTGACCCACACAGGTGCCTGACTTGTGTCCCGCCAGGCGGGGCTGGCACTTTGCCACAAGTCAGGGCATGCTAGCCGCCCTCCGGGCGTCCGGCTTATAGTGCATGTCGCGCGCCAGTCCAGCCAAACCGCAGGATCACAGCTTGTCCAAAGTCACGCCGCCTACTCCCCTGCGCGCCGCTCATATAGCGCCGGGAGCGCCCCTGCACGGCACCCTCAAAGGCGCATTGGCGACGCTCGTCCTCATGCTGCTCGCCTTATTGTTCTGGCAACTGCTTGACCAGTTGCAGCAAAACCAGAAGAACCAGCAGCAATACACCATCGACTACAGTGCCGACCTGGCAGAACAGATCAGCCTGAACATGGCCCTGAGCGCAAAAATCGCTCTGAACCTACTACCGATGGTCGAGCCACCGCGCGACAGCGAACAGCAACAGGCCTTGATGCGCACCTTGCAGCGCTCGCTGCCGGAGCTACGTAGCATTGCCCTGCTCGCCCCCAGCGGCGCGATGATCAGTGACAGCGCCACTGACAGCCAGGACGGGGCCTGGCTGGAAGAGCTCGTGCAGCGCAGCCACTCCCAGTCCTATTACCTGAGCAACAACGACGACGGCACCCTCATCTATCTGTTGTTGCACCAGCCCAGCGGCGGTTCAAGGATGTACTGGGCGTTGCGCCTGGCACCCAACTACCTGGTCAACCTCACCCCCCAGGACGGCCAGGGCCAACGCCCGATGTGGGTCATCGAGAATCGCATCAACCACCGCGTCATCAGCCGTGACAGCGGCATGCCGGCCCAGTGGGCCAGCGCCCTCACAGCGGACGAACTGAATAAAAGCGTACTGGTCACGCCTCTGAGCAAGAGCGACTGGCAATTGCGTGGGCTATTCGACCGCACCGCCGTGCTGGAGCAACTGCTGCCGGCGTTTATCGGCAAATGCCTGTTGGGCCTGGCGTTCTCGCTGATCCCGGTGATCGTGCTGTTGAACATGCGTCGCCGCCAGCGCCAAGTGCATGAAGGCCGGCGGCGCTACCAGGATATTTTCGAAGGCACCGGCGTGGCCCTGTGCGTGCTTGACCTGTCGGGCCTGAACGGTTTCTTCGACAAGACCGGGTTGCAGACCCGCGAGCAATTGCACACCTGGATGCAGGCCAACCCCGACGAGCGCCGGCGACTGCTCAAGGAGTTGCGCATCACCGAGGTCAACCAGGTGGCGGTGCGCCTGTTGAACGTGGGCTCCTGCGAGGAGGCCTGGGGACGCCTGATCGATGACTGCCCGCGCAATGCCACGTCCATCGGTTACCAGATACTCGATGCTGTCCTGACCCCACAGAACCAGTTGGAGCTGGAAATCCAGCTCAAGGACGTGGCCGGCAACGACCAATACCTGTGGCTGGTGATGCGCATGCCAGAGCAACAAGACGACTTCAAGGCAGTGATCCTCAGTATCAGCGATATCACCAGCCGCAAGCTGATCGAGCTGTCGCTGGTCGAACGGGAAAGCTTCTGGTCAGACGTGGTCCGCACCGTGCCCGACCACCTGTATGTGCAGGATGTGATCAGCCAGCGCATGATCTTCAGCAACCACCATTTGGGCCACACCCTCGGCTACAACAAGGCCGAACTGCAGCAAATGGGCGAGTACTTCTGGGAAATCCTGCTGCACCCCGAGGACGGCGAGCATTACCACGATTTGCGCCAGCAGCAGCGCAATGTCGGCTACACCACGCAGTTGCACTGCCAACTGCGCTTCCGTCATCGCGATAACCAGTGGCGCCGTTTCGATATCCGTGAACAAGCCCTGGCCCGCGAAGAAACCGCGCAGATCAGCCGGATCATCGGCGTGGCCAAGGACATCACCGACCAGATCGAAGCCAGTGAATCCCTGCGCGACAGCGAACAGCGCTACCGCATGCTGGCCGAAAGCATCAGCGACGTGATCTGCTCCACCGACAGCCAATTGGCCCTCAACTATGTCAGCCCGTCGGTCAATGCCGTGCTGGGCTATGACGTGGATTGGGTGCTCAAGAACGGCTGGCAGTCGATCATTGCCAACCCGCAGCAACTGACCGGCATTTATAGCCTGATGGAGCAGGTCAGCCGCGCGCTGGGCGATACCGAGGCGCTGAACAAGCTGCGTGATGACATTCAAACCCAGTTGTTCCTGTTCGATTGCCTGCGCGCCGACGGTCGCAAAGTGCCGATTGAGTTGCGCGTGGTGCTGGTGTGGGACGAACACGGCGCCTTTGAGGGCATCCTCGGCGTGGGTCGCGACATCAGCCAGCAGCGCCGCGCCGAGAAAGACCTGCGCATGGCGGCCACGGTATTCGAGCACTCCACGTCGGCGATCCTGATCACCGACCCGGCGGGTTATATCGTGCAGGCCAACGAGGCGTTCAGTCGGGTCAGCGGCTATGCGGTCAGCGATGTGCTCGATCAATTGCCAAACATGCTCACCGTCGACGAACAGCAGGAAGCCCACCTGCGCTACGTGCTCAAGCAACTGCATCAGCACAGCACCTGGGAAGGCGAAGTGTGGCTCAAGCGCCGTAACGGCGAGCATTACCCGGCGTGGGTCGGCATCACTGCCGTGTTTGACGATGAGGGCGACCTGGCCAGCTACGTATGCTTTTTCAGTGATATCAGCGAGCGCAAGGCCAGCGAACAGCGCATCCACCGCCTGGCCTACTATGACGCCCTGACCCACCTGCCCAACCGCACGCTGTTCCAGGATCGCCTGCACACCGCGTTGCAGTCGGCCGAACGGCAAAAGTCGTGGGTAGTGCTGATGTTCCTCGACCTCGACCGCTTCAAACCGATCAATGACTCCCTGGGCCACGCCGCCGGCGACCGTATGCTCAAGGAAATGGCCACGCGCCTGCTGGGTTGCGTGGCCGAAGACGACACCGTGGCGCGCATGGGTGGCGACGAGTTCACGTTGCTCCTGCAGCCACGGGTCAACCGTGAAATGGCGCTGAACCGCGCGATCCATGTGGCCGAGCAGATCCTCGCCAGCCTGGTAAAACCCTTTGTATTAGAAGGCCGAGAATTCTTTGTGACCGCCAGTATCGGCATCGCCCTCAGCCCGCAGGACGGCAACGAGCTGAGCCAACTGATGAAAAACGCCGACACCGCGATGTATCACGCCAAGGAGCGCGGCAAGAACAATTTCCAGTTCTACCAGTCGGACATGAACGCCAGCGCCCTGGAGCGCCTGGAGCTGGAAAGCGATTTGCGCCACGCCCTGGAACAGGACGAATTCGTGCTCTATTACCAGCCGCAGTTCAGCGGCGACGGCAAGCGCCTGACGGGCGCCGAAGCCCTGCTGCGCTGGCGCCACCCGCGTCGCGGGCTGGTGCCGCCGGGGGACTTCATCCCGGTGCTGGAAGAGTTGGGCCTGGTGGTGGACGTCGGCGACTGGGTGATCAGCGAAGCCTGTCGCCAGCTCAAGACCTGGCACCAGAACAAGGTGCGCGTGCCGAAAGTCTCGGTGAACATCTCCGCGCGGCAGTTCTCCGACGGCCAGTTGGGCACGCGCATTGCCACTATCCTCAAGGACACTGGCCTGCCGCCGGCGTGCCTGGAGCTGGAGCTGACCGAAAGTATCCTGATGCGCGAAGTCAACGAGGCCATGCATATTCTCGACAGCCTGAAAAACCTGGGCCTGAGCATTGCGGTGGACGACTTCGGCACAGGTTATTCGTCGCTCAATTACCTCAAGCAATTCCCTATCGACGTGTTGAAGATCGACCGCACCTTTGTCGATGGCTTGCCGTCCGGCGAGCAGGATGCACAGATCGCCCGGGCCATTATCGCCATGGCCCACAGCCTGAACCTGGCGGTGATCGCTGAAGGCGTGGAAACCCATGAGCAACTGGACTTCCTGCGTGAGCATGGCTGCGATGAAGTGCAGGGCTACCTGTTTGGGCGGCCGATGCCGGCGAATCGGTTTGAGGCGCAGTTCAGTAACGATGCCCTCTTCATGTTCGATTGATTGGAGCTAACAGCTCTAATCAATCGACCATGAAGAGGGCAGCGGCAAGCTGCAAGCTGTAAGCGGCAAGCAAGGGCAAATCTGCTTTTACTTGAGGCTTGCAGCTTGCAACTTGAAGCTGGCGCTTCATCGCATGATTACCTTTCATACCCCTTCTAAAAGCGCCTGGGTTAGAATGCCCTCCTTTTCTGCCCCCCGATCCTTGAGGACCGCCATGTTCAGCCGTGATTTGACCATTGCCAAGTACGACGCCGATCTCTTCGCCGCCATGGAGCAAGAAGCCGTGCGCCAGGAAGAGCACATTGAGCTGATCGCTTCGGAAAACTACACCAGCCCTGCGGTGATGGAGGCTCAAGGTTCGGTGCTGACCAACAAGTACGCCGAAGGCTACCCAGGCAAGCGCTACTACGGTGGTTGCGAGTACGTCGACGTGGTTGAGCAGTTGGCCATCGACCGTGCAAAAGAACTGTTCGGCGCTGATTACGCCAACGTCCAGCCGCACGCCGGCTCCCAAGCCAACAGCGCCGTGTACCTGGCCCTGCTGCAAGGTGGCGACACCATTCTGGGCATGAGCCTGGCCCACGGCGGTCACTTGACCCACGGCGCCAGCGTTTCGTCCTCCGGCAAGCTGTACAACGCCGTTCAATACGGTATCGATGCCAACGGCCTGATCGACTACGACGAAGTCGAGCGCCTGGCGGTCGAGCACAAGCCAAAAATGATCGTGGCCGGTTTCTCTGCCTACTCGCAGATCCTCGACTTCCCACGTTTTCGCGAAATCGCTGACAAAGTCGGCGCCTACCTGTTCGTCGACATGGCTCACGTAGCCGGTCTGGTCGCCGCGGGCGTCTACCCGAACCCAGTGCCTTACGCTGACGTGGTCACCACCACCACCCACAAGACCCTGCGCGGTCCACGTGGCGGCCTGATCCTGGCGCGCGCCAACGCCGAGATCGAAAAGAAGCTGAACTCTGCCGTATTCCCAGGCGCCCAAGGTGGCCCGCTGGAGCACGTGATCGCCGCTAAAGCGATCTGCTTCAAGGAAGCGCTGCAGCCTGAGTTCAAGACTTATCAGCAGCAAGTGGTGAAGAACGCCAAGGCCATGGCTGAAGTGTTTATCGCCCGTGGCTTTGACGTGGTGTCCGGCGGTACTGAAAACCACCTGTTCCTGCTGTCGCTGATCAAGCAGGACATTTCCGGTAAAGATGCTGACGCTGCCCTGGGCAAAGCCTTCATCACCGTGAACAAGAACTCCGTACCCAACGACCCACGTTCGCCGTTCGTCACCTCCGGCCTGCGCTTCGGCACCCCGGCTGTGACCACTCGCGGCTTCAAGGAAGCAGAGTGCAAGGAACTGGCCGGCTGGATCTGCGACATCCTGGCTGACCTGAACAACGAAAGCGTGATCGACGCGGTGCGTGAGAAGGTCAAGGCCATCTGCAAAAAGCTGCCGGTATACGGCGCTTGATAGCGGTTGCTTGAATAAGAAGCCCGGCTGAAGAGCCGGGCTTTTTTATGCCAATTTAACGGTGAAATACAGCTTCCACAGTTTGAGTGCATTTTCAGATCAGGCTTGGTAAACCCGCTGGAAGCCTTCACGAATCTTGTCTTCCGGCAATTCATCGGCAATAAACACAATCACACTCTCCCGCGCCTCACCCTCGCCCCACTCGGTATCCCAATCGAAACCGTAGAGTTTCAGCACGCCTTGGAACACCATGCGTCGATCTTCCCCGGCAATGTTCAGCACGCCCTTGTAGCGCAGCAGTTGCTTGCCGTGGTCTTCCAACAGTTCGTTCATGAACTCACTGAGACGGTCGATATCCAGCGGCTGGTCAGTGCGCAGCACCAGGCTGGAAATGCGGTCGATGGACGGCGCGGCGCTCACCGGGCGCAGGCTCATGCCAGCATTGAGGTTGAAGCCACGCACATCGAGCAGTTCCGCCAAGTCGATGTTGCCATGATCCACCACGCGGATCGGCGCACGGCGGTTGATGCGGGTGAGGCGTTCGCTGAGCGCGTCGAAGGTGGCGTCATCCACCAGGTCGCGCTTGCTGACCAGCAGGCGGTCGGCAAAACCGATCTGGGCCTGGGCGATGGTCTGGGTCAGGTGGTGCTCGGCGTGGGCGGCATCCACCAGGGTGATGATGCCGTCGAGGATGTAGCGCTCGCGCAGTTCCTCGTCGATGAAAAACGTCTGGGCCACCGGCGCCGGATCGGCCAGGCCGGTCGTCTCGATCACCAGGCGATCAAACGCGATCTCGCCGCTGTCCAGACGTTCGAGCAGCAAGTAGAGGGCTTTGGTCAGGTCGGTGTGGATGGTGCAGCACACGCAGCCGTTGGACAGGGTCATGACTTGCACCGGTTCTGCGCCCAAGAGCTGGGTGTCGATACCGGCGTCGCTGAATTCGTTTTCAATCACCGCGATTTTCAGGCCGTGCTCGGCTTTGAGCAGGTGGCGCAGCAGGGTGGTCTTGCCGGCGCCGAGGAAGCCGCTGAGTATGGTGACGGGGATGGGAGAGGACAAAGAAATTCTCCTGAAGGAACACAAAAACAAATGTGGGAGCGGGCTTGCTCGCGAAGGCGGTGTATCAGTCAGCACATACATAAGCTGACAGACCGCCTTCGCGAGCAAGCCCGCTCCCACAGTGGATCACCGCAAGCCCGAGTGCCGGGTCAGCAGCACTTAGGCCCACCCTTGCCACCGTAACGGGCTTCCTGGCGTTCCCGAAAGAACGCCTTGTAGTCCATCATCGGTTTGTCCGGGTGCTTGGTTTGCATATGCTCGACGTACGTGTCGTAGTCGGGCATGCCGACCATCAAGCGCGCGGCCTGACCGAGGTATTTACCGAGGCGACTGATGTCATTGAACATGGCTGCAATCCTCTATTACGCGTCCGGTACAGCCTGGAACGGGGCTTCTTTATCCGTACGCTCTTTGTTGCCCCAAGCGGCGACGCCGACTTTGAGCGCATAGAACAGGATGCTGAACACCACGAACAGGAACAGCGCCGTCAGCGTTGCGTTGGTGTAGGCGTTGTAGATCACGTGCTGCATCTGGTCGATGCTCTTGGCCGGGGCCAGGATCTGGCCGTTGGCCAGGGCATCGCTGTACTTCTTGGCCAGCGACAGGAAGCCAATCGCAGGATTCGCGTCGAACAGCTTGATGAAGCCCGCCGTGGTGGTGCAGATCAGCAGCCAGACGGCTGGCAGCATGGTCACCCAGATGTAGCGTTGGCGTTTCATTTTGATCAGCACAACGGTTGCCAGCATCAGCGCGATACCCGCGAGCATCTGGTTGGAGATACCGAACAGCGGCCACAAGGTGTTGATGCCGCCCAAGGGATCGATCACACCTTGGTACAGCAGGTAACCCCACATGGCCACGCAACCAGCGGTCGCGATGAGGTTGGCCGTCCAGGAATCGGTGCGTTTGAGCGCCGGCACGAAGGACCCCAGCAGGTCTTGCAGCATGAAGCGACCGGCACGGGTACCGGCGTCCACCGCCGTCAGGATGAACAGCGCTTCGAACAGGATCGCAAAGTGGTACCAGAACGCCATGGTGTTTTCACCCGGCAGCACGCTGTGCAGGATCTGCGCGATACCCACCGCTAGCGTCGGAGCACCACCTGCACGCGCCAGGATGGTGGTTTCACCGATGTCATGGGCGACGGCAGACAGCGCCTCAGGCGTAATCGCAAAGCCCCAGCTGCTGACGGTCTGCGCCACGGTGACCACGTCCGTGCCGACAATCGCGGCCGGGCTGTTCATGGCGAAGTACACGCCAGGTTCGATCACCGACGCGGCAACCATGGCCATGATGGCCACGAACGACTCCATCAGCATGCCGCCGTAACCGATGTAGCGGGCATGGCTTTCACTGGCCAACAGTTTGGGCGTAGTGCCCGACGAGATCAGTGCGTGGAAACCCGATACCGCGCCACAGGCAATGGTAATGAACAGGAACGGGAACAGACCGCCCTTCCAGACCGGACCGGTGCCATCGATGAACTGGGTCAACGCCGGCATTTTCAGGTCGGGCATGGTCACCAGGATGCCGATCGCCAGGGCGATGATGGTGCCGATTTTGAGGAAGGTCGACAGATAATCGCGTGGCGCGAGGATCAGCCACACCGGCAGTACCGCCGCGACGAAACCGTAGCCGATCAGCATCCAGGTGATCTGGATACCGGTGAAAGAGAAGGCCTTGGCCCACTCCGGATCAGCAGCAATCTGCCCGCCCAGCCAGATCGAGCCCAGCAGCAACAGCACGCCGATGATCGAGATTTCACCGATGCGGCCCGGGCGGATGTAGCGCATGTAGATGCCCATGAACATCGCGATCGGGATGGTCGCCATCACCGTGAAGATGCCCCATGGGCTCTCGGCCAGGGCCTTGACCACGATGAGCGCCAGCACCGCCAGGATGATGATCATGATCAGGAAGCAGCCGAACAGCGCGATGGTCCCAGGGATGCGGCCCATTTCTTCGCGGACCATGTCCCCCAGGGAGCGGCCGTTGCGACGAGTGGACAGGAACAGGACCATGAAGTCCTGCACGGCACCGGCCAGCACCACGCCGGCAATCAGCCAGAGCGTGCCAGGCAGGTAGCCCATTTGCGCCGCCAGCACCGGGCCGACCAACGGGCCTGCACCGGCAATCGCCGCAAAGTGGTGACCGAAAAGGATGTGTTTGTTGGTCGGCACATAGTCCAGACCATCATTATTGACCACTGCGGGGGTGGCCCGCCGTGGGTCGAGTTGCATCACGTTATTAGCGATGAACAGGCTGTAGTAACGGTACGCAACCAGATAGATGGCCACCGCAGCGACCACAATCCACAAGGCGTTGATCGCCTCGCCGCGGCGCAAGGCCACTACGCCCAGGGCGCACGCTCCTACAATTGCCAGCACCAGCCAGGGTAGATGGCGTAGCAGGCTATTATTATTTTTCATTTTTATATTCCAGCCAGGGTGGACAGAAAGGACAGCCATCCGGAGTTTAGCGCTACTGGCCTTAAAGGCCACCCCCCTACGTTGGTCTAGAGCCTTGCCAGCGCAAAAAAAGCAGAAAAAATGGCCTGATGATGGCGCAGAGCTACACTCTTTCTATCTACAGAGGGTTTGACCATGACCGAGCAAGCGTCTGACCGCCGCCGTTTTCGCCGGATCGCCTTTGATGCCAAGACCGAACTTCGGCAAAACGGCCGCGAGTGGCCGGTGCAGTTGGTGGATTTGTCGCTGAAGGGCTTGTTGGTAAAGCGCCCCGAGGATTGGAAGGGCAATAAGGCGCTGGCGTTTGACGTCGATATTCGCTTGGACCCAAAGGCCCATATCAAGATGCAGGTTCGGCTGACTCATGAGGATCGTGACCAACTGGGCTTTGTGTGCCAGCACATCGGCCTGGACTCGATCAGCCATTTGCGGCGGCTGGTCGAATTGAACCTGGGTGACGAGGAAGAGTTGGAGCGCGAGCTGGGTGCTTTGCTGGAGATTTAACAGCCAATACAACCTAAGCCCGCTCCCACATTGGTTTGCGGTGTTGCTGATTACTCGAACAACGCATCCAACGCCTGCTCCAACCGCGTCACGCCAATAATCGTGATCCCAGGCGGCGATTCCTTCGGTGCGTTGCCCTTGGGCACGATGGCGCGCTTGAAGCCGTGCTTGGCCGCTTCCTTCAAACGCTCCTGCCCGCTGGGCACCGGGCGTACTTCGCCCGACAGGCCGACTTCACCGAACACCAGCAAGTCATGCGGCAACGGCCGATTACGCAGGCTGGACATCACCGCCGCCATCAACGCCAGGTCAGACGCGGTCTCCAGCACCTTGACCCCACCCACGACGTTCAGGAATACATCCTGGTCATGGGTAGGAATGCCGCCGTGTCGGTGCAACACCGCGAGCAGCATCGCCAGGCGGTTTTGATCCAGACCCAAGGTCACACGCCGAGGGTTGGCCAGATGGCTGTCATCCACCAGCGCCTGCACTTCCACCAGCATCGGGCGAGTGCCTTCCCACGTTGCCATTACCACACTGCCCGGGACTTCTTCCTGAGCGCGAGTCAGAAAAATCGCCGACGGGTTGGAGACTTCTTTCAGCCCCCGGTCGGTCATGGCAAACACGCCCAACTCGTTTACCGCACCGAAACGGTTCTTCACCGCCCGCAGCAAACGCAGGCGGCCGTCGGATTCGCCTTCGAAATACAGCACAGTGTCGACCATATGCTCCAACACCCGTGGCCCGGCCAGCGCGCCTTCTTTGGTCACATGCCCCACCAGGAAGATCGCCGTGCCGCTCTGCTTGGCATAACGCACCAGCAGCGCCGCGCTCTCGCGCACCTGGGACACACCGCCCGGCGCTGATTGCAATTGCTCGGTAAAAATGGTCTGGATCGAGTCGATCACCATGACCTTGGGCTTTTCGATACGCGCCGTGGCAATGATGCTTTCGATGCAGGTTTCGGTCATCACCCGCAGTTGGTCCTGGGGTAAACCCAAGCGACGGGCGCGCATGGCGACTTGCTGCTGGGATTCTTCACCAGTGACGTACAGCGCCGGCATGCGACTGGCGATGCTGCACAGGGTTTGCAGCAGGATCGTCGATTTACCGATGCCCGGATCACCGCCGATCAGCACCACCGAACCGTCCACAAGACCGCCGCCCAACACCCGGTCCAACTCGCCGGAAGCGGTGGAAAAACGCGGGATTTCTTCAACGCTGACTTCGGCCAACGTCTTGATCTGCGCCTGTTGCCCGGTCCAGCCGGCACGGCCGGTGGGGGCCGCCGCGCCGCCGCTTTCGATCATGGTTTCAGTCAGGGTGTTCCACGCACCGCATTCGCCGCACTGGCCGGCCCACTTGGGAAAGGTCGCGCCGCACTCCGTGCAGCCGTACATGCGCTTGGCCTTTGCCATTTGAGAACCTCCAACCGAAAAACCGCGATGATAGCTCAGCGCGGCGCCGGGGTCCGGATTTCACCGCTGGCCAATCGTGAAGCACTGTTGCCGATCGGGTCTTCGGCGTTGAGGTCGGCGCCTTTGGCTTTCAACTCATCCAACAGCTCGACGCGTTTGAACAACCCGGCGTACATGGCCGCCGTCTGCCCGGCGCCATTGCGCTGGTCAGGGTTACAGTCGGTGGACAGCAGGCGTTGGGCAATTTTCAGTTCGCCCTTGAAGATCGCGCCCATCAGCGCAGTGTTGCCGCGTTTGTCCTGCACGCAGGCGTCGGCACCGGCGTTGAGCAAGCGCTCCACGAACGGGCCCTGGCCGTGGTAAGCGGCGAGGATCAACGCGGTGTAGCCCTTGTCATCCTGGGTGTTGAGGCTGTAGCCGGAATCGATAAAGGTATTGAGCATGTCGAGGTCGCCACGACGGGCGGCGTCGAAGTAGTAATCCTGCAATTGGGCCTTGAGCGCGACCGGGTCGGGCGACTCGGCGTGGGCGACAAAGGCCAGCATGGCCATCAGCAGACCGATAGAAATTCGCATGGGTGTTCTCCTGCCAAGGATCGACGCCCACCTCTGGGCGCCGACCATAACCAACGGATCAGTCAGTCAGTTTTTCCGCCAGCGCCTTCACGCGCGCCAGGTCCCCCTTGGCAACCTTGGCTACGCCAGTGCCGTACTCCGGATCGGCTTTGTAAAGGAACGACAGGATGATGTGCTTGCTTTCATCATCGGTGGTTGCCAGCGAGCCGCCGAAGTTCTCGATCAGGTCCTGACGCTCTTTTTTATTGAAGGAGCGGTACAGATCACCGGCTTGCTTGAAGTTCTGCTCACGCTGGATCTTCGCCTGCTGGGTGCTGCCCGACAGGGCCGATTGGCTATAGCGCGCGGCTTGCGGCTCTTCCCGAAGCTCCAGGCGGCTTGGCTGGTAGTTCACGCCGCTGGTGGTTTTGCCGGAGTTCAGTGCGCCGTCCTGATTGCCATTGTTGACGGTTGCGCGTGGTGCGTTGATCGGCAGTTGCAGGGCATTGGCGCCCAGGCGGTACATTTGGGTGTCGGCGTAGGAAAACACTCGGCCTTGCAGCAGGCGGTCTTCCGACGGTTCGATGCCCGGCACCAGGTTGGCCGGGGCCATGGCCACTTGCTCGGTTTCCTGGAAGACGTTGGCCGGGTTGCGGTTCAGCACCATCTGCCCGACTTTGCGCTCGGGCACATTCGGCCAGATCTTGGTGGCGTCCAGTGGGTCGAAGTCGAACTTGGCCAGGTCTTCAGGCTTGAGCACCTGCACGTACAGGTCCCACTTGGGGAAGTCGCCCTTGTTGATATGCGTGACCAGATCGTTGGTCATGTGGCTGTAGTCACGGCCCTGTACTTCGGTGACTTGCTTGGGATCCAGATTCTTGATGCCTTGCAGGCTTTTCCAGTGGAATTTGACGTAGTGCACATCGCCTTTGGCATTGATCAGCTTGTAGGCGTGCACACCGTTGCCATCCATTTCCCGATAGCTGGCCGGGGTGCCGGAGTCGGCGTACAGCTCGGTCAGCGTGCGCGTGGACTCGGGCACATGGGAGAAGAAGTCGAAGCGACGAGAGTCGTCATCGAGGTTGGTGCGCGGGTCGGGTTTGAACGCGTGGACCATGTCCGGGAACTTGATCGCATCGCGGATAAAGAACGTCGGGAAGTTGTTGCCCACCAGGTCCCAGTTGCCGTCGGCGGTGTAGAACTTGGTGGCGAAACCGCGCGGGTCGCGCAGGGTTTCCGGGGAGTGGTTGCCGTGTACCACGGCGGAGAAGCGCACGAACACCGGTGTGGTTTCGCCAGCGGCGAATACCTTGGCCTTGGTCAAGTCGCTGAGGTTGTCGGTGACCGTGAAGGTGCCGTGGGCGCCCGTGCCACGGGCGTGTACCACGCGCTCCGGGATGCGTTCGCGGTCGAAGCGTTGCAGCTTCTGGATCAGTTGCACGTCCTGCAGCAGTACCGGGCCATTGGCGCCGGCGGTTTGCGAGTTCTGGTTGTCGCCCACCGCTGCACCGTTATCGCGGGTCAAGTTGGCGGCTTGCACAGAGAGGGACAGCAGGCTGGCGGTCACCAGTACCAGCGCAGTTCGCGCTGTAACAGGCCCGCGGCTCATTGGGGTGTTCATCAAGATTTCCTCTGGTTTTTTTAGTGCACATTCAGTTGTGCTTGCCAAAGGCTAGTGACCCGAGAGTCAGAAGATAAATAGAAAAGACGCACCAACCCGATTGATAAAATAACCTGGTAAGTACCTGATTTAGCGAGTATTTCGCGCGCGATTGATGGCACTTTGAAAACTATTTTCGATTTAATGTGTCGATAACAACTAACAGTGTTAACGGTTGTGTCAGGCAAGCCCGCTACGACTGAATTACACTGAGCCCCACCCTTCTCATCTGTAACAAGGAATAACCATGGGCGTGATCAGTGAGTTCAAGGCCTTCGCGGTCAAAGGTAATGTGGTCGACATGGCCGTCGGTATTATCATCGGCGCGGCCTTCGGCAAAATTGTTTCCTCCTTTGTAGGCGACGTAATAATGCCGCCCATTGGTCTGCTGATCGGTGGCGTGGACTTCGCTGACCTGGCGATAACGCTCAAGGCAGCGCAAGGCGATGTGCCTGCGGTGGTGCTGGCCTACGGTAAGTTCATCCAGAGCGTCATCGACTTTGTCATCGTCGCGTTTGCGATCTTCATGGGTGTGAAGGCGATCAATCGCCTGAAGCGTGAAGAGGCCGTGGCGCCAAGCCTGCCACCGACGCCGACCAAGGAAGAACTGTTGCTGGGTGAGATCCGTGATCTGCTCAAGGCACAGAACGACAAGCCGCTTCAGTAAACACCGGCTTGAAAAAAAGGCGCCTGCTTGAGGCGCCTTTTTTATTACCAGTAATTTTCTACCGCCACCTGACCAGGACGACGGCTCAGGCTCAGATTCATATCGCGCTGCTTGAGCAACTGCCGCGTGTCATCAACCATCTGCGGGTTGCCGCAGATCAGCACGCGGGAATGCTCCGGGGCCAGCTCAACGCCGGCCGCGCGTTCCAGTTCGCCATTTTCGATCAGCGTCGTGATGCGCCCATTCAGCGCGCCCGGGTGTTGTTCACGGGTGACGATAGGAATGTAGGTGAGCTTGTGCGCGTATTCGGCCAGGTACTCGCGCTCGCCCAGTTCGTTGATCAGCGCCTGATAGGCCAGCTCCTTGGCTTCGCGGGCGCTGTACACCAGGATGATGCGCTCGAATTTCTCCCAGACCTCGAAGTCCTGCAGGATCGACAAAAACGGCGCCACCCCGGTGCCAGTGCCCAGCATCCACAAATCGCGACCATCGACGAAACGGTTCAACGTCAGGAATCCGGTGGCCTGGCGTTCCACCATCAAGGTATCGCCCACCCGCAGGCGACTCAGCTCACTGGTGAACTCACCGCCCGGGACGACGATCGAGAAAAAATCCAAGTGCTCATCAAACGGCGAGGACACTAAGGAATAGGCGCGCCAGACGGTGCTGCCATCCGCCTTGGTCACCCCCAGGCGCACAAACTGGCCCGCAGTGAAGCGGAAACCGGGATCGCGGGTGGTGCGCAGGGTAAACAGGCTGGGGGTCAGCGATTGCACATCGAGCAAGGTCTGGCGGGTGAATTTCTCAGCGCTGGCCGTCATGGGGGCCTCCGTTCAACAGGTGCCCTAGTGTCTCTCAAAGTGGCGCGTGGAAACACCTGTGGTTGGTAGTGGTATCGCGCAACACATGCAGTAATGGCTATCCAATTGCACCGCCAATCAATTGGCTATTAGCCTCTCACCCCCCCTTATAAACACGTTGTTAGTTGGTCGTTACAGGGCCTTCAAACGCCTAATAAACCGCGACTTTCAGACTGCCCGCGGCCAACGCCAGCAGGTCACTTTGCAGAAAAACTCTTAAAAACCTGCGCGCAAGAACGAAATTTTCCTCTCGATATGTAGCCGTTGTCCTACACTCATTTCCGTGCAGCGTTGGGGGTCCAGGACGTACCTCAAGGCACGGAGAATTCCATGGAGCGTTACCAATGATTAACTGGCGCAACATACGGCATCCCAAACTGGACGACGAAGATGAGGCCACCAGCGTCTTTGAAATGGTGGCCATCAGAACCTTAGAGCTCGGCTTCCAACACTGTTCCTTCAAAATGAGCGCTAACCTGCCTAAAAACCAAGTCAAGCCGATTGAATTCACCAACTACCCAAATGAATGGAAAACAGTGTATGACCAGGCGAGCTTCTTTGGCGTAGACCCGGTGGTTAAGCACTGTAGGGAGAGCCCGCTGCCCATTGTCTGGAAGGAAGAAACCTTTAAAGACGTACCCAGCCTTTGGTCATTGGCGCAGACTTCAGGCGTGCACATGGCGCTGACCATAACCGTCCATGATTTCCGGGGCATGTTCAGCATGTTGACCCTGAGCCGCGGTAAAGGCGCAATCACGCCGGAAGAACTTTACGAAAAAGCGGGGCTGATGCTGTGGTTGTGTCACGCGATGCATGCAGTACTGGCGCATAAGTATGCCGACATACCCAGTACCAAACCCGCCAGCCTATTGACCCCGCGTGAAACGGAAGTGCTCATGTGGTCTGGCAAGGGCAAGACCGCAGCGGACATCGCCGCCATCCTTTGTTTATCCGAACGCACGGTGGGCTTTCATGTCTGCAGTTGCCTGAAAAAACTGGGGGTCAACAACAAGATCGCCGCCGTGCTCCGCGCCGCACAAGACGGGATTATTTGACCCGCCAGCAAACACCGCATGTAATCCCCCTGAAAAAAAAGTAACATTTGCGGCCAATTCTGAGTGTTGAGCAGCCACCCCCCGGGTGCCGCCAGTCGTTCACTCAGACGCCTCGGCTGGCCACTGCCGAACACTTATCGTTTACCCAGAGCCTCCCCCTCCATGCCCCTGCTCGAAAGCCCCTTCGCCCAGCTCGATCTGATCCGCCAGCCAGAGCAACATAATGATCCGCTGCAAGCCTTCGATGCAGCTGACGAGTACCTGCTCAATCATCTGGCCGAACAGCAGCCGACTACTGAGACCCGCATGTTGGTGCTCAATGACAGCTTCGGCGCTCTGGCCGTCAGCCTCCAGGGCCAAGTACAGGTAACCTCCAGCGGCGACTCATTCCTGGCAGCCCAGGGCCTGGAGAAAAACCTGGTGCGCAACAGCAAGGCGTTTGACGCTGTGCCGTTCATCCCGGCCAGCCAAATCCCGGCAGGGCCTTTTGACCGCGTACTGATCCGCGTGCCGAAAACCCTGGCCCTGCTCGAAGAGCAATTGATCCGCCTGCAAGGCCAGCTTGCGCCAGGCGCCGAAGTGATTGCCGGGGCGATGATCAAGCACTTGCCACGGGCGGCGGGCGAGTTGCTGGAACGCTACATCGGGCCGATGCACGCATCGCTGGCGGTCAAGAAAGCGCGATTGCTGATCGCCACTGTTGAAGATCGTCCCGCGGCTGTCTCGCCGTATCCGACCCGCTACACCCTCGACGCGCCAGCCATCGAGTTGCTGAACCACGCCAACGTGTTCTGCCGCGAAAGCCTGGACATCGGCACCCGTGCGTTCCTGCCGCACCTACCAAAAAGCCTGGGCAGCGCGCGGGTGGCGGACCTGGGGTGTGGCAACGGTGTACTGGCGATTGCCAGCGCCCTGCAAAACCCCGAGGCGCAATACACCCTGGTGGACGAGTCCTATATGGCCATGCAGTCGGCGGCCCAAAACTGGCAAGCAGCGCTCGGTGAGCGCGATGTCATCGTACGCGCCGCCGATGGCTTGGCCGGCCAGGCACCCGATTCGCTGGACGTGGTGCTGTGCAACCCGCCTTTCCACCAGCAGCAGGTGGTCGGTGACTTCCTCGCCTGGCGTATGTTCCAGCAGGCGCGGGAAGCGCTGGTAGTCGGCGGCGCTCTCTATATAGTCGGCAACCGCCACTTGGGTTATCACACCAAGCTGGCGCGCTTGTTCCGGGGTGTCGAGCAAATCGCCACCACGCCGAAATTCGTGATCCTCAAAGCGCGCAAATAAAAAAAGCCCCGCCACTGCGAGGAGAGGCGGGGCCAAAAAACCGTGCCGCAAGGCGACGGGATGGGATGTCAGTGGGTGGTCAAGCCAGCCGCGTTCATGAACATGCGCATCAGGCTGGCCACGACGAACAGGGCCAGCACGCTGCCAGTCCAGATCATCGCCAGCCACCCCAGGCGCCGCCACAACGGTTGTTTCTCGCCCTGTTCAATCTCGTGCAACGTAGGTTTGCCGGACATGAGACGACCCTCCTAGTGATAACCGTCTTCGTGGGTGACCTTGCCGCGGAATACGTAGTAGCTCCAGAAGGTGTAGCCCAGGATGAACGGGATGATGAATAACGTGCCCACCAGCATGAAGCCTTGGCTTTGCGGCGGCGCGGCAGCGTCCCAAATCGACACCGATGGCGGAATGATGTTCGGCCACAGGCTGATACCCAGGCCGCTGTAGCCCAGGAAGATCAGCACCAGCGTCAGCAGGAACGGCGTGTAGTGCGCGTTGCGTGCCACGGCGCGGAACAGGCCGTACATGGTCACCAGCACCAGGATCGGCACTGGCAGGAACCAGAACAGGTTGGGCAGGGTGAACCAGCGCGACGCAATTTCCGGGTGCGTCAGCGGCGTCCAGATACTCACGATGCCGATCACCGCCAGCACCACGAACGCCAGGGGCCGCGCCAGGTTGTGCATCTTCTCCTGCAACGGGCCTTCGGTCTTCATGATCAGCCAAGTGCAACCGAGCAACGCATAGGCCACGATCAACGCCACACCGCAGAACATCGTGAACGGTGTGGCCCAGTCCAGCGAACCGCCGGCGAACTGGCGATTCACTACCGGGATGCCATCGATAAACGCCCCCAGCGCCACGCCCTGGAAGAACGTTGCAGCCAACGAGCCGCCGATAAACGCCTTGTCCCACAGGTGACGCTTGTGGTCTTTGGCCTTGAAGCGGAACTCGAACGCGACACCGCGAAAGATCAGCCCGATCAACATCAGCATCAGCGGCAGGTACAGCGCCGACAACACCACCGAATAGGCCAGCGGGAACGCGCCGAACAGCGCCGCGCCGCCCAATACCAACCAGGTTTCGTTACCGTCCCAGACCGGCGCCACGGTGTTCATCATCACGTCACGGTCGGTCTTGCCCGGGATAAACGGAAACAGGATGCCGATACCCAGGTCGAAGCCGTCCATGACCACGTACATCATGATGCCGAAGATGATGATCACGGCCCAGATCAGCGGAAGATCAATACCCATCTCAATTCCCCTTATGCTGGATGTGGTCGTGGTCGTTGTCAGTGCCGTCATCGGCAGCAGACAAAGGACGCGCCGGCGTGCGCTTCTGGCCAGGACCACCGTGGGTCGGCTCGGTCACGTCATGGGCTACAGGGCCTTTGCGCACCAAACGCATCATGTAGCCAAGACCCGCACCAAACAGCGCGAAGTACACCACCACGAACAACACCAGGGTAATGGTCATCTGCGCCAGGCTATGCCCGGAAGAAGCATCCGCTGTGCGCATCAAGCCGTAGACTACCCACGGCTGGCGGCCGATCTCGGTGGTGAACCAACCCGCAAGGATCGCAATCAGGCCGGACGGGCCCATCCACAACGCCAGGTACAGGAACGGTTTGGACGTGTACATCTTGTCGCCCCGGCGCAGCCAGAGGCTGAACAGGCCGGTGAAGATCATCAGGAAGCCCAGGCCGACCATGACCCGGAACGACCAGAACACGATGGTCGAATTCGGACGATCTTCCGGTGGGAAGTCCTTGAGCGCAGGCACCTGTTTATCCAGGGAGTGGGTGAGGATCAGGCTGCCCAGGTAGGGAATTTCCACCGCGTATTTGGTTTTTTCGGCCTTCATGTCGGGCCAGCCAAACAGGATCAGCGGTGTCGGTTCGTTGCCTTTGTTTTCCCAGTGGCCTTCAATCGCGGCGATTTTCGCCGGCTGGTGCTTCAAGGTATTGAGGCCATGGAAGTCGCCGATCACCGCCTGGATAGGCGCAACAATCAGCGCCATCCACATCGCCATCGAGAGCATTTTGCGGATCGCCGGGTTGTCCTTGCCGCGCAACAAGTGCCAGGCCGCTGAGGAGCCGACGAAGAACGCTGTCGCCACGAAGGCCGCCGTGGCCATGTGCGCCAGGCGATAAGGGAACGACGGGTTGAAGACCACGGCGAACCAATCGGTTGGGATCACGCGGCCGTCAATGATTTCAAAGCCCTGGGGCGTCTGCATCCAACTGTTGGACGACAAGATCCAGAAGGTCGAAATCAACGTACCCACGGCCACCATCACGGTGGAGAAAAAGTGCAGGTTGCGCCCGACCTTGTTCCAACCGAACAGCATCACGCCGAGGAAACCGGCCTCAAGGAAGAAGGCCGTGAGCACTTCGTAGGTCAGAAGTGGCCCGGTGACGGCGCCAGCGAAGTCCGAGAAGCGGCTCCAGTTGGTGCCGAACTGGTAGGCCATGACCAAGCCGGACACCACGCCCATGCCGAAGTTGACGGCAAAAATCTTCGACCAGAAGTGGTAGAGATCACGGTAAGTGTCGTTGTGGGTCTTGAGCCACAAGCCTTCCAGCACCGCAAGGTAACTGGCCAGGCCGATGGTGATCGCCGGGAACAGGATATGGAATGAGATGGTGAACGCGAACTGGACTCGGGCGAGATCTAGCGCCTCCAAACCGAACATATGTTGTCCTCTTTCAGGTAATACCGAATGCCGGCCGGCGGCCTGCAATCACTGCCCCATCGATATGGAGTACGGCGAATTTCAATTCGTTTCTTTTTTTGTCCAATCACGCTGGGATGCTTGCCTGGTCTGCCGACTTGAACTGCCCCTGCGACGGCATTGATCTGAATCAAGCATTGCTGAAAGAGTAGTCCCATTTTTGAGGTTGGCCTGTGTGGTCTTTTGCCGCGTGACAGACTGCCTCAGCTCAGTTCTTGCAACTATCTGTTACAACTTAATGATAATCTCGGCGCTTCCCCCGGCCTTGACCCGAATTCCCGATGCCTAGCGAACCTGCGTTGCTGTTACGTCACCATCGCCCTTTCATCGCCTTCTGGCTGGCGCGCATCTTCACCGCCAGCGGCTTCCAGATGCTCACCGTGGCGATCGGCTGGAACCTCTACCAACTGACGGGCAACGTGCTGGACCTGGGTTTGGTCGGATTAGTGGAATTCGTGCCGCGCGTGCTGTTCATGCTGCACACCGGGCATGTGGCCGACCGCTATGAGCGGCGCAAAGTTGCCGCCATCTGCCAGACCGTGCAGGCCCTTATCGCCTTGTCCCTGGCCATTGGAGGCCTGACCGGCAACGTGACCCGCGAGATGATCTTTATCCTCGCCTTCCTGCTGGGTGCCGCGCGCTCGTTTGAAATGCCCACCACCCAGGCCATGCTCCCGAGCCTTGTGCCCGCCGCACTGTTCCCACGGGCCGTGGCCTCGTCGCAGTCGGCCCAGCAGTTGGCGACCATTGTAGCGCCGGCCCTTGGCGGTTTGCTTTACGCCTTTGGCAGCGTGTGGGTGTATGGCCCCACGGTGGTGCTGTACCTCATTGCCTGCGTGCTGACCCTGAATTTGCCCGCGCGCCAAACGCCGCTGAACAAAGCCAAGGCGACCATGGACTCTCTGCTCGCCGGTATCCGCTTCATCCGCAGCCGCCCGGATATTCTCGGTGCCATCTCCCTCGATTTGTTCGCCGTGCTGCTGGGTGGCGCCACCGCGTTGCTGCCGGTGTTCGCCAAGGACATCCTGCTGACCGGCGCCTGGGGCCTGGGCCTGCTGCGTTCGGCACCGGCAGTGGGCGCGCTATTGATGTCGTTGTGGTTGGCGCGGTTCGCGGTGGACCGGCATGTGGGCCGCGTGATGTTCACCGCCGTCGGCGTATTCGGCGTGGCGACCATCGCCTTCGGCCTGTCCACCTCGTTCTGGTTTTCCCTGGCGGTGCTGGTGGTGCTGGGTGCGGCAGACATGATCAGCATGGTGATCCGCGCCTCATTCGTGCAGTTGGAGACACCGGACGAAATGCGCGGGCGGGTCAGTGCAGTCAACGGTTTGTTTATCGGCGCGTCGAATCAGTTGGGCGAGTTTGAATCGGGCATCACCGCCCACTGGTTCGGCACCGTGCCTGCCGTGGTCATGGGCGGGATCGGCACGCTGGTGGTGACGGGGGTGTGGATCAAGCTGTTCCCGACCCTGGCGAGTCGGGATCGGATGCATGTGCCGGTGGAAGAACCCAAGGTTTAAGCCACACCGCAAAATACTGTGGGAGCCGGGCTTGCCCGCGATAGCCGTGTGTCAGTCACCTCATCAGGAGCTGACCCACCGCCATCGCAGGCAAGCCAGCTCCCACACTTGATCTTCAGTGGGTAGGAGATTGCGTCAGAGCACTTTGTCCAAGGTAATCGGAAACGCCCGCACCCGCTTCCCAGTGGCGTGATAAATCGCATTCGCCACCGCCGCCGCCACGCCCACAATACCAATCTCACCAACCCCCTTCGACCCAAGGGCGTTGACGATATCGTCGCGCTCTTCGACAAACACCACGTCAATCTCGCCGATATCGGCGTTTACCGGGATGTGGTACTCCGCCAGGCTATGGTTCATGTAACGCCCCAATTGATGGTCGATCTGGGTTTCTTCGTGCAGGGCCATGCCGATACCCCATACCACCCCGCCGAGGATCTGGCTGCGCGCCATCTTCGGGTTGACCACGCGCCCGGCGGCAATCGCGCTGACCACCCGGCTGACCTTGATCGTGCCCAGGTCTTCATCCACACGCACCTCGACAAATACCGCCGAATGGGTAGCGGTAGCAAACCCCTCGCGCTTCTTGTCGGGCTCGCTGTCGACCTGCACCGCCAACGCGTCTTCGCCACTGTCCTTGACCAGCTGTGCCAATGACACACTGACGTCACCGGTATGCAACTGGCCGTCTTCAAAGCGCACGGATTCGGCCTCCTTGAATACCGGGTACGTCTGCCGAGCAACGGCCAACAGCTTGGCATTCAACGCTTCGCAGGCCTGCTGCACAGCCGTGCCGACGGAGGACACGGTAAACGATCCGCCCTGCAGCGGCGCAGTGGGCAACGATGAATCCCCCAACACAAAGGCCACGTCCTCAACCGCCACGCCACTGGCCTGAGCCGCGATCTGGGTCATCACCGTGTAGGTGCCAGTGCCGATATCGGTGGTGGCGCTGCTGACGGTCAGTTTGCCCTCGGCATCAATACGCGCCTTGGCGCTGGCCTTCATCTGCATCGCCTCCCACACGCCGCCGGCCATGCCCCAGCCGATCAACTGGCGGCCGTCGCGCATGCTGCGCGGTTCCGGGTTGCGTTGGTGCCAGCCGAAACGCTCGGCGCCTTCGCGGTAACACTCGCGCAGGGCTTTGCTCGACCAGGGCTTGTCTTCGTTCTGATTGCGTTCGGCATAGTTGATCAGCCGCAGTTGCACCGGGTCCATCCCCAGTGCGCAGGCCAGTTCGTCCATGGCGCACTCCAGGCCGATCACCCCGAGGGCCGCCCCAGGTGCACGCATGTCTAGCGGCGTGAACACATCCAGTGGCACCAACTTATAAGTAAGCTGCACGTTATCGCAGTGGTAGAGCATGCCGCTCCACTCCACCACATGCTCACTGAAATCCTCGAAGCGCGACGTCTGGCCAATCGCGGTGTGCCCCAGTGCAAGCAGGCGGCCGTTGGCGGCGGCGCCCAGTTGCAAACGCTGCAAAGTGCGTGGGCGGTAGCCGAAGGTGAACATCTGCTGACGCGTCAGCGTGACGCGCACCGAGCGCTTGAGCGCCAAGGACGCCATCACCGCCAGCGGCAATTGATACTGCGGGCGCAGGCCGGAGCCAAAGGCGCCGCCGACAAATGCCGCGAAGACACGCACCTGGCTTTTATCCAGGCCGAAGACTTTTTGCACATAGGCCTGGCAGTTCTGCGGGCCTTGGGTCTTGTCGTGGATGTGCAGCGTGCCGTCCGGCTGAAACAGCACGGTGCTGGCGTGGGGCTCCATCGGGTTGTGGTGTTCGATGGGGGTGCTGTAGTGCAGATCCAGGCTGACGGCAGCGCCGGTCCATTCGGCCTGGAAGTTGCCGCGCGGCTTGGGCGGAGTCTGCGGCGAGGCGTAGGCGTGTTCCTGCAAGGCCAGCAAGTCGGTTTCAAAGGCTTCGGTTTCGTACTCGATCTCCACCAGGGAGCCGGCATGTCGCGCCAGCTCGAGGTTATCGGCGATCACCAGCGCCAGTGGCTGGCCGCTGTACAGTACGCGATCGTTGTACAGCGGGCGAAACGGCGAGCCGTCGGCCGCATCATCGTCCTGGAAAGCATCATCGTAGCTGGCGATTGTTGGCCGATTGAGGTGATGGATAACCTCCACCACACCCGGCAGCGCCAGCGCCTTGGTCGCGTCGATACGCAGCACCCGGCCCTTGGCCACGGTGCTCGACACTACGCTGCCATGCAGCAGGCCTTCTTCGGGAAACTCACCGGCATACCGCGCTTTGCCTGTGACCTTGAGCAGACCGTCAACGCGGTCCAAGGGTTTGCCGATAGCGCTCATGGACGTTCTCCTGCAACAGCGGCGTCGCTCAGGGCGCGAATAATCCCCCGGCGTGCCAGCTTGATCTTGAAGCCGTTGTGTTGCAGCGGCTCGGCGTCTTGCAACAGGGCATCGGCGGCGTTACTGAAGGTTTCGCGGCTAACAACCTGGCCGATCAGTGAGGCTTCCACCACGCGGTCACGCCAGGGTTTGTGGGCCACGCCGCCAAGGGCCAGGCGCGCGTCGATGATGGTGTCGCCGTCCAGCTCAAGCGCGGCAGCCACAGACACCAGGGCGAACGCATAAGAGGCACGGTCGCGGATTTTCAGGTAATTGCTATGGTTTGCCAGGTGATCGGCAGGCAGTTCGATGGCGGTGATCAGCTCATCGTCGGCCAATTGGTTGTCACGTTGCGGCGCATCACCCGGTAGGCGATGAAAGTCGGCGAACTCAATGACCCGCGAACCGCCACGCCCCTCTACATGCACCCTCGCCTCCAGCGCTGCCAAAGCGACGCACATGTCGGAGGGATGGGTGGCGACACACTGTTCACTGGCGCCGAGGATCGCGTGAATACGGTTCAAACCGGTGCGTGCCGGGCAGCCACTGCCGGGCTCACGCTTATTGCACGGCACGGTAGCGTCATAGAAGTAGTAGCAACGGGTGCGCTGCAACAGGTTGCCGCCGGTACTGGCCATGTTGCGCAGTTGCGGCGAGGCGCCGGCCAGGATGGCCTGGGACAGCAGCGGGTAACGTTGTTCGATCAGCGGGTGCCAGGCCAGGTCGGCGTTGCTCACCAACGCGCCGATCAACAGACCGCCACCGGCAGTCTCCTGAATGTCATTGAGCGGCAATCCTGTGATATCGATGAGATGCTCGGGGCGGCTGATGTTTTCTTTCATCAGGTCCAGCAGGTTGGTGCCACCGGCAATAAAGCGCGACGCGGCGCTGCTCAGATGAACCGCTTCTTGCACATCCGCAGGCTTGCTGTAGTGGAAGGGATTCATTGCTCACCTCCCACTACGTCTTCAATGGCATCGCGGATATTGCTGTAAGCCCCACAGCGGCACAGGTTACCGCTCATCAGCTCTTGGATTTGCGCCGTGTCGTGGGCCCGACCTTCATTGGCCAGGCCGACGGCCGAGCAGATCTGTCCAGGGGTGCAGTAACCGCATTGGAAGGCATCGTGTTTGATAAACGCCTGCTGCATCGGGTGCAGTTGGTCGCCGCTGGCCAGGCCTTCGATGGTGGTGAGTTCGGCACCGTCGCACATCACCGCCAGCGTCAGGCAGGCATTGATCCGCTTGCCATCGCGCAATACGGTGCAGGCGCCGCACTGGCCGTGGTCGCAGCCTTTTTTGCTGCCCACCAGGTCGAGCTGCTCACGCAAAAGGTCGAGTAGTGTGGTCCAGGGCAGCACATCCAACTGGCGATCCTGGCCGTTGAGCCTCAGGCATATGGAGTGGCTGGCGAACGGTTGGGTCGCCGCGCCATTGGGGGTCGCGCTCATAAACACCTCACGGGTTGGTCTACATCCGCGGCGTTCAGGAAAGTCGCCGTCTCAGGGGTACGACTTCCCAGGGTATTGAGCGTTCAAGGTGATTGATCAGCGGATATTGAGCTGTGTGGTCAAGGTATTTCGCGGGGGGTTGATCGAGGAGTTGCTGTACTGGAACCAGCCCTGGGCTTCGACGTTCAGGTCAAACACATAGATGTAGCCCATCAATGTGCCGGCTCCCGTGCAGGCTTCGCTGATGTTGCCCACCTGGCAAACCGCCGTGCGCTGGCCATTCAACTCAGCACCATTGAAGCGACCTATGGGGTTGTTGCCCAGGCCGACTTCCATCACAGAAACCCGGGTGGGCCCGCGGTGCTCACACATCTGGGTAGTGTTTACACGTTCCGCAATGGTCTCGCTGCACTTCGCCGACTCGACCTTGAACACACGCACTTCGCTCAAGGGCGGTGCAGTCGCGCCCCACGCCGGTGCTGCGCCGAGCAACAGGCTGATACAGGGGATCAGGACTAGACTCCACGGTTTGGCGTTTTTCATGCTGCGGGTGACCTTCGTTTAAACGTCGTCGCAGTATGCCTCAAGGCCTCGGCTGCTGGTATGATGCGCCGCTTTTTCCGATCCTCTCTGAAACCACAGGCGCTTGGCGCAGTTTGTGCTTTGACTTAGAGGTCAACAAATCACGACGCCACAGAGCGTCACAGGGAGCAGGCATGCTGGAAAAGCTGTTTCAACTCAAGGCACACAACACCAACGTGCGCACCGAGATCCTCGCGGGCATCACAACATTCCTGGCCATGGCCTACATCCTGTTCGTGAACCCGAGCATCCTCGGCGAGACCGGCATGGACAAGGGCGCGGTATTCGTCGCGACCTGCCTGGCGGCCGCCATCGGTTCGACCGTGATGGGCCTGATCGCCAACTACCCGATCGCACTCGCGCCGGGCATGGGCCTCAACGCCTTCTTTACCTACACCGTGGTCCTGCACATGGGCCATACCTGGCAGGTTGCGCTGGGTGCGGTGTTTATCTCGGCGGTGCTGTTCTTCCTGCTGTCGATCTTTCGTATCCGTGAGTGGATCATCAACAGCATTCCCCTGCCCCTGCGCTCGGCGATTGCTGCGGGTATCGGCCTGTTCCTGGCGCTGATTGCGCTGCACAACGCCGGGATTGTGGTTGCCAACCCGGCCACGCTGGTTGGCCTGGGTGACTTGAAGCAACCTGCTCCGATCCTCGCCACCCTGGGTTTCGTGCTCATCGTTGCGCTGGAAGCCCTGGCGGTACGCGGAGCCGTGCTGATTGGCATCCTGGCAGTGACCATCGTGTCGATCCTGCTGGGCGTCACCCCGTTCGGCGGCGTGACCTCAATGCCGCCGTCCCTGGCCCCGACGTTCCTGCAGCTGGATATTAAAGGCGCGCTCGATATCGGCCTGGTGAGCGTGATCTTCGCATTCCTGTTCGTCGACCTGTTCGATAACTCCGGCACCCTGATCGGCGTCGCCAAGCGCGCGGGCCTGATGGGCAAGGACGGCCACATGCCGAAAATGGGCCGTGCGCTGATCGCCGACAGCACCGCCGCCATGGCCGGTTCGCTGCTGGGTACGTCAACGACTACCAGCTACATCGAATCGGCTGCCGGCGTGAGCGCGGGTGGCCGCACCGGTTTGACCGCCGTCGTGGTAGCGATCCTGTTCCTGCTGGCGCTGTTTTTCTCGCCACTGGCCGCCAGCGTACCTGCCTTCGCAACTGCACCGGCACTGTTGTTCGTGGCCGTACTGATGACGTCGGGCCTGGCCGAAATCGACTGGGACGACATTACCGTTGCAGCGCCGGTGGTGATCACCGCCCTGGCGATGCCCTTCACTTACTCCATTGCCAACGGCATCGCCTTCGGTTTCATCGCCTGGACCGCCATTAAGCTGCTTTCGGGCCGCTACCGTGAGCTGAACCCGGCGCTGGTGATTCTGTCGATTCTGTTCGTGATCAAGCTGGGCTGGTTCAACGCATGACTTCTGACGCCGCACGCTACACCGCTCAACTGCAAGACAAGGTCACGCGCTTGCGTGACCTGCTGGCACCGTTCGATGCACCGGAGCCACAGGTCTTCGACTCGCCCCCACAGAACTTCCGCCTGCGCGCGGAGTTCCGCCTGTGGCGCGAAGGCGGTGAGCGCCACTACGCAATGTTTTCCCAGGACGACAAGCGCACGCCGATCCTGATCGACGCGTTCCCCATCGCAAGCGCCCGCATCAACCAGTTGATGCCGCAACTCAAGGCCGCCTGGCAAGCCAGCGCCGCCCTGAGCCACAAGCTGTTCCAGGTAGAGTTCCTCACCACCCTGGCCGGCGACGCGATGATTACTCTGTGCTATCACCGCCCGCTGGACGAGCACTGGCACACCGCCGCGAACCAGCTGGCTGCCGACTTGAACGTAAGCATCATCGGCCGCTCGAAGGGCAAGCGCGATGTGATCGGCCATGATTACGTGGTGGAAAAACTCGACGTTGGCGAGCGCACCTTCAGCTACCGCCAACCCGAAGGCGCCTTCACCCAGCCCAACGGCACGGTGAACCAGAAGATGCTCAACTGGGCATACGAAGCCTTGGGTGACCGCCCGGATGATTTGCTCGAGCTGTACTGCGGCAACGGTAACTTCACCCTGCCCTTGGCAACCCGCGTGCGCAAAGTGCTGGCCACCGAGATCAGCAAGACCTCAGTGAATGCGGCGCTGAGCAACCTCGATGAAAACGCCGTGGATAACGTCACCCTGGTGCGACTCTCCGCCGAAGAACTCACCGAAGCGCTCAACGAAGTGCGCCCGTTCCGCCGCCTGCACGGCATCGACCTAAAGCGCTATGAGTTCGGCAGCGTGTTCGTCGACCCGCCGCGCGCCGGCATGGACCCGGACACCTGCGAACTGACCCGACGCTTCGACAACATCCTCTACATCTCCTGCAACCCGGAGACGTTGGCGGCGAACATCGCGCAACTGCATGACACGCACCGCATCACCCAATGCGCGCTGTTTGACCAGTTTCCGTGGACGCACCATATGGAATCCGGGGTGTTACTGACTCGGCGGTAGTTCACCGTCCTCAGGTTCCTTCTTGCGTGGCCGCCCGCCCTTCTTGCCATTGGCTCGGGCGGCGGCGGATTTGGCGGGGCTGCTTTTGCGACCGTTGCGCGAGGCAACCAAACTGGTGGCTAGGTCCATCAGCGGTTTGCTGGTGGCGATCAGGCCCGTGACCGAAACATCCAAGTCCTGGGCATCACAGCACAGCGCCTTTCCGCCAAAGCCGACTTCAAGTTGCTCAAAGTCCTCCAAGGAAAACCCCGCGAACTCGGGCAGGCCAGCCACCGGCAGTACAACGCGACTACCGTCGCTGAAGCCGATGGAAATGCAGTTGTCTTCATAACGCACAGAGCTGGCGCGGGCATAAAGGTGCCGTGTCTTACGCCCTCGGGCTATCGCCTTTTCGACATCGGCCTCAGTGAGCGGTTTATAGGGTACAACTTTGGCTTTTACGATTTGCTTCATAGTTCAATCCCCACAAAACCCGGTGCCCTGACCAGATTCAAAATTGTTTTCTGCCCAACGACATCGTGCCGGGCACGCGCGATCACATAAACACCCGGCTGAATGATCAGCCCAGGCAACACCTCGCGGGCCTCCCAATCCCAGGAGTGATTCTCCAGGCAGACCGTTTGCAGGTATTCCCACCAGATCCTGCGTGCCCGCGCCAGGTAATGCCGCTGCATGATCGCCCCGCGTATTTCTTTCAAAACCGCCATGGGTGGCTGCCGCCGCTCAGGCTCGACATCCCACAACTCAACATCCCATCCAGAAAACTGAAACGAAAACGCGCATCCCATCCGTTCCCCCTCACATGCACATGGAGCGGGCAATGCTCATCCCTGATAAACACCGAAATCACATATCCCTTGTAAGCGCCTACTTTCATCGTAACCCATCCGTTAGGTTATTTTCCGCCAGGTAACAATTTTCCCGTGCCACCCGACAACCGGCTTCATATTCCCGAAGCTGTTTCACAGATTAGTAACCACAAAAAACCCGGCGAATGCCGGGTTGTAACCACTCATGCCTACGGTTGGAAATACTCCGCCAGCGCACGCAAATCCTGCTCGCTCAGCAACCCCGCGTAATACTTCAACTGAATCCTCGCCAGCAGATACGCATGCCGCGCATTCGCTAAATCGCGACGGGCGGTGAAGAGTTGTTGCTCGGCGTCGAGTACATCAAGGTTCACCCGTTCACCGCCGGTGACGCTCTTTTTAGTCGCGGTCACCAAGGCGGTGGCGGAGCTGACGGCCATTTCATAGGCGCGCACTTTGGCCGCGCCGCTGGTGTTGAGGTTGAACTGCTTGCGCAACTCCACCAGCGTCGCCGAGGTTTGCGCGTCCAGCTCATACTGGGCCTGGGACAGCTGGTTCGCCGCCTGGCGCGTGGAGGCCGACACCCCGCCGCCGGCAAACAGCGGCAGGCTGACCTGGATGCCGACGCTGTTGGTGTCGTATTTCTGGTTGTAGCTGCTTTCCGAGTCGGAGCTGGTCTGGCGGCTGGTGGCGTACAGGTTGACCTTGGGCAGGTGGCCAGCGCGTTTGCGCTCCACTTCATAGGCGGCCACGTCCAGGGCGTGGTGCTGGGATTTAAGCTCCGGGTTATTGGCCATGGCCATGTCGCGCCAGGTTTCGAAACGGTTGGGTTCCAGGGGTGGGATCTCGAATTGGCGGGTCAGCGGCGCCAGCGCTTCGATCTGCAACGGTTGGTCGACGATGGCTTCCAGCTCGCGCAGGGCGCTGTCTTGAGCGTCCTGGGATTCAATTTCTTCGGCCTGCGCCAGGCTCAGGCGCGCCTGGGTTTCCAGCACATCCGTACGTGTGCCTTCACCGCCCTTGAGCAGGCGATCATTGAGTTGCAGGCGCTCGGCAAACGCGCGTTTCTGCGCCCGGCTCAACTCAATGCGCTCCTGCGCCAGCAACGCCTGGCTGTAGGCGCTGAGCACGCGCACGGCCAGTTCCTGGCTCTTGCCGCGAAAGCGCTCGTCAGCCATCAACGCCTGGGCGGTGCCCTGGCGAAAACGCGCGTAGGCTTCGTAATCCAGCAAGGGCTGCTGCAAGGTCAGGGTCGATGCATAGCTGCGGTAGTCACGGTCGCTGGTGACATCACCCGCCGTCACTTCAGACTCATTGCGCGAGTTGTTATAGCTCCACGACAAGTTGGGCAACAACGCCGCACGGCCGATCACGCGATGCTCTTCACCGGCTTCACGTTCCTGGATGGCGGCCTGAAAAGTCGGATCATTACGTAGGGCCAAGTCGTAGGCATCCAGTAAACCCAAGGCATGTGCCGCCGAGGTACAACCGAAACACAAGGTAAACAGCAGCGCCTTCATTCTTCCACCAGGGCCATATGGGTACGGTCCAGCAGGGGTTTGAACAGGTAGTTGAGCATCGAGCGCTCACCGGTTTTGACGAAGGTTTCCACCGGCATGCCCGGGCGTATCCGTGCACCGTCGAGCTGCTGCATACCCGCCGCGCTAACCTGGGCGCGCAGTGTGTAATACGGTTCGTCGGTGCGTTCATCGACCTGGCGGTCGGCAGAAACCAGCGTCACCTCGCCGGCCACCCGTGGCGTGGTCGACTGGTTGAACGCCGAGAACAGCAGCTCCACTGGCAAGCCCGGATGCACCTTGTCGACCATCTGCACTGGCACTCGCGCTTCGACCAGCAACGGTTCGCCTTGCGGCACGATGTCCATCAGTGCCTGGCCGGGCTTGATCACGCCGCCTTCGGTGTACACGTCCAACCCCACCACCACACCAGAGGCGGGGGCGCGCACCAGGCTGTTGGCCAGTTCGAACTCGGCCGAGGCCAGGCGATTGCGCAGGTCGTCGCTGCGGGTGCGGGTCTCGGCCAACTGGCCGCGCAGGTCTTTCTGGAAGTCTTCGCCGAGCTGGCGAATGCGCAAGCGCAGCTCGAGGACCTGGCGTTGCAACTGACCGATACGGCCGTAGTCCTCGGCAATGGCGCCGTCGATTTGTGAGTACAGGCGTTCACTGTCGAGCAGGCGGTTGCGCGGAATGTAGCCGTCACGTGCCAACTCGCGCAGGCCTTGCAGTTGCTCATTCAACGCCGCGCGTTGCTGGACCTTGCTCACTTGCGAATCCCGCGTGCCGCGCAACTGCGCCTCGGCCCCGGCGATGGTTTCGCGCAGGCCTTGTTGCTCGGTTGCCAAGGCCTGGGCGCGGCTATTGAACAGTTGCCGTTGCAGGTTCAGGGTGCTCGCCGCCTCAGGATCGTTGAGCAGTTCAGGGCCGAAGGTGATCGCCGACAACCCTTCGCTTTCGGCATTCAAGCGCGCTTCGCTGGCCAGGGACGCCACGTACTGGCTGCGCAGGGACTGCATCTGCCCGCGCAACGGGGTTTCCTTCAAGCGCAGCAGCACTTGGCCCGCGTTGACCACATCACCGTCGCGCACCTCGATACGTTCGACGATGCCACCGGCTGGGTGCTGCACGGTCTTGCGATGGCCCGAGACCATGACCTTGCCCGGCACCGCCACGCCTTTATCGAGTGGCGCCAATGCCGCCCAACCGAGGAACCCGGCAAAGCCACCGAGTACCAACAGCCAGCCCAGGCGTGAGTATTTTTTGTCATCCAGCGCCAGCACGTTGTTTGGGGCGTCGCTGATCAACACAGGTTTGCTCTGGCTCATGCCTGTTTTCCTTCACCGAGGCGGTAACTCATGCTCATGGTCGACACCGGCTTGCTCGTTGCCGGCTTCTGCCGTGCCTCCAACACGCGTGCCGTCGGCCCGAAAGCCTGCAGCTGGCCTTCCTTGAGGATCAGCAAGTGGTCGGTCAGGCTCAGCACGTTGGGTTTATGGGTGATCAGGACCACAGTGCGGCGCTGTTGCTTGAGCTGGGCGATGGCCTGGAGCAAGGCCTGCTCGCCCACTTCGTCGAGGTTGGCGTTGGGTTCGTCCAGTACGATCAGTGCGGGCAGGCCGTACAGCGCACGGGCCAGTGCTACGCGTTGCTTCTGGCCACCGGATAAGCCTGCGCCGCCCTCGCCCAGTTGCGTCTCGTAGCCTTGGGGCAGTTGCAGGATCAGCTCATGCACGCCGGCCATTTGCGCGGCAGCCAGAACCTTCTCCGCGTCAACCTCGGCAAACCGCGCGATGTTTTCTGCGAGGCTGCCGGCAAACAATTGGATATCTTGCGGCAGGTAACCGATGTGCGGCCCCAACTGCTGTTTGTCCCACAAAGCCAGGTCGGCGCCGTCCAGCCGCACCTTGCCGGCCAAGGGTGCCCAGGCGCCCACCAGTACTCGGGCCAAGGTGGATTTACCGCAGCCCGACGGCCCGATCACCCCCAGTACGTCGCCCGCCGCCACGTTAAAACCCAGGTTGGCCAGCGCCGGCCGACGGCTGCCGGGCGCGCAGGCGCTAATCTGCTCCACGCTCAGCTGGCCTTTGGGCACCGGCAGGCTCATGCGTTCCGGTCGTGCGGGGTTGGCCGCCAGCATCTGTGATAACCGATCAAACGCCAGGCGCGCCGACCCCCACTGTTTCCACACGCCAATCAACTGGTCGATCGGGCTGAGCACGCGGCCCATCAGAATCGAGCCGGCAATCATCATCCCCGGCGTGATATCGCCCTGCACCGCCAGCAATGCGCCCAGGCCCAGCACCAAGGACTGCAACGCCAGGCGCACGCCCTTGGACCAGGCGGTGACGGTCGCGGTCTTTTCGCTGGCCAGGTTCTGCTGCGCCAGGAACGCCTGATGCTGGCCGAACCAACGCCCGCGCAACGTAGCAAGCATGCCCATGGCTTCGATGGTGTCGGCATTGCGCAGGTTGGCCGTGGCCTGCTGGCTGGCACTGATGGACAGTTGGCTGGCCAGGGCCATCGGCGCCTGGCTGACGTGATGGTTGACCCACGCCAGCACAATCAACACCACCGCCCCGACCAGCGCCAGCAGGCCGAGCCAGGGGTGAAACAGGAAGATCACCAACAGGTACACCGGAAACCACGGCGCATCAAAAAACGCGAACAACGCCTGGCCAGTGGCGAACTGGCGCAGGGTGGTCAGGTCATGCAGCGCCTGCCCCGCAGCCTGGGTGCCACCCTTGAGTTGCGCTTCGAACGCGGCGTCGTAAACCCGCTGGTTCAAGCGCATGTCCATCTGCGTGCCGAGGCGGATCACCACCTGGCTGCGCACCCATTCCAACGCGCCCATCAGGCCGAACAGGCCGAGGATCATCAGCGTCAGCATCAACAGGGTCATCTGATTGCCCGAGGCCAACACCCGGTCGTACACCTGCAGCATGTACAGCGCCGGGGCGAGCATCAGCAGGTTGATCACCGCCGAGAACAGGCCGATGTTGAAGAAGCCACTTTTATAGGCCGCGAGGGCGGCCAGGGTTTCGTTGCCGGCGTGGCGCATCAGGGGACTCTCATGGGGTTGGGCGCGCAGCGTCGCCGCGTTGACAGGCGATACGACGCTGCGCAGAATTCGGCACCGCTGTCGCCCGAAGAATTAGAAGGCTTAGGCGACAGCGGTGTAATGCGGCGAATGGGAGAGCGATCTTCCATTCGCTTTTTTCATGCAGCAGAGGTTCAGGCCGCGAGGGCCCAGTCCTGCGCAGCGTCTTGCACGCCCACCAGCGCCACGTCGGTGGTGGCAGCGGTGGCCGCGTGTGCAGCCAACCCAGCGCTGACTTCGTCAAAGGTGCTGGCGGTGGACAGGCCGAAATCGTCCAGCAGGTCGTTGAGCACGGTTTCCAGTGCCGACGTGTTGCCTTGCATCAAGCCGTAGATCACGCTCTGCACTTCGTTGCCGGTGCGGCCTGCGCCTTCAGCGGCAAACAGGTCGAGACCGTTGAACGCTACCTTGTAGGCACTCAGGTCAAAATCGCTGCCTGCGCCGCCGGTCAGGCCCGTGCCCAGTTCGACGTTATCCAGGTTGCCCCACAGGTAGTGGTTCAGGTTGCTGCTGGCCGGCAAGGCCGGGTTGAACACATAGTGCAGGCCGTTGCTGGTGTTGCTGTCGGCGATAAACGCGTAGTCGGAGTTGTTGGCGCCATGCGTCGAATACTGATCGCCACTGAAGGTGCCGTTGCTGAAACCGCCGGTGTTACCGGTGCCATGACCTGCGGTGGCGAAACCTATGGCCCAGTCCGTCAGGTAGTCGGACAGCGACGTAGTGCCCAGGTACGACTCGTAACTAACAGAAATAGTCATCACTAAACCTCGTTATAAACAGCGCTATTGATCAGTACGCAGGTGCGCACTTTTTGCCCAACCCTGGGCAAAACCGTGGGTGGATCCAGTGCCTGCGCACCGGATCAGAATGTGTATTCGAGCATTCCGCTCAGCGTGCGTCCGCGCGCCAGGCTCAGGTTGTTGGCATCGCCCATGGCGACGAAATACGCCTCGTCCGTGGCGTTTTCCAACGCCAGCGCGATATTCAATTGATCGGTCATCCAGTAACTGGCGTAGAGGTCATACACGGTGTACTTGGGCCACATGGCCTGGTCCATGAACTGGTAACCCTGGTTATTCAGGTTTTCCCCATTACCGGAGCTGTAGCGAACACGAACGCCCGTATCCAGGCGCTTCTCCAGGAAGCGTGCACCCACCGTCACTGAACCCCGATCCGCCGGTGTATACGTGGCGTTGCCCATGATTCGGCCACAGCTTTCCTTGCTGTTGGCGACGTCGTCATCCAGCACTTCATATTTAGTGACAGGCCTTCGCCCAATCGTGCCGTTGGGGCGCACGTACGTCTCGATCACGGTGGTTGAAGGCCCGTTCTTCTTCGCACCGCCCATGTAATAGTTCTTCGAGCAGAACTCATTCGTGCCGATCATGTGGGTGTAGCTGAGGTTGGTGTAAGCCCGGCCCATGTCGTAGTTGAATTGGTACTCAAGGCCTCTGAACCGGGTGTCATTGAGGTTATTGGTGTACGCCATGATCCCGTTGAAACCGCCCACGGAGGTTTCCGGCAAACTCACGCTGGTATTGAGGAAGGTGAAATTCTTAATCTTGGTGTCGAAGTACGCCACCTTGATGCCCAGTCGGTCGTCATTGAAAAACAACGACTCCTTGAACACGTTCATCCCCACTTCCCAATCACGGGACTCTTCGGGCTTGAGGTAGGGGTTGGGAAACACTCGCTCACCCGAACCGCCACCGTGCGGGCGGCCGCTCATGAAGGTTTCCGTCACGGCCGGCGGGCGCCAGCCTTGGCCCCAGCGGGCATACAGTTGCAGCCAGTCGAGCCCGGGCTTGATGCCGATACCAAAGGTCGGAGAGAACTGCCCCTGCTCACGATCAATATCGAAAATGTCCTCGACGCGCTTGGCGCCTACCGAGCTTGAGTAAAAGCGGTCGCGCTTCCAGAGCGTCATCCCCGTAACGCCTTCCAGCCGATAACGGTCGTAACGCAGGCCGGCATCCACGGTCAGCCAATCGTCATAGTCGTATTGGAGGGTGTTGAACAGGCTGGCGATGGTGCGCTTGCCTTCCGGGTCTGCACTGGGGGTGTAGGGCAATGAACCGCTGGCGATCGTATTGCTCGATTCGACCTTGTTGGTGCTGGGCTTGAACTTGTCTTGATACATCTCCAAGCCATAGCTCCAACTCAAGTGCCCCACGCGGCCCAGGTCAAAGCGCGATGTGTTTTCGCCTTGCAGGCCCCAGGTGTCGGTCTGGAAATGGTCGGTGTAGCCCGGGGTGTAGTTGCCAGAACTCACGGACGCCGTGTTGGGTGCGTTGGCGCGATCCAGTTGGGTGGTGACGATATACAGCTTGGCCTTGAAATCTATCAGCGGGTTATCCGGGCTGTAGCTGTAGTCCAGCGCGACGTTTTTCGCGTTGAGGTTGTTTTTGCTGGTACGCAGGTAGTAGGTGCTCTGAAGGTCATCGGCGATGTAGCCCCAGGCATCGTTACTGTCGGCGTCGCTTTCCAGGTAGCTCAACTGCACGCGCTGATCGTTGGGCAGGTTCAGGCCAAGCTTTACGATCTGCGAGCGGGTCACGCTGCCGGTGTCGCCGACTTCGCTGTTCAACCAGTCGTCAAAGGCTACCGGAGCGTACTTTCTGGCCCGCATGTTAGTGCCCAGGTTATCCGCGTTGCGCTTGCCGCCACGGTAGTTACCGAAGTGGCGCTCGCTGTACCCCAGCATGACATCGCCGCGCTCATCACCGAAGGCAAACACGCCACTGCCATTGAAGTCGGTGCCGTTGCCCAGTTCACCGATGCCGCTGCCGGCGCGAACTCGCCCGCCGTATTCTTTGCCGTCCTTGAGAAACTCGCTGGCGTCCAACGTCTTGAACGACGCAATACCGCCCAGCACCGCCGCACCGCCCTGCCCCGACTGGCTGCCCTTGTCGATCTGGATGCTGGAGACGAACTCCGGATCGATCAGCATGGTGCCGTTGCGTTGCTGGTGGCCGTTGACGTTGAAGTTCTGGCGCATGCCGTCGATGTTCATGTTGACGCGGCCGTAGTCCTGCACGCCGCGAATATTCACCGACAGCCCAGGATCGCGCTGGTTGACGGCTGTGTAGACCCCGGCGGTTTCTTCAAGCATGTCGGCGGCGTGACGGGGCGGGCGTTTATCGATCATGTCACGGCTGATCACGGCCACAGACTTTGGGCTCTGGTACACCCAGTCGCTGGCCTGGCCGTGGGTGTTGTTGCCAGTAATGGTGGTGGTACCCACCGTCATGGCGCCGTCATGGTCGTCGCTGACGCGGCTGAGGGAGACCTGGCGGTCGCTGGTGAAGCGGTATTCCACTGGCGCAGCGCCAAGCAAACGGCCCAGCCCTTCCTGCACGCTGAAACGGCCCTTGAGTGCGGTGCTGTTCAAGCCGCGCAGACGCTGGCTATCAAACAGCACTTGCAGGCCGGCTTGGTCGGCAAAGGCCAGTACGGCGACGCCCAGAGGTTGCGCAGGAACATCGAACATCAACACGGCGGGCTGGGCGGCGTTACCTGCCTGCGGCTGCGCGGCATACACGGGTGCCGTTACCGCGAACAGGCCCAAGTGAATGGCCAGGGCTAACCGGCTACCGGTGGTGCGCCCCTTGTTGAGTGCTGACATTTCTGTTGTTCCCTGCGCTGAGCGTTTTTGTTTGTGAGAATGCTTCTCACCTAGCAAGACGTGCGGCGCGCAGGAAGTCAGTAAGACTTTTCGAAAGTTTTTAAGGAGGGAGGCGTTCGGCGGGTGGGAGAAGGCCTCCCACCGGGTATTCAATAGATCAGGCTGAGGCCTGCCAGGTCCAAGCGTTGCACTTGCAGTTCCTGGGTGAGGGTGGCTAGGGCGGTGTCGAGCAAGTCGAGGCGAAACACGCCGCTGACTTCGCGTTCGCCCAGTTGCGCGTCTGTCAGCACGATGCGGCCAGGGCGGTAGCGGTTGAGTTGCTGGATGACGTTGGCCAGGGGCTGGCGATCAATAATCAACACGCCGCGTCGCCAACTGGTGGCGCGCTCCACATCGAATTGATCCAGGGGCACGATGCCTTCCTGAGGGTTGTAGCGTGCGGCCTGGCCTTCTTTGAGCACCCTGTCGGCCGCGCCTTTTTTCGGCGAGGCTTGCAGGGAAACCTCGACACTGTGCTGCAGCATGCCGACCCAGGCCTGGCTATCGCCCTCGCGTTCCACCACAAACCGCGTGCCCAAGGCCCGGGTTTGCCCTCCGGCGCTCTGCACCACGAAGGGCCGGTTTTCCTCGCCCACCATCGGCGCCACGTCAAAAATCGCCGAGCCCTGGATCAGGCTGATGCGCCGCTGTACGCCGTCGTAGTCCAGGCGGATGGCACTGGCGGAATCCAACTCGACCTTGCTGCCATCGGCCAGGTGCACGGTGCGCACTTCGCCTTTCTGGGTGATGTAATCGGCTTGCATGCGCAGCAACATGTCCGGGCCGCGCACCCAGCCGACGCCCGCCGCCACCACAACCAGCGCGACGGCAGCCGCGCGTTGCCATGGCCTGCGCCGCGTGGAGCGGCGCACCGGCAGCGTGGCGGCTGGGGGCCGCTGGCGATGCACCGGCTCTTCCTTATGCACCTCGCCCAATGCCGCCCACGTCTGTTCGGCAAAACGCAGTGCCGCTTCGTGGCGACTGTCGCAGGCGATCCAATGCCGCAGCTCGGCCTGCTCCTGGTCGGTCAGGGCACCGGCGTGCAAGCGCACCGCCCACTCGGCGGCCGCCTCGGTAATGCTGTGCTGTTGCGGACCCTGGCTATTCACGTGTGAATCTCGAATTTTTCGTTATATAACGCTGTGACGTCTGACCTGGCGTATTTCGGTAACTCATTCGTCGGATGGCACCCCCTCGCCGTCCTGCAAGCGCTGCATCACGTAGGCCAAGGCCTTGGCCAAGTGCTTTTGCACGGAGCTGTCGGAGATGTCCAGGTGCCGGGCGACCTGGGCGTGGGTCATGCCTTCGATACGGTTGAGACGGAAAATCTGCTGGGTGCGCTCCGGCAACTCCGCCAGTGCCTGCTTCAATGCCTGTCGCTGTTGCTGCGCCATTGCCTGAGCCTCCAACCCGGCCACTTCATCTTCAATCTCGGCCAGCGCCTCATGGGGCACGGAGTCTGTCTTGCGCCGCGCTTCCTGGCGAATATGGTCGATCAGCAGATTGCTCGCCGTCCGATAGAGATAGCCCTGGGAGTTGTCGATGCGCTCGCCGGCCGGTTTTTCCGCCAGGCGCAGGAAGCTCTCCTGCACCAGGTCTGCGGCCAACTGCGGGTCCCGTACCTTGCGCGCCAGATACCCGCGCAAGGTATCGGCGTGCTTGAGAAACAGGCCTTTGAGATCCACGTCCGACAAACCGACTCCCTGGAATGTTAAGGAAACAGGCGGCATCTTAAGCGTTGTCGAGAATGATTTTCAATTGATATCTAATCTGATTCAACTGTGCGAAAGGTCTGATTAACGGTTCGATTATCGAACACATCCGCCGCCATCAATTGACCAAATTAACTAACCAGTACATTTTATCCACACAACTAACAAGAACTGTGGAGAAACCTTCAATGCCGCCCATCGTGCTGGTGCTCAATGGCCCCAACCTCAACTTGCTCGGCACCCGCGAGCCCGCCACTTACGGCCATGAAACCCTCGCCGATGTCGCCGCGCTGTGTGGCCGCAGCGCCGAACAGCTCGGGCTGAAAATCGAATTTCGCCAGACCAACCACGAAGGCGAATTGCTCGAGTGGATCCACGGCGCCCGCGCCCGTTGCGCCGGTATCGTGATCAACCCTGCGGCCTGGACCCACACCTCCGTAGCCATTCGCGACGCGCTGGTAGCCAGTGAAGTGCCGGTGATTGAGGTGCACCTGTCCAACGTGCATGCCCGTGAAGCGTTCCGCCATCACTCCTTTGTGTCGCCCATCGCCAAGGCAGTGCTGGCGGGGTTCGGCAGCCATGGCTACCACCTGGCCCTGGAACATTTCAGCCATCTGCTAAATGGATCGGCCCGATGAAACCGCGCATCCTCGCTGGCCTGATCGGTGCCGGCATCCAGGCTTCCCGCACGCCGGCCCTGCATGAACGGGAAGGCGACGCCCAAGGCCTGCGCTACCTGTATCGCTTGATCGACCTTGAGCCCCTGCACTTGGACATCAACGCCCTGCCCGACCTGCTGCATGCCGCCGAGCTGATGCACTTCACCGGGCTGAACATTACCTATCCGTGCAAACAGGCGATCCTGGCGCTGCTCGATGAACTGTCCGACGAGGCCCGCGGCATCGGTGCGGTCAATACAGTGGTGTTCAAGGACGGCAAACGTATCGGCCACAACACCGATTGCCTGGGGTTCGCCGAAGGGTTTCGGCGCAACTTGAATGACGTGGCGCGCCAACGTGTGGTGCAGATGGGCGCTGGCGGTGCGGGCGCAGCGGTGGCCCACGCGCTGTTGGCGGAAGGTGTCGAGCAGTTGAGCATTTTCGACGTGGACGCCAATCGCGCCCGCGACCTTGTGGATAACCTCACGCAACGTTTCGGTGCTGGCCGGGCCCAGGTCGGCAACCACTTGGAGAACGCGATGGCCGAGGCCGACGGCGTGGTCAATACCACGCCGATGGGTATGGCCAAGCTGCCCGGCACACCGGTGCCGGTCACTCTGTTGCGCACTGAGTTATGGGTCGCGGAAATCGTGTATTTCCCACTCGAGACCGAGCTGCTGCGCAACGCCCGCGCCTTGGGCTGCCGCACGCTGGATGGCGGCAACATGGCGGTGTTTCAGGCGGTGAAGGCGTTTGAGTTGTTCAGTGGGGAAGTGCCGGATGCAGACCGGATGTTGGCGCACTTCCAGAGCATGAACGTTTCACTGTAGGAACCGAATCCAAATGTGGGGCTTGCATTTCAGCCTCGAGCCTCGCATGGACTCAAACCTGCAAATAGCGCATCACCGAGTCACAAATCATGTCCCGGTGCCGCTGTTTAATCGCTTCATCCGACAACTCAATTTGAAAGATCTCACTGAACGTATGGCGGTTGGACACACGGTAAAAGCTGAACGAGTTGATCAGCAAGTGCACGTCCAGCGGCTCCAGCCCCTCGCGAAACACCCCCATCTCGGCCCCGCGACGCAACGTCGTGCCCAGCGCTTCGAGAATGTTGCTGTTCATCGCCTTGATCGCATCCGAGCGCTTCACGTACTCGGCATTGTGGATATTTTCGATGCTGACAATGCGCACGAAATCCACGTTCTGGTCGTGGTGATCAAAGGTGAATTCCACCAGCCGACGGATCGCTTCGCGCGGTTCCAGCGCGGTGAGGTTCATCTGGGTTTCGGTAGTGCGGATGTCGCCGTAGAGCTTCTCCAGCACCTCGACGTACAACTGCTCCTTGCTGCCGAAGTAGTAATAGATCATGCGCTTGGAGGTGTGGATGCGCTCGGCGATCGCATCCACGCGAGCGCCGGAAAGGCCCTGCTGGACAAACTCCACAATGGCTTCCTGGAGTATGTTCTCGCGGGTCTTTTCCGGGTTGTTCTTACGACTCTTGCGGGGTGCCTCGGAGGTCATGGTGCGCTCACGGCCAGTGTTGTGCAGGCCGTGATTATGGGCCGCGATGCGGCCTGAAAGAAAGCACCGGACCCGCCGTTATAAACGCGCCTGGCGAACCGCACCGCTGCGCGATTTGGCCATTGCCGCCAAGCGCACCGCCACATTGGCCGCACCGTAGCCGGCATAGCCATTCTTGCGCTGGATGATCTCGAAGAAAAACCGCCCTTCGAACGGCTCGGTGTACACATGAAACAACTCACCGCCCTGGGCGTCGCGGTCGTACAGCACGTTGTAGTACGCCAGCTCGCTGAGGAACGCCTCGTCAAAATCGAAACGTGCCGCCAGGTCATCGTAATAGTTGAGCGGGATATCCAGCAGCGGCACCCCCGCCTCCTTGGCGCGGCTCACTTCGGCGAAAATATCTGCGCAATCGAAGGCAATGTGGTGCACGCCCGAGCCGCGATAGCTCGACAGGGCATGGGAAATGGCGGTATTGCGGTTCTCGGAGATGTTCAGCGGAAGGCGAATCGAGCTGCAACGGCTGCGCAGTGCACGGCTTTTCACCAGGCCGTAAGGATCGGGCAGCACCACTTCATCATCGGCCTCGAAATCCAGCAGGCTCTTGTAGAACAGCACCCAACTGTCGAGGCTGTCGGCCGGCAGGGCCATCGCCATATGATCAATACGCAACAGGCCTGCGCTGGCCGTCGAAGCGGTTTGCAGGTTGAAGTCGGTGTCGTACAGCGTGCCTTCGCTGGGGTCCACCAAGTAAATCAGGCTGCCATCCGGTGCGCGCACGGCCGCCAATTCCAGCTCGTTGGGCCCGACCAGGCCACGATACGGCTGGCCCTTGTAGGCCACCGCGCGCTCCAGCGCCTTGGCGCTGTCCTTGACCCGGATCGCGGTGGCGCACAACGACGGCCCGTGGGCCTCGAAAAAATTGTGGGCGAAAGAATAGGGTTCGCAGTTGAGGATCAGATTGATATCACCCTGGCGCAGCAGGCTCACGCTCTTGGAGCGATGCTGCCCGGCCTTGACAAAGCCCAGGCGCTCGAGCCAATGGGTGAGCTTGGCGCCAAGGCTTTCATCGACAGCGAATTCGAGGAACTCGATACCGTCATATTCGCTGGCCGCCGGGGTATCAAACAGGATCTCGACCGGTTGCACCGTTGCTTCCTGCTTCAGGCGTTCGCGGGTTTTCTCCTCCAGGTACAGCAAGGAGCGCAGGCCATCCGCCGCATTCGCGCGGGTGGGCGCGGCGCGGAAGCCGTCGTTGAAGATTTCCAGGGACAATGGCCCGGTGTAGCCACTCTTGATGATCGGCGCGAGGAACCCCGCCAGGTCGAATTCGCCCTGCCCAGGGAAGCAGCGGAAATGTCGGCTCCATTCCAGGACGTCCATGGCCAGGATCGGCGCGTCGGCCATTTGTACAAAAAAGATCTTGTCGCCGGGGATCTCGGCAATGGCACTCGGGTCGCCTTTGAGGGACAGGGTGTGAAAGCTGTCGAGCAGTACGCCCAAGTTTGGGTGATCAACCTGACGCACCAGGTTCCACACCTGTTGCCAAGTGTTCACATGCCGGCCCCAGGCCAGGGCTTCATAGCCGATGCGCAGGCCACGGCGACCGGCGTGTTCGGCCAACAGGCTCAGGTCATCGAGCAAAATGCGCTCGTCACCTACACAGTCGGCCGACGCATTGCTGCACACTAGCACCAGGTCGGTGCCCAGCTCTTGCATCAAGTCGAACTTACGCTCGGCGCGTTCCAGGTTGCGCGCCAGCCTGTCGCGGCGGCAGCCTTCAAAGTCACGAAACGGCTGGAACAAGGTGATGGCAATACCGAGGTCGGCGCACATCTGCCTGACTTCACGGGGGCTGCCGTCGTAGTACAACAAGTCGTTCTCGAAGATTTCGACCCCATCAAACCCGGCGGCGGCAATGGCTTCGAGCTTTTCCGGCAGGGTGCCGCTCAAGGAAACAGTGGCGATGGAACGTTGCATGGGCGACTCCCGGAAATTGTTGTTTGCAGTAAATTATTCGCCCCCAGCCTACACGCAGCAATTAAAATGTACGAACCGGTTAGTTTTTAGTGCGATTATCGAACACTATGCCGGTTTGGCGAATTGACGATTTTTTAGCCACTGCGCACCATCAATGACGCAACAGACCCAGAACACACCATAAAAATTTCAAAAAACGGGTACGACCTCATGCCTCTGCAAAACTCCGCCCTGGCCGCGCGCCCGGGCACCCCGCACGCCGGCATCGGCGACAAGATCCGCGGCGCCCTGGCCGTGGGTAAAACGCGCTGGGGCATGCTGGCCCTGGTGTTTTTCGCCACCACCCTGAACTACATCGACCGCGCCGCGTTAGGCGTCATGCAGCCGATCCTCGCCAAAGAGATGAGTTGGACGGCGATGGACTACGCCAACATTAACTTCTGGTTCCAGGTCGGCTACGCCATCGGCTTTGTGCTGCAGGGCCGACTGATCGACCGAGTGGGCGTGAAACGCGTGTTCTTCTGCGCGGTATTGCTGTGGAGCCTGGCGACGGGCGCCCACGGCCTGGCCACTTCGGCGGTAGGCTTTATGGTGTGTCGCTTCATCCTCGGGCTCACCGAAGCCGCCAACTACCCGGCGTGCGTCAAAACCACGCGCCTGTGGTTCCCGGCCGGTGAGCGTGCGGTGGCGACCGGTATCTTCAACGCCGGCACCAACGTGGGCGCGATGATGACGCCGATGCTGTTGCCGTTGATCCTGCAGGTGTGGGGCTGGCAGGCGGCGTTCCTGTGCATGGCGTCACTTGGCGCGATCTGGCTGGTGTTCTGGGGTTTGAAGTACTACAACCCGGAAGACCATCCGACGGTTAAACAATCCGAACTGGACTACGTGCAACGGGAAATCGAACCGGAACAACCCGGCGTACCCTTCAGCCGTATCCTGCGCATGCGCGGCACCTGGGCCTTCGCCATCGCCTACGCGCTGACCGCGCCAGTGTTCTGGTTCTACCTGTACTGGCTGCCGCCGTTCCTGAATCAGCAATACAACCTGGGCATCAACGTCACGCAGATGGGCATCCCGCTGATCATCATTTACCTGACCGCCGACTTCGGCAGCGTGGGAGGCGGGATTCTGTCGTCATTCCTGATCGGCCGTGGCATGAACTCGATCAAGGCGCGGCTGCTGTCGATGCTGCTGTTTGCCTGCTGCATCGTCAGCGTGATCATGGCTGCCGGCTCCAGCCAGCTGTGGGTCGCCGTGTTTGCCATCTCCCTGGCGATTGGTGCGCATCAGGCCTGGACCGCCAACATCTGGAGCCTGGTGATGGACTACACGCCCAAGCACATGATGAGCACGGTGTTTGGTTTCGGCGGCATGTGCGCGGCCATCGGCGGTATGTTCATGACTCAGATCGTCGGCCACATCCTTACCGTGACCAACAATAACTACACCGTGTTGTTCACGCTGATCCCGGCGATGTACTTCATTGCGCTGACCTGGATGTACTTCATGGCGCCGCGCAGAATTCCTACCGTAGACGTCTGAGCTTCCCCCTGAGCTATCTGCGCCGCTGCTGCCAGGCAGCGGCCAGCCCGCTCATGCAGATCACCCCGATGCCGACCACCGTGGTCAAGTCGGGGGTATGGTTGAACACCAGCCAGCCCAACAACCCCGCGAATACGATCTGGCAATAGCCGAACGGCGCCAACAAGGCCGGCGCCGCGAAGCGGAACGCCTGGGTCAGCATCAAGTGCGCGGTCATCCCGCATGTGCCCAGGGCCAGCATCAACACGCCATGCCACAGCGTCGGGACCTGCCAGAAGAACGGCACCATCGCACTCATCACCAAGGTATTGCACAGGCCGGCAAAGAAGTTGCTGGTGGTGGGGGTGTCGACTTTACTCAGGATGCGCGTCAGCAGTTGGTAGAAGCAGAAGAACATCGCCGAACACAGCGGCAACAATACGGCCGGGGTAAACAGCTCGCCGCCGGGGTGGATGATGATCAGCACGCCGACAAACCCGCAGATGACCGCCAGCCACTGGCCGCGCGTCACGTGCTCGCCGAGCAGCGGCACCGAGAGCGCCGTCACCAGGATCGGCGCGAGGAAGTTAACCGCCGTGGCTTCCGCCAGCGGGATGTAATGCAGCGCCGCAGTAAAAAACAGGCTCGTGCCCAACAGGCACAGCGCCCGCACCACCTGCATCCCCGGTCGTTTGCTGCGCAATACGCGCAGGCCTGATTGCGGCAGGAAGATGCCGGCCATCAACAAGGTATGCACCAGGTAACGCGCCCACACCACCATCACGACGGGGTAGAACCCCGCCAGGTATTTGGACAAGGCGTCATGGCTGGAAAACAGAAACGTCGCCAGCACAATCAGCAGGATGCCTTTGAAAGGGTGGTTGACGCCGGATAGAGGAGTACTGACGGTCATTGAGTTCTCTTGCGTGGCGGGCTGAACACTGTGCACTGAATGAAATAGCGCTCAACCCGGTAATCTAGCAGCCGGGCCGGAGTCTGCCCCAAGAGCATAACCAAACACCGTGCGAACAGCGCACTAAATCACGGGATTCGAGTCCAACGCTGCACGTTGACTGCCGTGTTGCACACTTTTTAACCAAGGCCCTGCCGCTATGAAAAAAACCCTCTTTGTTCTGTCTGCCCTTGCCCTGCTCACCGCTTGCAATCAAGAAGCCAAGGAAGCCCCCAAACCTGCCCCGGCTTCGGTGCAGGCCACCCTGGTGCCAGAGACCCCGCCCACCGACAAATGGGTCGGCAAGTGGATCGGCGTCGAAGGCCTCAACCTGACCATCGCCAAGGACGACAGCATTGGCCGTGGTCATTACATCCTCACCATGCAATACGGCCTCGACGCCGACGACTCAGGCACCTTCAAGGGTGAAGCCACCGAAGACGGCATCGCCTTCACCCGCCCCGACGGTCCACAGCTATTGCGGGCTGGCGACGGTGCCGCCACCGGGCTGAAATGGCTGGCGGATAAAAAGGACTGCCTGATTGTCGATACCGGCGAAGGCTATTGCCGCTAATAACGACCATAATCAAACACTGTCATCACCCAGAGGATTGCCCACATGCTATGGAAAAAAGGCCGACGCAGCGACAACGTGGTGGATGCACGCAGTGACGGCGGCGGTGGCGGCGGCATGCGCTTTGGTGGCGGCAAAGGCCTGAGCCTGGCGGCGATTGTGCTGATCGTCGGCATCGGCTGGCTGACCGGCCAGGACCCGATGCAGATCCTCGGCCAGTTGACCGGCCAGATGGAACAGGCACCGTCGGTGAGTACACAGCCGCGCCAGGCGCCGCCGGCCAACGATGAGCAAGCCGATTTTGTGCGGGCCGTACTGGGCGATACCGAAGACACTTGGGGCCAGGTGTTCCAGGAAAACGGGTTGGCCTACAAGAATCCGAAACTGATCCTGTTCCGTGGCCGGGTGAATTCGGCCTGCGGTGGCGCCACCTCGGCCAGCGGCCCGTTTTATTGCCCGGCTGACCAGCAGGTGTACCTGGACCTGGGGTTTTTCCGGGAAATGTCGCAACGCTTCCAGGCCGCCGGCGACTTTGCCCAGGCGTATGTGATCGCCCACGAAGTCGGGCACCACGTGCAGACGTTGCTCGGCATCTCGTCGAAAATCCAGGCCGCGCGCCAACAGGGTCGGCAAATGGAGGGCGATGGAGGTCTGCTGGTCCGTCAGGAACTGCAAGCCGACTGCTTCGCCGGGGTGTGGGCCAACCGTGCGCAAAAGCGCTTGAACTGGCTGGAGCCCGGCGACATTGAAGAAGCGCTGAATGCGGCCAACGCGATTGGCGACGACCGCTTGCAGCAACAGGGTCAGGGCCGTGTCGTACCGGACTCGTTTACCCACGGCACCTCGGCACAGCGGGTACGCTGGTTCAAGACTGGCTTCGCCCAGGGCCAGATCAATCAATGCGATACGTTTACGGCCAAGAGTCTCTAGATGAATAAACGATTGGGATTGCTGCTGGGTTTGATGCTGACCTGCTCTACCACCTTGGCCGCCGAACATGGCGTCAAAGTCGTGAGTCCCGATCGTTTTCACCTGGATGCCGGTGACCTCAGCCTCGGCGTAAGCCAGGACTGGCGCCAGCCCCTGCCCCAAGTCACCCGTGCATTGATCATCGTGCATGGTCGCCTGCGTAATGCGCAAACTTACCTGCAAAGCGGTGAAGACGCCGCCGAGCACGCAGGCCAAGCTGCCAAGACGCTGGTGATAGCGCCGCAGTTTCTGAATGAGTTCGAGGTGAAGCGCAACCACCTGGACAACCAGGTACTGCGCTGGAAGGGCAATGACTGGATGGCCGGCGAGCCCTCGAGCGGCCCAGGTCAGATCAGCTCCTACGGCGCCCTCGACCAGATCATCAAGCACCTGGGCAATCGCACGCTGTTCCCGGCCCTCAAAGAAATTGTGGTGGCTGGCCACTCAGGCGGCGGTCAAGTGGTCCAGCGTTTCGCCGTCACCGGGCACGAACACCCTACCCTCCTGACCGAAGGCATTCGCGTGCGCTATGTGGTGGCCAATCCGTCTTCCTACGCCTACTTCAGCCCGCAGCGCCCGCTGAAGTTCGACGCGGCCAACTGCCCAGGCTTCAACGACTGGAAATATGGCATGCAACACCTGCCGGCCTACGCCAAGGGCCAGAGTGCCGAACAGCTTGAGCGGGTTTATGTGTCACGCAACGTTACCTACCTACTGGGCCAGCAGGACATCGACCCAAACCACCCGGCACTGGATAAAAGCTGTGAGGCCGAAACCCAGGGCGCGTATCGCCTGATTCGCGGGCAAAACTATTTTGACTACCTCCAGCAGCGGCATCCGCAGTTGGGCCACAGGTGGGTGGAAGTGCCTGGAGTGGGGCATAACGGGGATGGGATGTTTACGTCGCCGGAGGGGCAGAAGGTACTGTTCACAAATTAACAGACAAAACCGGATCAACATGTGGGGGCTTCTCGCCCCCACATTTGATTTTCGGTGTCCGGTTTAGATCATCCGACGCAGCGCCACGCAATTCTCGGCATGCCAATCCGCCAACTCCGGCCACGGGTTCTCGGGCAGGTTAACCAACACCGTCCGCGCACCTGCCGCTCGGCCACAATCCAGGTCGAAGCGGTAATCGCCGACCATCACCATCTCGCTCGGCGCGACATCCCAAGCGGCTGCCAGTTTCAGCAAACCACCCGGGGCCGGCTTCGGTGGCGCATCATCACGCCCCAGCACATCCTCGAGGGCAAAACAGTCCGCCAGGCCAATCGCCTCCAGCGTAACGTGGGCCAATTCCCGCGCATTGCGGGTCAGGATGCCCAGGCGATAACCACGCCCGGCCAGCTCGCGCACCAACTCAACCGCGCCTTCTGCGGCGACCGAACCCAGCGCCAACTCGCGCTCATGCTCCAGCAGCCAGGCATGCTTGGCCGCCGCCTCATCCGCGGGCAACGCCGCCAGATGGGTGAGAATATCGTCCTCGGGCGGGATTTCCAGGGCCACGCGAATGGCCGCAAAGTCATGCACGGCCACCGTCAGCGTGCCATCCATGTCGAACACCCAGTGCTTAACGTCCGTCAGGCTCATGCCCAGTCCTTGCGATGGCGAATCAAGCCTTCCTGGGTCACCGAGGCCACCAGTTGCCCGGCGCGGTTGTACACACTGCCCCGGGAGAACCCACGGGAATTGCCGGCCCACGGGCTGTCCATGGCGTACAGCAACCAGTCATCGGCACGCAGGTCAGCGTGAAACCACAGCGCATGGTCGAGGCTGGCGACCTGCATATCTTTCTGCCACACGGTCTTGCCATGGGGCAGCAACGAGGTGGTCAACAGGCCGAAGTCAGAGGCGTAGGCCAGCAGGTACTTATGCAGCGCCGGCGCGTCGGCCAAAGCGCCGTCGGCACGAAACCACACGTACTTGACCGGGTCGGATGGCTGCGGGTTGAACGGGTCTTTTTCGGTGACCGGGCGCACTTCGATCGGCTTGGGGCACAGCAACTTGTCGCGCATATGTTCGGGGATCAAGTGCGCACGCTGTTTGGTCAGCTCAAGCTCGGACGGCAAGTTTTCCGGTCCGACCACCACGGGCATGGTGGTCTGATGGTCGAAGCCTTGTTCGTCGTACTGGAACGAGGCACTGCAGGTAAAGATCGGGTGGCCCTTCTGGATCGCCGTCACACGACGTGTGCTGAAACTGCCGCCGTCGCGTACGCGGTCCACTGAATACACCACCGGCAACGCCGCATCACCAGGACGCAGGAAGTAACCATGCAGGGAATGCACGTGCCGCGCTTCTTCTACAGTCTGGCTGGCGGCCGACAGCGATTGGCCGAGCACCTGGCCGCCGAACAGTTGGCGAAAACCCAGGTCCTGGCTGCGGCCGCGAAAGAGGTTTTCCTCGATCGGCTCCAGGGTCAGCAAGTCCACCAGATCTTCCAATACTTGGCTCATAGAGCAACTCCTACAACAATCGAGAGGGCATTCCGGGCTGCTTATCCGTGCAGCGTGTCCAACCATTGGGCGCGGGTGATGCGATACAAAACATGATGGCGCAGCGGGTCATCGGCTGCGACCTTGGGGTGTTCAAAATCTGCCTGGGGATCGTAATGCATACCGATGGCCTGCATGACTTTTTGTGACGGCAGATTGGATTCCGTGGTGAAGGCGACGATTTCGTCCAGTTGCAAGCGGTCGAAACCGCAGCGCAGCGCGGTCCACGCCGCCTCGCTGGCGTAACCCAGGCCCCAGTGTTCGTGAGCCAGGCGCCAGCCGATTTCCACCGCTGGGGTAAAATCCGCTTCGAAGCTGACATTCAGCAACCCGGTAAGGCCGATGAAGTCACCGGTGTCCTTGCGCTGCAATGCCCACAGGCCAAAGCCGTATTCGGCGAAATGACCACGAACCCGGCCGATCAACGCAGCGCTTTCCAGATGGCTCAGCTTGGCCGGGAAATAGCGCATCACCTGCGGGTCGGCGCACATGCGCGCAAACGCCAGCAGGTCGCTGTCGCGCCATTGGCGCAGCACCAGCCGTGCGCTTTCCAATTCGAGTATCGGCTCCATGGGTCCCCTCCCTTGCCATGTGCGTGAGTGTACAGCGCTGGTAAGATCCGTCGCAGGTTCCCGTCAGAAAATCCTATGCCTTTGCCGTTGATCTACCACGATGACTACAGCCCCGAGTTCCCGGCGGAGCATCGCTTCCCCATGGACAAATTCCGCCTGTTGCGCGACCACTTGGTGTCAACGGGACTGACCGAGGACAGCCAACTGCTGCGCCCACAACTGTGCCCACCGCAGATTCTGGCCCTGGCCCACGACGCTGGGTATATCGAGCGCTATATGAGCGGCGAGTTGTCCCGCGAAGACCAACGGCGCCTCGGTCTGCCTTGGAGCGAAGCGCTGGCGCGACGCACTGTGCGTGCAGTCGGCGGCTCCATTCTCGCGGCGGAACAGGCGCTGGACCATGGCCTGGCCTGCCACCTGGCCGGCGGCACCCATCACGCCCATTACGATTATCCGGCCGGCTTTTGCATCTTCAATGACCTGGCGGTGATCAGCCACTACCTGCTGGCGAGCGGCCGCGTCAAACGCGTACTGATCTTCGACTGCGACGTGCATCAGGGTGATGGCACCGCGCGCATTCTCCACGACACGCCGGACGCCATCACTGTGTCGCTGCACTGCGAAAAGAACTTCCCGGCGCGCAAGGCCCAGAGCGACTGGGACATCCCACTGCCGATGGGCATGGGCGATGCCGATTACCTCAAGGTGGTGGACGACGCGCTCAACTACCTGCTGCCGCTCTACCAGCCCGACCTGGTGCTGTACGACGCCGGCGTCGATGTGCATAAAGACGACGCCCTCGGTTACCTCAAGCTGACAGACGAAGGCGTCGCCGCCCGCGACGAAAGCGTCATGCGCCACTGCCTGGGGCGCGACATCCCGGTGATGGGCGTGATCGGCGGCGGCTACAGCAAGGACCGCCCGGCCCTCGCCCGCCGCCACGGCATCCTGCACCACAGTGCGCAACGGGTCTGGACGTCATCAGGTTGTCATTGAACCGTGGGCGTTACCCACAATGCCTGTGGAACCACCTGTGGATAACTTGAGCGTAAGCACCTGAAAGCCAGAAGCAGTCTGGCCTGTAGGAAGTTGTACATTTTTTGATCAGGCAGTTGCGCCGTCCTCGGGTAGAATGCTCGTCCTATTCAGCGACCGTAGCCCAGCCCATGCCTCAGACCCCTGCTCTTCACGTTGCCATTATCGGCGGCGGCCCCACCGGGCTGATGGCTGCTGAAGTCTTGAGCCAGGCAGGCGTGCGCGTGGACCTGTACGACGGCATGCCCTCGGTGGGGCGCAAGTTCCTGCTGGCGGGGGTGGGCGGCATGAACATCACCCATTCCGAGGCGTACCCGGCGTTCCTGTCACGTTACGCCGAGCGCGCGCCGCATATGGCGCCCTTGTTGCGTGGGTTTGGTGCCGAAGCGTTGTGCGAATGGATTCATGGCTTGGGCATCGAAACCTTTGTCGGCACCTCTGGCCGCGTATTTCCTACCGACATGAAAGCTGCCCCCCTGCTGCGTGCTTGGCTCAAGCGCCTGCGCGATCAAGGCGTGGTTATCCACACTCGCCATCGCTGGACCGGCTGGAATGCCCAGGGTGATTTACTTATCCACAGCCCGGATGGCGAAAAAACTGTCCACAGCGAGGCAGTGTTGCTGGCCCTCGGCGGCGGCAGTTGGTCGCGCCTGGGTTCTGACGGTGCCTGGCTCAAGCTGCTGGAAGACAAAGGCGTGCCTTACATCCCATTGCAACCCAGCAATTGTGGCTTCGAGGTGTCGGCCTGGAGCGAATTTATGGTCAGTAAATTCGCCGGTGCGCCGTTGAAAAACGTCGCCATCGGCTTGGGGGATGACAAGCCTCGGTTAGGGGAATGTGTGGTCACTGCCACCGGTATTGAGGGCAGTTTGATCTACGCACTGTCGGCGCCGATTCGCGAAGCGATCAACCGCGACGGTTCGGCCACGGTGCACATCGACCTGTTGCCGAGCAAGCCGCTGGATAAGGTCCTGGCTGCCTTGGCCAAGCCACGTGGCTCGCGCTCGATGAGCAAGCACTTGCACAGTCAGTTGGGGTTGGATGGGGTGAAAGCGGCGCTGTTGCGTGAGTTGGCACCGGCAGAGCACTTCAACGATCCGGCGCAATTGGCGGTGGATATCAAGGCGTTGCCGTTGACGCTGGTGAAGACGCGACCGATGGATGAGGCGATCAGCACTGCGGGCGGCGTGCCGTTTGAGGCGTTGGATGAGCGCTTGATGCTCAAGCAATTGCCGGGGGTGTTTTGTGCGGGGGAGATGCTGGATTGGGAAGCGCCGACGGGGGGCTACCTACTGACGGGATGCTTTGCCAGCGGATGGGCGGCTGGGCGTGGGATGTTGGAATGGCTTAAAGGCAGTTGCAAGCTGCAAGCCTAGAGCTGCAAGCAAGAGCAGCGTCGTGCCCACTTGCAGCTTTTGGCTCGCAGCTCATAGCTGCTCTATTTCTTCTTACGCGGCCCAGTATTAAACACAGGCACCTTGCGCACCGGCTTGATCGAAGGCTCCACCGGCGCTGCATCCCCGCTGTCCACCCACTTGCCCAGGTTGCGCTTACCGCCACCACCCGACGTTTTAGGCTTCTTCGGTTTTTTCGGCTTCTTCACCACTTGCCCGCTGGCATCGGTGTCCGGCACGCGGTGCTCCGGTTCGAAATCCTGCTCCATATGCCGGCTCAGCGTCTGACGCGTCAGCATCTCAATGGCCGACAGCATGTTCACTTCATCGGCGCACACCAGGGAAATCGCTTCACCGGTATTGCCCGCGCGACCGGTGCGGCCGATGCGGTGGATGTAGTCCTCAGCCACGATTGGCAGGTCAAAGTTGACCACCAGCGGCAGGTCTTCGATGTCCAGGCCACGGGCCGCCACATCGGTAGCCACCAGGATCTGCACATCACTCGATTTAAAACGGTCCAGCGCACGTTGGCGAGTGGCTTGCGGCTTGTCGCCATGGATACCATCGGCATTGATACCCAGGCCTTGCAACTTATCCACCAGCGCATCCACGCCGTTACGGGTCTTGGCGAACACCAGCACCTGCTTCCAACGGCCTTTGCGCATCAGGTGCACAAACATCTCTGCCTTACGCTTCTTGTCCACCGGCACCACCCATTGCTTCACAGTGTTGGCGGCGACGTTGCGCGGGCTGACTTCGATGGTCAGCGGGTCGTTGAGCATCTGCCCGGCGAGCTGGCGGATCTCATCGGAAAAGGTGGCGGAGAACAGCAGGGTCTGGCGCTTTTTCGGCAGCATGCGATAAATGTTGGCAAGCTCTTCGGAGAAGCCCAGGTCGAGCATGCGGTCGGCTTCGTCCAGTACCAGGGTTTGCAGCTGGTTGAGTTTCAGCGCGTTCTGGCGGAACAGGTCGATCAAGCGGCCAGGCGTGGCGACCAGGATGTCGACGCCTTTGCGCAGCTTCATCATCTGCGGGTTGATGCTCACGCCGCCGTACACGGCGTAAGTGGTCAGCGGCAGGTTTTGCGCGTACTCGGCAACGCTGGCGTGAACCTGTTCGGCGAGCTCGCGGGTTGGGCACAGGATCAGCGCACGCGCCGAGTTGGCAGCGACTTTCGGCCCTTCCATGGTCAGCAGCTGCAGCAGCGGCACGGCGAAACCGGCGGTCTTGCCGGTGCCGGTCTGGGCCGCGGCCATCAGGTCGCGACCGGCCAGCACCGCCGGAATGGCTTGCGCCTGCACCGGCGTCGGGGTCTGGTAGCCAAGCGTCTCAAGGGCGCGCAGCAAGGGTTCGATCAGGCCAAGTGTGGCGAAAGTCATGTGTTTACCGTAGGAAAAATTCAGCGCACTGCGCGTAATGCGCGGCAGTTTACCTTATTTCCGGCTTGGGCTTGCGCCACTGGGGCAGGCTGATCAATAGCACCGCGCTGATAATCACCAGCATCGCAAGGGCTTCTTCCATGCCGATGGTCTCGCCCACGAATACGATCCCCAACAACACCGCCACCGCCGGGTTGACGTAGGCATAGCTGGTAGCCGCCGCCGGGCGTACATGCTTGAGCAGGTACATATAAGCGTTAAAGGCGATGATCGAACCGAACACAGCCAAATAGGCCAGGGCCAGCCAACCTTCCAGCGGTGGCATAGCGTGCAGGCGCTCCCCGGTCAACACGCTGCCGATCAACAACGTGACGCCGGCCACCAACATTTCTGCGGCACTTGCCATGGCGCCTTGAGGCAGCGGCAAGCGCCGGCTCCACACCGAACCAAATGCCCACGAAGCGGCAGCAAATAACAGCAAGGCAGCGCCCGTTGGGCTCGATTGCAAGGTGCTGCCCATGTTGAGCATGGCGATGCCGATAATCCCCAAGACCACCCCGGCCCATTCCAGACGGGTATTACGCGCGCCCCAGAAATAGCCACAGAGCAAGGTGAACAACGGCACGGTCGCCACGGCCAGTGCGGCAACACCGGACGACACACCCGAGTGCTCGGCCAACGTCACCGAGCCGTTGCCGAAAGTCAGCAGCAAAATGCCGATTTTGGCGGCGGCCTTCCACTGCTCCCAGGTCGGCGCCGGCGCCCCGCGCCAGCGTAAATAGCCATACATCGCCGCGCCCGCCAGCAAAAAGCGAATCCCACCGAGCATCAACGGCGGCCAGTACTCCACGCCAATCCGGATCACCAGGTAGGTAGACCCCCAGATCACATACAACGCAAAAAAGGCGGCGATCAACGGTAAGGGAAAGCGACGTGGGCCAGGCATTGGTCAGCTCTATGGCAGGTGTAGGGAGGCTTATTCTAAAAAAGCAGGTCGATAAACATAAGTTACAAAACCTGTTTAAACCGCCCATACACTTTTCAAAGCATGGTTATCAGCGCTATAAGCCATGTTTTCGAAAGCCACGCGTTACCGGAGCCTTATCATGGACAAATACGACCGCCTGCTCCTCAGCGCCCTGCTCGAAGACGGCCGCGCCTCCTACGCGCAACTCGCCCGCAAGGTAAACCTCTCCGCCCCCGCCGTCGCTGAGCGAGTGGCCAAGCTCGAGGCCAGCGGCGTGATCACCGGTTATCAGGCCAAGGTGGACCTGTCCAAAGTCGGCTTGCCGATTCAATGCGTGATGGAGTTGCGGCTGACTAACCATGGCAGCCAAAAGACCTACGACGCCCTGGCGCAAATCCCTGAGCTGACCGAGTGCCATCGGGTGACGGGTGATCCATGTGTGATCATGCAAGCGGCAGTGGGCAGCATGCCCGAGCTGGAAAACCTGATTAATCGGGTAGCGAAGTTCGGGTTCAGCAAGACCTCGATCATTTTGTCGAGCGCGATAGAGCGGCGGGTGCCGTTGGGGCAGTTGGAGGGGATCGGGAAGAGTGGTGGCTGACCCACCGCCATCGCGGGCAAGCCCGGCTCCCACCGTTGAAATGCATTCCAACGGTGGGAGCTGGCTTGCCTGCGATGACGTAAGTTGCATCAATGCACCTTTGAGCGCTCAACAATCAAATCGACAATCTGCCTGATCGTGGTGATGTGATCCCAATCTGCCTGAGTGGCGTGCAGGTTGAACTGCCATTTGATCTGCATGACGAAGCAGGTCAAATCTTCATCAATGATCTTGAAGTCATGGATGAAATCCGTTTGTTCTGTCACTTGGCTGCGGTCGATGAAGCCAATGATATCGACGAACAGTTGGATGACCTTTTCGCTGATCTCGGCCCTCATTTGGCTAACTCTCTTTTTTTCTCCCCCGATATACGAACAGGTACCAGAGGGCTGTTCTAAATGGCCAGCAAGACCGCTCCCTTTCACTTGCGGGAAGTTTCCGAGCGAGCTTCAACCCCTTGCTCCGCAAAGACTGCACCACTAATCTGCCCCACGTCATCGGCCCCTCGATGACCGGAAGTGCAAGCCGAAATTGACGGAAGGAGCGAGTCAAATACTCTGGAGTTCTGAACATGATCAAAGCAACTTCCACATCGAACGCAAACTTCCTCAGCGAAGACGCCCTGCTCAATCGCCGAGCCATCGACTACTACCTCAAAGCCTGCGCCCCGGATGCGCCGAACTTTATCTTGAATGACAACCTGAGCTTCGAAGATGCCCTGGCCCATGCGGCGGATTTGCTGCATTGCGCGGTGGAGACGGTGCAGGATTCGGGTGAGGTGCTGAGTGCGCAGCAGCGGGCGGTGATGCATTTGGTGGGGATGGCGAAGGGGGTGGTGGATCGGGCCCTGGAGTGTGTACAGCCTCGATGAGCGCCGCCTAACTAATGTGGGAGCGGCGGTGCGACGATTCGACTTGCTCGCGAATGCAGCGTGTCAGTCGCCGAATAAACTGAATGTTACACCGCATTCGCGAGCCAGCCCGCTCCCACATTTTGATCTTCAGTGTTTTTGGGATTGTGGCTGGATCAGAACCCGCGATGTTTCTTCAGGTGCTCATTGATCTTCGCCGCCGGCACTTTCTGCAAGGTGCACAGCAGTTCGTGGGACAGTTCGCGCAGGCCGTGGGTACCGCGCAGTTGCTGGGCCAGGTGCGCGGTGAGGTTAGCGGCCATCTCGGCATCCGCCATCGCCCGGTGAGCCTTGCCGGTGTGGGGCAGTTGGGCAAAGGCGTTGAGCGTGCCAAGTTTGTGGTTGGGCGCGGTGGGCATCAAGCGGCGAGCCAGCAGCAGGGAGCAGGCAAATTTCTGCAGACGGGTGCGGCGGATCAGGCCCAGCTCGTAATCCCAGAATTTTTGGTCGAACGCGGCGTTGTGCGCCATCAACGGCGTGGTGCCGACGAATTCGTTGACCTCGTTCATCACACGCTCCGCCGGCGGTGCGCTGCGCAGCATGGCGTTGCTGATGCCGGTGAGTTGCTCGATGAAACCGGGGACGCGCACGCCTGCGTTCATCAGGCTCTGGTAGCGGTCCACGATCTGGCCGCGTTCGAGGATAACCACGGCGATTTCCGTAGCGCGGCAGTGGCTGCTCGGGGTGATGCCAGTGGTTTCAAAGTCGATGACCGCTATACGTTCCAAACCTGTTCCAACTCCGTCTAACAATTTATTAAGCCGCAGCGCTTATTTGAGCAACAACGCGCCTTCGATGGGTACGTAGCGACTGGCAGCGCGTATCAGTGAGTTGGCCGTCAGCCCCGGCACGCCGTAAGCCACGGCTTCAACGCCGTGCTTGTGGATGATGCGGTCGAGCAGCATGTCGAAATCACCGTCGCCGGAGGCCAGCACGATTTCGTCGACGTGGTCGGCGGCGTCCATGATGTCGAGGGTGATGCCCACGTCCCAGTCGCCTTTGGCCGAGCCATCACTGCGCTGGATGTACGGCTTGAGTTTTACCGTAAAGCCGAGGTTGCGCAGGATCTGCTGGAATTGCTGCTGCTTGCTGTCGCCGCGGTCGATGGCGTACGCATAGGCCTCGACAATCTGCCCCCGCGAGCTGATGTCAGCCCACAGGGCGGCATAGTTGAAGTGGCAACCATAGGCCTGGCGGACGGTGTAGTAGAGGTTTTGCACATCGGCGAACACTGCAATTTTCTTCACCGCACTTCCTCATGACAGCCAGGCGCCAGCGCCCGGAAAGGCTGCCAGTATGCCAGCCGCGAGAACGTTTCCGGGAAAAATCAGACCGGGGCGACGAAGCACCCCGATCACGGTGTGTCAGACGAAGGAATCGTCGTCGCCGAAGGAAGAGGAATCGTCGGCGTAATCGCTGTCGGCAAAGCTGTCCGAGGCGTTGTCGTTGCCCCAGCTGTCATTGCCGGCAAACTTCTGGTCATCGTTGCCCCAGTTGCCGTTGTCACTGGCAGGCGCGGGCTCTTCGCGGATGATTTCCTCGACGACTTGCGGCTGTTGTGAGTTGTGGTTGAACAGGCTGCTGATGCCCTCTGCCAACATCACACCACCGGCCACACCGGCAGCAGTTTTCAACGCACCACCGAGGAAACCACTGCCAATTGGAGCGGCTGGCGCTTGCTGAGGCTGTTGATAATTCGGCTGCGGGGCGCCATAGTTTTGCTGCGGCGCAGGCTGGCCAAAGGAAGGCCGCGCCGGTTCACGCCAACCGCCGCTGGAAGAGGCTGGCGCGCTCTGTGCCGGTTGCGAATCACGTGAACCGCCTCCGCCAAAGATGCTCGACAAGAAACCACCGCCACCCGAAGCGGCGGGTGGCGCGGATTTGGCCCGTTGCAGCTCATCCTGCAATTGCTGGATCTGCTGCGCCTGTTGTTTGTTCTGCGCGTCGAGAGTCTTGAGCGCGTGTTCCTGCACCAGGATCGACTGGGTCATGAAGTACCCGGCCGCCGGTTGGCGAGTCATGTGCTCCTTGATCCGCGCTTCGGCCTGGGCGTCGCGGGGGGCTGAGTCCGTTTCGGCTTGCTGCAACCGTGAAAACAGTCCATCGATCAGGGTTTGCTCTTCGCTGTTCATGGCGACCTCGTTAGATTGCCGGTAGAAATCGTGGTCTCGCCTTTAATCAGGCGCCGTCTTAGTTATGGGGGTGTTACGAGTTGTTTCAATGGTCTTTACTCAAGGTTTACGTTTGCGTACCGCCAGCCTTGATCGGTTAAAGTGTTGCCCTTGCCTTCAGGCCTGCGATGAACTTGATGAATCCGTTAGACGTATTGCGCGACTCCTTGCGTTTCACCCGACACAACCTGGGCGCCATCGTCCAGTTATGCTTGCCGCTGGTGATTCTCGAAGCCCTGCTGCAACAGGTGCTCAACCACATGGTCGGCCCGGACGCGTTCCCCGGTTACAGCGTGGTGGTGGGGTTGCTGGTGTACCCGCTGTACACCGGCGCGTTGATTCTGTTCCTGGATGCCCGCACCCGTGGCGAGTCGCCGCGCACCCAGGATGTATGGGCCATGGCCCTGACCCTGTGGCCGCGTTTCGCCCTGCTGACGGCCATGAGCACGCTGCTGATTCTGTTGGGGCTGTCGCTGTATTTCCTGCCGGGCCTGTGGCTGATGGTGGTGCTGGCGTTCGCCGAGTACTTGCTGGTGCTGCGCGGCATGCCGGCGCTGGAGGCCATGAAGGAAAGCTTCCGCCTGACCCGTGGGCATTTCTGGCGAATCCTGGTGTGCCTGCTGTGCGTGATGACACCGTTGTGGCTGCTCAAGGGCGCCAGCGTGGCAGCCTATCCAGAACCGGCGCCATTGCTGGGCCTATTGATAGACAGCGCCCACAGCTTCCTGCAACTGTTTACCAGCGTGGTGCTGTTCCGTTTATTCATGTTGATCGGTGGCGATGCCGACGCGCGGTGATATGCTCCTTGCCACTCCTGAAACGCTATAAGCCGAGCCGATGACCCGTTTATTGCGCATAACCTTGCTGGGCCTGTTGATCATCGCAGGCCTGCTCACCGCACTGATCTACAGCCTGACCTGGCGCCCCGAGGCCAAGGAAACCCTGCCGGTGAGCTGCGTCGCGCCGCGTGCACCAACGCTGCTGCCAGGGCAGGCGCTCAAGGTCATGACCTGGAACGTACAATACCTGGCCGGCAAGAATTACGTGTTCTGGTACGACACCGCCGATGGCAGCGGCCCCGATGATCGCCCCACGGTTGAAGACATGGCCGCCAGCCTCGACGAAGTGGCGCGGGTGATTCGCGACGAAAAACCCGACATCCTGCTGCTGCAGGAACTCGACGAAAACGCCAAGCCTTCCCACTACCAGGACCAGCTCGCCCTTTTGCAGGAACGCCTGGTCGACCTCTACCCTTGCAGTGCCCAGACGTTCGACTGGAAAGCCGACTTTGTGCCAAACCTGCATATCTTCGGCAGCGTCGGCCGCAAATTGGCGACCCTTAGCCGCTACCAGATCGAACACGCCGAACGCCTGCAATTGCCGGCGCCCGAGGCCAATATCCTCAGCCGTCAGTTCCGACCCAAACCGGCCTTGCTGCTGACCTACCTGCCGCTCAGCGACGGCGGCCAACTGGCAGTGATCAACACGCGCCTGGACGGCGCTGCCCCCGGACGCAGCGCGGTGCAGGAGCAAGTCAAAACCACGGTCAAACTGCTGGACAGACTCGAAGGCCGTGGCACGCCCTGGCTGATCGGCGGGGATTTCAACCTGCTGCCCCTGGGTCAATTCCTGCGTTTGGACGCCGGTAAGCGCGGGCAATATTCGCCGGACAGCGAGCTGCATATGCTGTGGGACAAATACCCGATGATCCCCAGCAACAGCCAATCCAGTGGCATCGACCGTGAGAAATGGCTGACGCACTTCCCCAACGACCCAAGCCTTGATGGCCCGGATCGCACCCTGGATTACCTGTTCTACAGCTCGCGGATCAAACGCGTGGAAGCGAAGGTGCGCCAAGACGATACTTTGCGTATTTCCAACCACCTGCCGGTGATCGCCCGCTTCCTGCTGCCTGCCGCGCAATAACCCCTAGGGTTTCAACACCTGGGCCCGCAGCGGCTTAAGCCACTCAAGGCTTTCAACCGTGGTGCCGGATGGGCGGTACTCACAGCCGATCCATCCTCGGTAGCCACGCTGCTCCAGCGCCGCGAACAAGGCGGCAAAGTCCATGGTCCCGGTGCCCGGCTCATGACGACCCGGGTTGTCGGCGATTTGTACATGGACGGTCCTGTCGTAAAACTGCGCCAGCACCCCGGCTGCGTCGCCGGTCAAAAGCTGGGCATGGTAAAGATCCAGAATCAGCCCGACACTCGTAAAGGTTTCCAGCACCTGTTGCGCCTTGCTGAAGTCAGACATGTAATAGCCGGGCATCGCCTGCGGGCAGATCACTTCAATAAGCGCGCGCAAACCCTGATCTTCGAGGTACTTGACCGCGTATTCCAGGTTACTGACGTAGGCAGGCGCGCTCTCATCCTGGGGCGTGGTCACGCCAGACATGATGTGCACATCCGAGCAGTTCAGCGCCTTCGCATAGCGGGCCGCCTCGCGCAGCCCATCGCGAAATTCCTGCTCCTTGCCCTGCAAGGCAGCGATGCCTTTGGTAACACCTGCCGGCGCTGCGAACTGAATCAACGGCAGGTTGTATTGAGCCAGGTGATCGGCGAGCAGGCTGGCGTCAAATTCATAGGGCGATGGGAACTCCACCGCCCTGAAACCGGCAGCGGCGGCGGCTTCGATGCGTTGCAGAAAAGGCAATTCGTTGAACTGGAAACCGAGGTGAGCATTGAATTTGAGCATGGGTAACTATCCATCCTGGGAATAAACAAATCATCAGCCTGGAGCCTCATTCGCGGCTCCAGCGCCACGCTATTGAAAGTGGTCAGTGCAAATACTCATGCTCTTCGTATGGTATTTTCCCACTCCAGTGCGGTGGGGGCATCTGCCCCGACGGGAACGGACTGAAGCTAACCATTCGGAATAAAACCTGTGATCAAGAAAGACCTCGCCCTGCAGTTGGCCCCACGCGTCATCGACATGGTTCGCGCCCGTTCGATGAAAGCCGGTGAGCCCTTGCGCGAGCAGACATTTGCGCAAGCGCTCGGGGTGTCGCGCTCGCCGATCCGGCGGGTTTTTGCCTTGCTCGCCGAGTGGGACCTTGCCATTCAAGAGCCCAATCGTGGCTATTTCCTCAAACAAGGTGCCGGGCAGATTCAGGAAGCCGCAGTCCCTTGCGCCAGCGATCCGTTCGAGGACTTTTACCTTCGCGTGGTCGACGACATTCTGAGCGGAGAAATACCTGCGCACTTTTTCGAAGCGCAGTTGTTGCGACGCTATGAGGTGCCCCGGGGGCAGTTGCTCAAGGTGCTGAACCGGTTGGCCGGCGAAGCCATGGTGGAGCGTAAGCCAGGCCAAGGGTGGGGCCTCAAGGACTTCGTGCATAACACGCAGGCGCATATTCATAGCTACCGTTTCCGGATGGCCATCGAACCGGCGGCGCTCCTTGAGCCCGGTTATCAGGTCAATCACGCCGCGTTTGCCCAGGCCAGGCAACAGCAACAGGCCTTGATCGACGGCGAGATCCAGACCTTGTCCCGCGCGCAACTGTTCCAGCTGGGGGCCCAGTTTCACGAAATGATCGTGCAGTGCTCCGGCAATGTTTTTTTCATCGACGCCATACGCCACCAGAATCAGCTCAGGCGCTTTATGGGCTACAAGGCCAACATTGATCGCACGCGTCTTAAGGCGCAATGCCAGGAACACATCCATTTGCTCGACCTCATCGAGTCTGATCGGCGTGAAGAAGCCGCACAGTTTCTCTGGCGCCACCTGGATCAAGTCGGCCGACTCAAGACTGATCAACGCGCAGTGCCAGAAGAAAGCCAAATCTAGAACGCGTCACTGGCTCCCCGTCAGTGCCGGAGCTTCGCCATCACCGCGCCCAATAACGGGCCAAGCAGCCTAGCACAATTGTTTCTGATCAAAACAGAATACAAAAAAATCACCAAACAGTTAATTTTTTCACTACATATTGTATTTCGTTACAACAATAGGCAATCATGCGCGCCGCTCGGACTCGGATCCGTATCGAATCGCACAGGGATGGTGGCCATGAACGAAAGGACGTTGGGTAGTGCAGCGGGAGTCTCAAACCTCCTGTTCGGGGTGTACAACACAGTGGTTGCCCTGCTTGGCGTGATGCTGGCCTATAAAGGCGGCGTGCTGATGGCCGCGGGCGGGTCACCCTATTACGCGATGATGGGCACCGCGCTGTTGTTATCGGCCATCCTCTTGGGCCTGAAAAAGTCCTTGGGCCTCTACCTTTATGGCGCAGCCTCTGTGGCCACCTATGCCTGGGCGGTGTGGGAGTCTGGTTACGATGGCTGGGCCTATATTCCACGCCTGGCCTGGCTGGCGGTTCTCAGCGTGCCGTTCCTGGCGTTCTGGCCCGTAGTACGGCGTGATTTTGCCAACGTCAGAAAAAGTCATTACTTCACCATTATGGGTGTGCTGCCGCTGGTGATGGGGGCTACCATCCTGGTGCCGCTGTTCTACCCGAAAAGCGTTCACCTTGCCGACTCGGCGCACGCCACCACACGCCCCGCCGCCGCCTTCAGCCGCAGTACCGTCGCCTCTCCAGACGGCAATATTGCCGCGTCACACACCGAGACCAACTGGACCGCCTATGCAGGCTCCAACCTGGGCAACCACTATTCAGCCGCGTCGCAGATCACGCCTTCAAATGTGTCGGGCCTGGTCAAAGCCTGGGAATACCACCACGGCGACGTGAAGCAACCCGGTGAGAAAACCAAGTACTTGAACGAAGCCACGCCGATCAAGGTGGGTAACTCGCTCTACACCTGCACCCCCAAGCAAATCATCATTTCCCTGGATGCCACCACTGGAAAGGAGAACTGGCGATTCGACTCCAAAGTCGACCCGGACTACTTCGCCAATGGCGGCGCCTATTGCCGTGGTGTCTCTTATTTCGAAGTCCCCAATGCCAGTGGCTTGTGCGCCTCGCGCATCATTTGGGGCACCAATGATATTCGCCTCGGCGCGGTAGACGCCCTGACCGGCCAGGCGTGTCCCGACTTCGGCAACGCAGGCTTTGCGGATTTGAAAGACGGGCTGGGCACTTTCAGAAAAGGTTCGACGGGTATCACGTCTGCTCCTCTGGTCATTCGCGGGGTGGTGATCACCGGTGGCCGAGTACTCGACTCGGATGTGCGCCCTGCCCCCTCGGGCGTGGTGCGCGCCTACGATGCAGTGACCGGCAAACAGAAGTGGGCCTGGGATTTGGGCCGGCCAGACACCAACGCCCCCGCGGGTAACAACGAGACCTACACCCTCAGCACCCCCAACTCGTGGGCACCGCTGTCGGCCGACGATGAACTGGGCCTGGTGTATGTCACCACCGGCAACGCAGCGGGCGACTTCTATGGCGGCACCCGCACAGCACAAGAAGACAAGTTCAGTTCGTCACTGGTCGCACTGGACGCCACCACCGGTAAGGTCCGCTGGCACTTCCAGACAGTCCACCATGATCTATGGGACTACGACCTGAGCCCGCAACCCAGCCTGATTGATTTTCCGACGGCTGCCGGGCCACGCCCGGCCGTGATCCAGGCGACCAAATCCGGCCAGTTGTTCGTGCTTGACCGCGCCACCGGCGAACCACTGGTGGATGTCGTGCAAGCTCCTGTCCCACAGGGCACCGCCCCGGGAGACTACACCGCAGCCACCCAGCCACTGTCCCCTGGTATGCCGAGCACCATGGGGCGCCCATCGAAAACACCGGAAGTACTGACCGAAGCCAATGCCTGGGGCCTGACGCCTTTCGATCAGATGCAATGTCGCCTCGAATTTCGCCAGGCACGCTACGAAGGGATCTTCACCCCGCCGGTCGTGGGCCAGCAAAGCCTGATCTTCCCCGGCCATCATGGCGGCTTGAACTGGGGCGGTGTGATGGTCGACCTTAAGCGAGGGCTGCTGATCATCAATAACCAGCGCCTTCCTTATATGCAGGGGCTGGTGCCGCGCGAACAACTCGACGCCATCAATGCCAAGTCGTTCCAGGAGTCGCCGGGCAACGCCCAGGGCTTCCGCGTCCAGGCCGGGCTACCTTACGGCGCGATTAAAGACCCGTGGATGTCATCCCTTGACCAGCCATGCATTGCGCCACCCTGGGGCTTTATCTCCGGTATCGACCTGCGCACTCGCGATGTCGTGTGGAGCCGCCCGTTCGGCACAGGCTATGACAGTGGACCTTGGGGGATCGCCTCCAAGATGCGCTTCGAAATCGGTACGCCAAGTGATGCAACGGGCGTGACAACCGCTGGCGGTGTGACGTTCATCGGCGCCGCTATTGACCGGTTCATGCGGGCTTACAACAGCGAAAGCGGTGAGCTGCTCTGGGAAGAACGCCTCCCGGCAGGCAATCAGGCTTCGCCCTTGACCTACATGAGCCAGGGTCGACAGTACGTGGTGGCGGTGGTTGGCGGTCATGACCGAATCCCAACCAAGTTAGGTGACAGCATCATCGCCTGGGCCCTGCCTGAGCAGTAAATCGAGTGCTGTAAGAGAGGCTCGCCATGAGCGTATCGGTGGGTAAAACATATACATGTTCTACCTCCCTCAGTCATGGCGTAGTTTCTGGCACGTATCGCATCACTTCAGAGTGATGACAGGCTAATGACTTATCGCAGGAAGTTTATAAGTAGCGGCCATCATTGCTGCCCTTTATTCACGTAGCAATACCCACTTCTACGCCAGATTCAAAGCGCCTGACTCTCTCAGCGCGCTCGCAGGCGATTGCGCCCGGTTTACTCACCCGGTGAGAAGCCTGCGCATCGATATATATGCTTTACGTTTTATAAAATTGGATAGGAATTAACAATGCTCGAACTTTCTGATGGTTTGTATCTATTGGTGGGCGTCAGTTTTATTACGTCATTCATGACGGCTGCCATTGGCGTGGGCGGCGGGATTGGACTGCTTGCGGTTATGCCTCAATTTATCCCCATCTCTGCGGTTGTACCGGTTCACGGCTTGATTCAAATGGTCAGCAACGCCAGTCGATTCGCGTTTGACTTTAAAAGTGCGAAAGTGGAAATCCTGCCTAAATACGTTATCGGCTGCCTGGTCGGCGCGTTCATCGGTTACTTCTTCATCGGCAAATTTCCCGAGCAATATTTATCACTGATTCTCGGCTTCTTCATCCTGGCCATCACCTGGACCAAGATCGTCGCACGCCTGGGTTTTATATTTAAAAACTTTGCCCTGGTGGGCTTTTTTCAAACCTTCCTTTCACTGTTCGTGGCCGTAACCGGTTTGATATCGCAGCCCATCCTGATGAAGATGAATATTAATAAAAACGAAGTAATTGTCACCCACGCCATGCAAATGAGCGTACTGCACGGGCTCAAGGTCGCCGCCTTTGTTATTGCAGGTTTTGCGTTCATGGATTACGCCAACCTGATCATCATCATGATTACCGCCTCTACATTGGGTTCGTACTTGGGCGGCTTTCTCAGAGACCGTATATCGCAGCGTGTCGGCGCAATGCTGTTAAAGGCAGGGGTGACGTTTTTTGGTTTGAAGATGATCTTCGATCATTTTTTCAACGGCCTGTAAAAAGTTCTTCCAATAAAACAAGGAGCGTGAAATGAGCACACGTAAGTTTGATTTTTTTGAAACCAAAGAAATCTCGACGTTTCTGAAAGAGCATGGATATTGCGTTATCAAGCCTCAAGACCACTCTCTGGAAGCCTTTAGAGAGACCGCCGGCAAGTTCGGGCTGATTCAGTTTCATACCAAGTCCGATGAACACGGTGTGGTGGGCGGTGGCGAGCCGATCAACAAGGACTGGCAACGCTTCAAGGATGATTATCATGGCGAACTGTCGAGCGATTTTTTCCCGCATACCGATGGGTCATTCTTGAATGGCATCGCCTACGTAGAGGGCACTGCGAAAAAAATCACGCCACGCAAATTCGTCATTCTCCAGTGCGTTTCAAAGCCTGAATTTGGCGGCGACAACTTCCTGGTGGATGGGCAGAAAATCTACAATGACCTGCTTGCCCATCACGCTGACACATTAAAAATATTGATGACCAGCGGCAGTGTCACTTACTGCCGCGACGATTTGCTGTCCATCGATTGCGCAGTCTTTGAAAAAATCGATGACGAAACGTTAAGAATTCGCTACCGGTATGACAGCACTGCGTTTATTCCCGAATGGGCCAGCGCGGCGTTTAAATACATCCAGACCCACTACTCCACCAACGAGCGTTACATTACCCCCATCAGCCTTGAGCCAGGGGACATTCTGGTGATGGATAACCTGCGTGTCCTGCATGCCCGGCATAAATTCATCGATGGCAACCAGCAGAGAAAAGTAAGAAGGCTGTGGATCGCTGATGACGCGAGCACCACATTCAAGAACATCCTGGATCAATCCCCGGTACGCAGGGCCATGCTGCCCTTTCAGAACTACAATGTTGCCCAGTCTGAAACCGCCGGGCATTCGTTCATCGAGTACACCTGTGGCATCCACACCCAAACGAGCAAATCGTTGCCAAACGCGCATAAGCAATTTGACAGTGCGCTTGAAGTGCTTTAAGCCCTTCAAGACAACCACCTTGCTCTGATTCAACGCTTTCAGGTAACCCCCAGTCATCAAAACGACTGGGGAGTTACTTACATTCAAGGCTTTCTGGGTTTGATCCGGGCCGTAGCTTCGGCCACCAACGGATCATCCGGCCAGTAATGTTTCGGATACCGCCCCTTCAAATCCTTCTTCACTTCGGCGTAGGTACTGCGCCAGAAGTTCGCCAGGTCTTGCGTCACCTGCACCGGCCGCCGCGCCGGGGACAGCAGGTGCAACTTCACGGCCAGGCGCCCGCCAGCGATACGCGGGGTGTCTGCCAGCCCGAACAATTCCTGCAAGCGCACTGCCAGAATCGGCGGCTGTTCGCTGTAGTCCAGGCGTACCGATGACCCCGACGGCACTTTCACATGCTGCGGCGCCAGCTCTTCCAGGCGTTGGGGCAATGGCCAGGGCAACAGGTTGTGCAGGTAGCTGGAAATATCCAGGTTGGCGAAGTGGCTGAGGCGCGAGACCTTGCCCAGGTAAGGCATCAACCAGTGTTCGAGGCTGGCGAGCAGGGCCTTGTCGCTGATGTCGGGCCACTCGCTGGTGTTGCCGGCGTCGAGTTGGCGCAACAGCATCACACGGGCTTGCCACTGACGCAGTTCCGGAGTCCAGGGCAGCAGTTCCAGGCCTTTGCGGCGCACCAGGTTGACCAGCGCCTGGCTGCGGGCAGATTCGTCGAGGCCGGTCAGGGGTTCGCGGCTGAGCACCAGTTCGCCGACTTTGCGCTGGCGTTCGGCGCGCAGGACGCCTTCGCGTTCGTCCCAGTCCAGTTGGTCGACATTGCGCACTTGCTCGGACAACACCGTGTCGAACAACGCCGGATCAAAATCCGCTGCCAGGTAGATGCGTTCTTCACGCTGGCCCTGGCGGCTGCCCAGGTCGGCGATCACCAGCCAGGGCTGTTTCATCAGGCTGTCGGCCTCGGCGAACAACGCGGCACGGCCATTGGCCAGACGGTATTCGGCGCCACCGGGACGGCGTTGCTGGGCGACGCGGTCCGGGTAGGCCAGGGCGAGCAAGGCGCCGAGCCAGCGTGGGTGATCGGGGTCAGCCACCGGTTGCGTGGCCTTGCCTCTCAGGTAGCCGCGATATTGACGGGCCAGTTGCTTGGCGCGCTGCACGCCGCCTTGCGTGCCACGCGCACGTTCTTCGCCGGACAACAGCGCCAGGCGGCTGTGCAAATCCGCGCCGCCACCGCGCAAGATGTCGCGCTCACCCAGCAAGGCGGCGACATCACACGCCGTCGCCGCAAGCCCCAAGTCCTGCCCGCGCAAGAGTAAATGGGCGATACGCGGATGAGCAGGTAACTCGGCCATCTTCTGGCCGTGCGCGGTGAGTGTGTCTTCATTCATGGCGCCCAGGCGCATCAGCAAGTCCTGCGCCTGGGCATACGCAGCGGTCGGCGGTACATCCAGCCACACCAGCTGTGTAGGCGTGACTCCCCAGCGTGCCAACTGCAAGGCCAAACCCGCCAGGTCGGCGGCGAGGATTTCCGCGCTGGCGTAAGCAGCCAGGCCTTCATGCTGGTCCTCGGACCACAAGCGATAACACACGCCCGGCTCCAACCGCCCTGCCCGGCCAGCCCGTTGCGTGGCGCTGGCGCGGGAGATGCGCTGGGTGTCGAGGCGGGTCATGCCGCTGCCCGGGTCGAAGCGCGGCACGCGGGCCAAGCCGGCGTCGATCACCACGCGCACGCCATTGATGGTCAGGCTGGTCTCGGCGATGTTGGTGGCCAGCACGACTTTGCGTTTGCCGGCGGGCGCGGGATCGATAGCAGCGCGCTGAGCGTTCAAATCGAGTTCGCCATGCAGTGGGCACAGCAGCACATCGGTACGATCACCCAGGGCGTCGGCCAGTTGTTGATTGACCCGCCGAATCTCCGCCTGCCCCGGCAAGAACACCAGCACGCTGCCGGTTTCGTCATGCAGGGCATCAAGGATGGTCTGCACCAGGCGCGGCTCGATAAATTCACCCGTCTGATACGGCCGCCCCCAACGCATCTGCACCGGGAACATGCGCCCTTCACTGCGCAGGATCGGCGCGTTCTCCAGCAGGCTGGCGAGGCGCTCGCCTTCGAGGGTGGCGGACATCAGCAGGATTTTCAGCGGTTGCTCATCACGAAACAGGTCGCGGCCGTTCAGGCTCAGGGCCAGCGCGAGGTCGGCGTCGAGGCTGCGTTCGTGGAATTCGTCGAAAATCAGCAGGCCCACGCCGTCCAGCGCCGGGTCGTCCTGCAGGCGGCGGGTGAGGATGCCTTCGGTGACCACTTCGATGCGCGTGTTGGGGCCGACTTTGCTGTCCAGCCGAATGCGATAACCGACGGTTTCACCGACTTTTTCACCCAGCTCGCTGGCCAAGCGCTCGGCAGCGGCGCGGGCGGCAAGGCGGCGCGGTTCGAGCATTAGGATGGTTTGCCCGGCTAGCCATGGCTCATTCAACAGGGCCAAGGGCACGCGGGTGGTTTTACCGGCGCCGGGCGGCGCTTCCAGCACGGCTTCATGGCGATTCGCCAAGGCGTCACGCAGGGCGGGTAAAACATCATCAATCGGCAACGAATTCATACTGGCTCCAAAGCAGAGCGGCGAGTATAACGGCGAACTGCCGGTTGCCGACGCTGGTCTGAAAAACACCACCGGCTGCGCCTGGCAACGCGCTCAACGGCGGGAGCTGGCTTGCCTGCTCGCACATTAGAGCGCTGTTGTTCAGCAGTATTGTCATATAGTCCCGTATCAATCGTGTTCAGGAGAATTTTTATGCGTATCGCTTCCCGTGTCATTGGTGGTGTCCTCGCCGTCACCCTGCTGAGCCAACTGACGGCCTGCGGATCGATCTTCTACCCGGACCGCCGCGGCCAGATCGACGGCAAGATCGACCCGACGATTGCCGTGCTCGATGCCGTGGGCCTGCTGTTCTACGTAATCCCAGGCCTGATCGCTTTTGGTGTGGACTTCGCCACCGGCGCCATCTACTTCGAACCGGGCAAGACCGCCCAGGTCGACCCGGAAAAACTCCACGAAGCCATCGGCGCCGACGGCAAGGTCGACAATGCCAAGCTGCAAAGCATCATTCAGAAAGAAACCGGCCGCACCCTGCCGCTGGACGACCCGCGCATGATCCAGTTCAAAGGCAGCGTGCAACAGCTCGCCAGCCTGGGCCTGCAACCTGCCGCTTAAGGAGTCGAGCCGCCTATGACCAGCAGTCCCGAACACGCCCGGCTCTTGCGCCTGGCCACTCGCGCTTCGGTGGGCGTGGCCTGTGCGTTGATTATCACCAAGGCCATCGCTTGGTGGTTCAGCGGCTCGGTGAGCATGCTCGCCGGGTTGACCGACTCGCTGCTGGACGGCGTGACCTCGCTGTTGAATTTGCTCGCGGTGCATTACGCCCTGCGCCCGGCCGATGACGATCACCGTTATGGGCATGGCAAGGCAGAATCGCTGGCGGGCATGGCGCAGGCGCTGTTTATCGGTGGCAGTGCGGTGCTGATCGCGTTCCAGGCCTACGAGCGGCTGCAGCACCCGGAACCGGTGGGCGCGCCGTGGTTGAGCATTGGCGTGATCGTGTTTTCCCTGGCGTTGACCGTCGCCTTATTAATGCTGCAACACCGGGTGATCCGCGAAACCGGCTCCAACGCCGTGCGCGCGGATTCACTGCACTACCGCTCGGACCTGATGCTCAATGGGAGCATCCTGGTGGCGCTGGTGCTGGCGGGTGTTGGCTACCATCAAGTGGACGCCTGGTTCGGCCTGGGCATCGCTGCCTACATCTTGTGGAGCGCGGTCCAGATCGCTCGGGAGAGTTTTGCGGTGTTGATGGATGAAGAGCTGCCGACGGACGTCAGCCAGCACATGTTGGAACTGGCCCGTGGCGTACCGGGGGTGTTGGGCGCACATGATCTGCGCACGCGGATTTCCGGCAGCCACTGGTTTGTGCAATTGCACCTGGAGTTGCCGGGGGAGTTGACGCTGTCAGTCGCCCACGGGATCAGCGACCAGGCCGCCGATGCCATTCACAAGGCTTACCCGCGCGCCGAAGTGCTGGTGCATGCGGATCCTGCGGATCAGCTTCAAGCTGCAAGTCACAAGCCTCAAGCTTGACACCAAAAGCTTGAGGCTTGTCGCTGCTACTGTTGCACCTGATAGCCGCGACTGCTCAGGCAGTTGCCCTGGGCCTGGCGGTAGGTTTGCACCACCGCAGGGTCTGGGGCGTACGTCACCGCCTGCGGATCGAAGCCGCTTTGCTGCACCGCCCAGCGATAACAGTCGTAACCGTCCTGCTGCACCTGGGCCGGTGACTGGCCGTTGGCGGGGTACGCCACCACGTCATAGCCATTGCCTTGCGGCGTGGGCTGCGGCGCCGGCACAGCGGTCGGTGGTTGCACCACCACATACTGCTGGGAACTGCTTTCGTAGGTGTAATAAGAGCCCGCCGCAAGAAAGAACAGTGCACTGCCTATCCACACTTCACGTGCATAGTCGGGCAGGTATTGCACGCGGATTCCGTAGGGCGGCGTCACCACTACATAGCGCGGCCCTTGCGGGCGGTACCAGTAGCCAACGGAATAGAAATAATCCCGGCCGCGGTAAGGCACGCGGTAGTTGCGGTCGGGGAAGCGGTCGATCACGTAGCCAGGACGATGTTGCGGGCCTGGGCCCCAACCATTGCCGTGCCCGTCGGGGCGGCCTGGCCAGCGGTTGTCGCCGGGCCGTGAGCCTGGGCCGCCGGCTTCCCAATGTGGGTTACCATCATTGCGTCGCGGGATGTCGCGGTAATAGCCCTGGCGGGGTTCCTGGGTCTGGCGCACGGTGTCGGGGCGACTCTGGATCGGCAGGTTATTCGACGGTTGCGGTTGCTGCACCGGCCGCCCCTGCTCATTGCCCTGGGGACGCCCCTGCCATTGGCCACCACCGTTCTGGGCACCACGATCGAAATGCTGATTCTGTGGGCGCGGCTGTTCATTATTCCCAGGCCGTCCGCCCTCCGGCCCTCTTTCATGCTGACCACCGCCTTCACCGCGCGGCGCGTTATCACGCTCGTCGGCCACTGCCTGAGCACCAACGGTGACCATCAGCAAACCAACACCTGCCCAACGCCAGATGCGCTTCATGCTATTCCTCATTGCGGATTAGGGCCTGTCCATGAGACTGGAAAAGCGAGGCCCGGTTCTTGGACAGGTTATCAGCAGGCAAAAGAAAAGGGGTGACCCGTCGGCCACCCCTTGAGAACTTCGTCCTGGCTCAACGCTTTTGGCGTTGGCTCACCTCACGCCGTCTTGTGGACAGTGTGCAGCCTGGAGGCCGGCTCAACCCTGCTGGGGTGGCGGCCGCAGCGGGCCTGATTGGGCGCGCTGTAAGTGGACTGTTGTCCAGGCGGTGATTCTGTTGATAAAGATACAGGCGAGCGCCCGACAGATGATTGCGAAGATTGCGTCAATAAACAGTGCTTGCGCAATTTTTAACCCTTCATAGATAATTAACCGCAATAGTTACGACAAAGGCCAACCCAATGAGCAAGCTTGACCGATACGACCTGAGTATTTTGGCGGAATTGCAGCGTGATGCGAGGATCTCCAACCAGGAGTTGGCCGAACGTATCGGCTTGTCGCCTTCGCCGTGCTCGCGCCGGGTCAAGCAACTGGAGGATGACGGCTACATCGCACGCCAGGTCGCCCTGCTCGACCGCAAGATGCTCGGCCTGAGCCTCACTGCCTATGTGCTGATCGGCATGGACCGTCACACCCCCGAGCGTTTCGAGAATTTCGAAGCGGCCATCCGCACCTTGCCCCAGGTATTGGAATGCAGTTTGGTGACGGGAATGGATGCTGACTACCAATTGAAAGTGGTGGTGCCGGATATGGATCACTACCAGAAGTTGCTGCTGGGGCATCTAACGCGCATTGATGGCGTGACCAGCGTGCGGTCGAGCTTTGTGCTGAACCAGGTGCTCAACAGCACTGAGTTACCACTGACCCATCTGCGTACCTGAGCCCCATGAAGATCAAATGTGGGAGCTGGCTTGCCTGCGATGCAGACACCTCGGTATGTCAGCCAGACCCAGGTGATGCTATCGCAGGCAAGCCAGCTCCCACATTGATTGCATTCCAACTCAAGTCAATATTGCGCCTGTAGCACTGCCGTATACTCGCCGCCTGCCTTTGTCGGAAAAACTCCATGAACAACATCGATCCCGTCCTGTTTGAAGAATGGATGATGACCGGCCTGGTCACCATCCTGATCATTTTCATGGGCTTTATCGTCTGGGACCTGGCGAAGAAATCCAAAGCTGGACGCTTTGGCTCGTTCATCCTGTTCTTCGTGCTGGGCCTGGGCGTGGCCGCGTTCATCATCAAGAGCGTGGTCATCGGTCTGATCGAGTCCGGCGCCTTATAAGCGCGCCGGCACTTCCTTCCACTGGCCTTGATCCAGGCCTTCAATTGTCCAATCGCCAATTCGCACACGTACCAGCCGCAAGGTGGGCAACCCCACGGCGGCGGTCATGCGCCGTACCTGACGGTTGCGCCCTTCTCGAATCACCAACTCCAACCAATGGGTCGGCACGCTTTTACGAAAGCGCACCGGCGGGTTGCGCGGCCATAACTCGGGCTCATCCAACTGCCGCGCTTCGGCGGGCAAGGTCTTGCCGTCATTGAGCTCGACGCCGTCACGCAGCCGTTGCAGTTGCTCTTCGGTCGGTTCGCCCTCCACTTGTACCCAGTAGGTTTTCGCCAGTTTGTGCTTGGGGTCGGCAATCCGCGCCTGGAGTTGGCCATCGTTGGTCAGCAGCAACAGGCCTTCACTGTCACGGTCCAGGCGACCGGCCGGGTAGATGCCGGGGATGTCGATAAAGTCCTTGAGGGTCGCGCGCCCGCCTTCGTCGCTGAACTGGGTCAGCACGTCGAACGGTTTATTGAAGAGGATCAACTTCGGCTCGGCCGGCGGTGCCTTGGCGACACGACGGGCTGCGGAATGCGGAGGTTTCACGCCGGGGCGGCGCGAATCAGGACGGGTGGGACGGGACATGGCAAAGGAACATCTAACGGTCAGGACCGACAATCCTAGTGGCCTGACCGTTAAATGACCATCCCAACCGCTTAGCGGAACGGCGGTTCGTCGAAGCTGCGCAGTTTGCGCGAGTGCAGCGAGTTGAGTTCGGTGCGCAGCAGGTCGACGGCTTCGATGCCGATCTTCAAGTGCTGGCTGACCGCGCGCTCATAGAACGCGTTGGCCGAACCCGGCAGTTTGATCTCGCTGTGCAGCGGCTTGTCGGACACGCACAGCAAGGTGCCGTAAGGCACACGCAAGCGGTAGCCTTGCGCCGCGATGGTACCGCTTTCCATGTCCACGGCCACCGCGCGAGACAGGTTGATCAATGGGCGTTCCTGGGCCCAGCGCAGCTCCCAGTTACGGTCGTCATAGGTCAACACGGTGCCAGTGCGCAGGCGTTTTTTCAGCTCTTCGCCTTGTTCGCCGGTGACGTTGGCCGCCGCCCGCTGCAAGGCCATCTGCACTTCGGCCAGGGCCGGAATCGGAATATTGGGCGGCACTACGCGGTCGAGAATCCCGTCGCGGCGCATATAGGCGTGGGCCAGTACGTAGTCGCCAATGGTCTGGGATTGGCGCAGGCCGCCGCAGTGACCGATCATCAGCCAGCAATGCGGGCGCAGCACGGCCAAATGGTCGGTGATGTTCTTGGCGTTGGACGGGCCGACGCCAATGTTCACCAGGGTCACGCCGTGGCCGTCGCTGGCCTGCAAGTGATAGGCCGGCATTTGATAACGATGCCACACAACGCCTGCGGCAATCGCCGACGCTTCACCGTGGTCCATGCTCTTGTCGATCACCACGTTGCCCGGCAGCACCATACGGATAAACCGTGGGTCGCTGCGCAGTTGCTCCAGGCCATGCACGATGAACTGGTCGACATAACGGTGGTAGTTGGTCAGCAGGATCCACGGTTGCACATGGCGCCAGTCGCTGCCGGTGTAGTGCACCAGCCGACGCAGGGAAAAGTCCACGCGCGCCGCGTCGAACAGCGCCAGGGGCAGTGGGTCGGTGTTCTCCCAGTCGTAGAGGCCATCGGCGATGCCATCGGTGGCAGCCGACAGGTCAGTGCTGGGGAACACGCGGGCCAGGGTCGCGGCGGTCACGCCGGAGCCGGCCAGTTCGTCGCCCTGCTCCACCACATACGGGTACGGGATGTTCTGCTGGCTGACGCCCACTTCCACCGTCACGGTGAAGTCGTGCATCAGCGGCACCAGTTGCTCCAGCAGGTACTTACGGAAGGCCGCAGGATGGGTGACGGTAACGCTGTAGGTCCCCGGCAACTGGACCTTCGCGTACGCCCGAGTGGTCTGTGGGACTTCGCCGTGGCAGTGGTAGGTCAGGCGCAGTTCTGGGTAACGAAACAGCGCACGTTGTTCGGCATCGGGTTCGACGCGGTCTTTGAGGTACTGCTTGAGGGCTTGATTGAGCGCGCCGGTAGCGCGCTCATGCAGGGCCGCCAGACGATCCACGGCTTCTTCAGCGGTTTGAACGACAACAAAAGCTTCGGTCACGGTAAGCATCCTGTGTTCTGACTTGCAGGCCTTTATCTTGCCTGTATCCCAGGCTCACATAAACACCAGAATTAGAATGCTTTGAAAGGTGGGAGCTGGCTTGCCAGCGTTTATTCAGTTAGGTGTCGAGCGGGCAACAATCGCTTCCACCTCCACACCACGCGGCAAAGTCCCGTAGGCCCGACCGGATGACTCACCCAACCGGCTGGCAATAAATCCATCACTCACCGCCGCATTCCCTGCCTCCAGCAACAATTTGGCCTGCAACGCCACGGCGATATCCTCGGTCAACTGCCGCGCACGGTACTGGATATCCTGAGTGTCCATAAACGCCGACTTCAGCTGTTCAATGTGTCGCGCCAGTGGCTTATCCCCGTGCCCGTCCCCGAGTTCGACAAACAACGCCTCCAGCACACCCGGTTCTTTCGATAACGCGCGCAGCACGTCCAGGCACTGCACATTGCCGGAACCTTCCCACGTCGAATTCACCGGGGCCTCACGATAAAGGCGCGGCAGGATGCTGTCCTCCACATACCCGGCGCCGCCCATGCACTCGGCGGCTTCGTTGATCATGGCCGGGGCGCGCTTGCAGATCCAATACTTGCCCACCGCCGTCACCAGCCGGACGAACTTGGCTTCCTGCTCATCACCCAGGTTATCCAGGGCCTTGCCCATGCGCATGCTCAGGGCCAGCGCGGATTCGCTTTCCAGTGCCAGGTCAGCCAGCACGTTTTGCATCAGCGGTTGCTCGCCGAGTACACGCCCACCCACCGAGCGATGGGCACAATGATGGCTGGCCTGGGTCAGCGCCTGACGCATCAGGGCGCTGGAACCGACCATGCAATCGAAGCGGGTCATGGCGACCATCTCGATGATGGTGGGCACGCCGCGTCCCTCCTCGCCGATCATCCAGGCCAGGGCGCCACGGAACTCCACTTCGCTGGAGGCGTTAGAGCAGTTGCCGAGTTTGTTTTTCAGGCGCTGGATGTAGAACTCGTTGCGCATGTCATCCGGGCGATGTCGGGGCAATAGGAAACAGGAGAGGCCCTTGTCGGTTTGCGCCAGCGTTAGAAAGGCATCACACATCGGCGCCGAGCAGAACCATTTGTGGCCCACCAGTTCATAGGCTTGCCCCGGGCCGCCTGCGCCTACCGGATAAGCCCGGGTGGTATTGGCGCGCACGTCAGTACCGCCCTGTTTCTCGGTCATGGCCATGCCGATGGTGGCGCCAGCCTTGTGGCGGATGCCGACATTGCGCGGGTCGTAGTGAGTGCTGAGAATTTTCGGCAGCCAAAGGTCAGCCAATTCTGGCTGCATACGCAGCGCCGGCACACAGGCGAAGGTCATGGTCAGCGGGCAGCCGGTACCGGCTTCGGCCTGGCTGTGCAGGTAGGTCATGGCAGCGCGGGCCACATGGGCACCGGACTGCGGGTGCGCCCAGGGCAGCGACGGCAGACCATGCTCGACGGCGGTGCGCATCAGTTCGTGGTAAGCCGGGTGAAATTCCACCAGGTCGATGCGATGACCATAACGGTCATGGCTGTTGAATACAGGCTTGTTCTGATTGGCCAGGAACCCGGCTTCCATCAGCGGCCCGCCGGCCAGCGCGCCGTAGGCATCAATGCGCGCCTGCGCCCAGCCAGCGCCACAGCGGCGTGACCATTCTTGCAAGGGCAAGTCGATGCGATACAGGTTAGTGCCTTCCAGGGACGGCGGTTGGTTGGTGACGTCGTGGGTCTCGGCAAACTGATGCAGGTTCATGACGGGCCTCCTGAAAAAGGCCACGTCCAGTTGGGGCCTGAATTTCAGTTAAGCACCGTCATCCGCCTTAAAAAAGGGGCATACCCGCCGAAAGCCCGGCGCGTTCGCCCTCAACCGGACACAACAACCGACGCTGCAACACCGCTTGCAATGCCTCGAAACGCACCGGTTTGACCAGCCGATCAGAGATACCGACGCCATGGCAATGCTCGCGTTCAGACACATTCAGCGACGTACTCACGGCGATCACCGGCAATTCACCGCAGCCAGGCAGTGCACGAATCTGACAGCACAACGAGAAACCACCTTCGGGAAGGTCCAACAGTACCGCGTCGAAATCCTCGCCCTGCAAAGCCGCCAACGCGTTAGGGCCGCTGTCCACGCTTTTCACCCGGTAGCCGAGCTTAAGCAGCATGCCGCGCACCACTAATTGGCCGACGCTGTTGTCATCCACCAGCAGCACCGCGCACTCCTGAGGCGCGCGTTGCCGGCCTGGCATTGGTTTGAACTCAGGCGGCACTGGGCTGACCTCCAGCTCCAGCTGGAAGCGGCTGCCTTTGCTCGGTTCGGAATGATGTGTGAGGCGCCCGCCCAGCAGCTCGATCAGTTGCCGACAGATCGCCAAGCCGATACCCATGCCGCCGTATTCACGGGTGGTGGAGCCATCGAGCTGGAAGAACCGCTGGTACAGCGTGGCCTCATCCAGGAAGGCAAAGCCGATGCCGGTGTCGGTGACGATAAAGCTCAGGCGCAAAGCGCCCTCACTGTGCGGCACGCCAACCACACGCAGGCGGACCGACCCTTCGTGGGTGAATTTGAAGGCGTTGTCCAGCAGGCAATCCAGGCATTGCAGCAGTTTGTCGGCGTCGCCCACCACGCGGTCCGGCAGCTCGCCCGCCACGTCGATGGAAAACGCCAGGCCTTTGCTCTGGGCGCTGGCGTTGAACTGCTGGCGCAAGGTGTCCAGCGTCCCGCGCAGGCTGAACACCTGCGGCTGGGCACTCAGGCGCCCGGCCTGCAATTCGGTCAGGGTGAGGATGCCGTTGACCATGCGCATCATGTCCCGCGCCGAACCGGCGGCCGTTTGCTGGTACTGCGCCAGGTCAGCGTCCAACGGCACGGTTTGCATCAGCTCAAGGGAGCCGATCACGCCGTTCATGGGCGTGCGCAGTTCATGAGTGAGGGTAGCGAGGAACTCATCCTTGAGTCGGTTGCTGCGGGCCAATTGCTGGTTGAGCACTTCGAGCTTCTGGCTGGCATCGAACAGGATCTGCGCCTGTTGTTCACGCATGGAATTGATGCGGTCGGCCAGGGCCAGGGACAACAACGCCACTTCAATCGCCGAGCCGATCTGACTGGCGTACATGGTCAGGAACACATTGGGCAGGTAGCCCAGCACCATCAGCGTATTCACCACCCCGCCCAGCAGGAACGCCGACCAGGCGATGATGAAATAGCGCGCCACTCGCTGGCCGCAATACCAGGCCTTGATGGCGGCGACAAAGATGGTCACGGTAAATACCAGCGCCAGACCGGTGGCCAGGCGCAGCGCCAGGGCGTAGCTGGTCATCAACGACAGCAGCATCACCACTGCGCCGCAGGCCACCAACGCCAGCAGCAGGCGGTTGATCCAGCGACTGTGCTGGGCGGTGTGCAAGAAGCTGCGCGCAAACAGGCTGCCGAAGAGCGCCGCCGAGCCAATCAGGAACGGCGTCGCCGCATTCGCCCACCAAGGGTTGTTTGGCCAGAAATACTCCACCGCCGCGCCGTTGACCGACAGTTGGTACATGCCGAACGAAGCTATATAGAAGATGTAATAGAGATAGCTGGTGTCGCGCACGCTGAGGTAGATGAACAGGTTGTAGACCAGCATCCCCAACAACACGCCGTAGATCAGGCCTAATACATACAAGCGCAGCGGCTGTTGTTCCAGGTAGGCGGTGCTGGACCAGAGCGTCAATGGCGCCTGGATCGAGCCCTCGCTTTGCAGGCGCAGGTAGACGGTTTTCGCCTGCCCAGGGGTGAAGTCGACGTTGAACAGGTAATTGTTCTGGCGAATTTCACGGGAAGAAAATGGCAGCGCATCCCCCGTGCGCCCGGCCAGGCGATAGGTGCCGGTGTTGTCGGGCAGGTACAGGTCAAGATGGTCGAGCGGCGGGTACGCCAACTCCAGCAACCAGGTGCGTTGCACTTCGGGATGGGTGGGCAGGTAATGCAGATTGACCTTGAGCCAGAATACCGAGCGTGAGTAGCCGGCGTTCAGTGTGTCTTTATCGTGGGGCTTGAATTGCGTAGCGGCGGAAGGCGCGCTGACATCCGCAATGGTCAGGGCATCGGTCGGGTCTTCGAGCACTTGCATGGCCCGGCCCAGCGGCAGGCTTCGCGTGTCTTGGTTGAACTCGACGGCGTTGGCGAGCAACGGCAGCCCGCACAACAGTAAAATCAGCAAATAGCGCATAGTGCCCCAGCGTAGCCTGTCCGGTTATGTCAAAAAGCCCCCTATCCTTTTGAGAAGACGTACACCGGCAATACAGTTAGTTGTTTGGATCCACTCTAGCATAGCCGCTAAAGGCCATTGGACACCATTGAAATAAAATTTTTAAAGGCTCTAGAACAAGGGTTTTAGCGTGTTTCACCGTAAGTAACGGACACTAGCAAACAGCTATAAACGCTGATGTTTGCGTACAAAATTCAGCCATCGCCAGACGGCCCCGCCAAAAGCGTTTGGTGGTAAGCTCGCGCACCATGAATATCTACAGCTCTCGCCCCGTTGTCCTCTGTCTCTCCGGCCATGATCCCAGTGGTGGCGCCGGCTTGCAGGCAGATATCGAAGCCCTGCTCGCCCAGGGCTGCCATGCGGCCCCGGCCGTCACCGCCCTGACCGTGCAGAACACCGTCAATGTCAGCGATTTCCGCGTGCTCGACCGCGAGTGGGTGCTGGCCCAGGCCAATGCCGTGCTCGGCGATTCCGAAGTGGCAGCGGTCAAGCTGGGCATGCTCGGTTCCACTGCGATGGTCGACACCGTGGTCGAACTGCTGCAGGCGCACCCGCACCTGCCGGTAGTGTGTGATCCGGTGCTGCGCGCCGGTGGCGGTGGCAGCCTGGGCAAGGACGAAGTCGGTTATGCGATGCGCGAACGGCTGATGCCGTTGTCGCTGATCGCCACGCCAAACCTGCCCGAAGCGCGCATCCTCGCGCAATTGCCTGAAGGCACGGCGGACGAATGCGCCGAGAAGCTGCTGCCGTATATCAAGCACCTGCTGATCACCGGTGGCCATGGCGATGAGCACGAAGTGCACAACCGCCTCTACAGCCGTGACGGCACGCGCCATACCTTTACCTGCCAGCGCCTGCCCGGCAGTTACCATGGTTCGGGCTGCACGCTGGCCAGTGCATTGGCCGGTCGGATCGCCCAGGGCGAAGGCTTGGTCAGCGCCGTGCAATCAGCCCTCAACTACACCTGGCGCACCCTGCGTGACGCCGAACAACTCGGCCAGGGCCAGTTTGTACCGCGCCGGTTGCCGCTGGATTTCTGCTCTTAAAACCAAGGGGCATGCCCGATGAAACTACGTGGCCTTTACGCCATTACCGACAGCCAACTGTTGGCCGGCAAATTCCTCGCCTACGTCGAAGCGGCGCTGGACGGTGGCGTGACCCTGCTGCAGTACCGCGACAAAAGCAGCGACGAAGCCCGGCGCCTGCGTGAAGCGGAAAAGCTGCGGGAGCTGTGCTCCCGCTACAAGACCCAACTGATCATCAACGATGACGCTGAATTGGCCGCGCGCCTCGGCGTCGGCGTGCACCTGGGCCAGACCGACGGCCCGCTGACCCCAGCCCGTGCGCTGCTCGGCTCCAAGGCTATCATCGGCTCGACCTGCCACAGCCAGATCGAACTGGCCGAGCAGGCCGCCAAGGAAGGCGCCAGTTATGTCGCCTTCGGCCGCTTCTTCAACTCCAACACCAAGCCTGGCGCGCCGGCGGCCACCATCGAGATGCTGGCCCAGGCCCGCGCACGCTTGCACGTGCCAATCTGCGTGATCGGCGGCATCACCCTGGAGAACGCCGAACCGCTGGTGGCCCACGGTGCCGACCTGCTGGCGGTGGTGCACGGCCTGTTTGGCGCCGACACCCCCCAGGAAGTCACGCGTCGCGCCCGCGCGTTCAACGCCCTTCTTAAGATTTGATTTCAGAGAGCCCAACCATGTCCCGTTCCGAAACGCTGTTTGCCAATGCCCAGAAACACATCCCCGGCGGTGTGAACTCCCCCGTGCGTGCGTTCAAAAGCGTGGGCGGCACGCCGTTGTTCTTCAAACATGCCGAAGGCGCCTACGTCACCGACGAAGATGACAAGCGCTACGTTGACTACGTCGGCTCCTGGGGCCCGATGATCCTCGGCCACAGCCACCCGGACGTACTGGACGCGGTGCGCAAGCAACTGGAACACGGCCTGTCCTACGGCGCACCGACCGCCATGGAAACCGAAATGGCTGACCTGGTGTGCGCCATCGTGCCGTCGATGGAAATGGTGCGTATGGTCAGCTCCGGCACCGAAGCCACCATGAGCGCGATCCGCCTGGCCCGTGGTTTCACTGGCCGCGACAGCATCATCAAGTTCGAAGGCTGCTACCACGGCCACTCCGACAGCCTGCTGGTAAAAGCCGGTTCCGGCCTGCTGACCCAAGGCGTGCCAAGCTCGGCCGGTGTACCGGCAGCCTTTGCCAAACACACCCTGACCCTACCGTTCAACGACATCGCCGCCGTCGAGCAGATGCTCAATGAAGTGGGCCAGGAGGTGGCCTGCATCATCGTCGAACCGGTGGCCGGCAACATGAACTGCGTACCCCCCGCGCCAGGCTTCCTTGAAGGCCTGCGCGAGCAGTGCGACAAGCACGGCGTGGTGCTGATTTTCGACGAAGTGATGACCGGTTTCCGTGTAGCCCTTGGTGGCGCGCAGGCGCACTACGGCGTAACGCCAGACCTGAGCACCTTTGGCAAGATCATCGGTGGCGGCATGCCAGTGGGCTGCTTTGGCGGCAAGCGCGAAATCATGCAACACATCGCGCCGCTGGGCCCGGTGTACCAGGCAGGCACCTTGTCAGGCAACCCACTGGCCATGGCCGCCGGCCTGACCACCCTGCGCCTGATCAGCCGCCCGGGCTTCCACGCCGAGCTGACCGACTACACCACCCGCCTGCTCGACGGCCTGCAACAACGCGCCGACGCCGCCGGTATCCCGTTTGTTACAACGCAAGCGGGCGGCATGTTCGGCCTGTACTTCAGCGGCGCCGACGATATCGTCACGTTTGATGACGTGATGGGCAGCGACGCGGATCTGTTCAAGCGCTTCTTCCACCTCATGCTGGAAGGCGGCGTGTACCTGGCGCCGAGCGCTTTCGAAGCCGGCTTCACCTCGATCGCCCATGGCGAAGCCGAGCTGAAGCTGACCCTCGACGCCGCTGAACGCGCCTTCGCCGCACTGAAGTAATTGGCCGTAAAAATCAGGCACCGCGCAAACGGTGTCTGATTTGCTACTTTGCTTAAAGAGATTTCCGAGTTTTTTCGAGAAATCACCTGCAATCCGGCAGATAACTTGCCCAACCAGCAGAAAAACGAGTAAAGACTTTGTAAGCAGAGGCCTGCTTATTTCATAATGCGCGCTTATTGGATCCCACGAGGGTCCGCGTGCCCCGTCAGAGGTAAGTCGATTCCCATGAAACGCACCGGCCGCACCCTGGTTCTGGGCTGCCTGTTGCTCCTTCAGCCGCTGCTGGCACATGCACAAGCAGGCGGCAACTCGTTGTTAATCCCAGCGATGGGTCGTTGCACCCTCAATACCCAGCCAGACAGCCAGGCCGAAGCGCTGAGCGCGTGCCGGAAACAGGCCGAGGACGGGAATGCGCAGGCGCAATACGAGTTGGGTGAGTACTTCCACGACAGCAAAAACCCCGCCCGCGACCTCAACAAGGCCTTGAGCTACTTCGAGAAAGCCTCGTTGCAGGGGCACGCCCAGGCGCAGTTCCAGCTGGGTACCATGTTCTTCAAGGGCGAAGGTGTGCCGGCCAATAACGTCCAGGCGTATATCGTGCTGAAAATGGCGGCGGTCAACGGTGCGGAAGATGCGCTGGATACGGCCGACGAAGTGGCCGAGCACATGCAGCGTGATGAATTGGAAGTGGCGACCCAGGTGCTGGGGCAGATTTTCCGCAACTACCTGCAAGAGCTGCAGAGTGCCGATGGGCGCTCGCCTTTCTCACCCCTGCCCTGACTCAGCTAAACCCGTCTACCGCCATCGCAGGCAAGCCAGCGCCCACAGTTGACCGAGTTCCAACTGTGGGATGCATTAAAATGTGGGGCTTGCCTGCGAAGGGCGCGACACGGTCTGAAGCCCTACTTTTCAGGCATCGGCATCGGAAACGGCATGACATTGCTCACGCCCCGCGCTTCGCTGATTTTCGGCGTGCCCAGGCGCTCGACTTCATCGATGCGCACAATCGAATGCATCGGCACAAAACTGCGCACCACGCCTTCGAACTGAGCCTTGAGCTTCTCTTCGCCCGGGTCGACGACCAACTGGGTGCGCTCGCCAAAGACGAACTCTTCCACCTCCAGGAAACCCCACAGATCGCTCTGATAGATCTGCTTGGCGTACATTTCGAACACCTGGCCCTGGTTGAGGAAAATCACCTTATAGATTGGAGCTTCACGTTTGGTCATGGTGGGCGAGCAACACATCGGGGATATAAAAGAGGGCGCGAACTATAGCATGGCACCCGATGCACAACGCTAGGAACCAATGGGCATGCCCCCTATAATGCGCGGTTCTTTACCACCAGTTGACGATTCCCATGGCCAAGAAGCTTTATATCGAAACCCACGGTTGCCAGATGAACGAGTACGACAGCTCGCGCATGGTCGACCTGCTGGGCGAACACCAGGCCCTGGAAGTCACCGCCCGCGCCGAAGATGCCGACGTGATCCTGCTCAATACCTGCTCGATCCGCGAACGCGCTCAGGACCGTGTGTATTCACAACTGGGCCGCTGGCGTGAATTGAAACTGGCCAACCCGGAGATGGTGATCGCCGTCGGCGGGTGCGTGGCCAGCCAGGAAGGTGCCGCGATCCGCGACCGCGCACCCTATGTCGACGTGGTCTTCGGCCCACAGACCCTGCACCGCCTGCCTGAAATGATCGACGCGGCGCGCATCACCAAGCTGCCGCAGGTCGACGTGTCCTTCCCGGAGATCGAAAAGTTCGACCACTTGCCCGAGCCCCGTATCGATGGGCCAAGCGCCTACGTGTCGGTGATGGAAGGCTGCAGCAAGTACTGTACGTTCTGCGTAGTGCCCTACACTCGCGGTGAAGAAGTCAGCCGGCCGTTTGACGATGTCATGTCGGAAATCATCCACTTGGCCGAAAACGGCGTGCGCGAAGTGACGCTGCTGGGCCAGAACGTCAACGGCTATCGCGGCCTGACCCACGATGGCCGCCTGGCCGACCTGGCGGAGCTGATCCGCGTGGTCGCCGCCGTGGACGGTATCGAGCGCATTCGCTACACCACCTCGCACCCGCTGGAGTTCTCCGACAGTCTGATCCAGGCTCACGCCGAGGTGCCGGAGCTGGTCAAACACCTGCACCTGCCGGTGCAATCGGGCTCGGACCGCATCCTGTCGGCGATGAAGCGCAACCATACGGCGCTGGAATACAAATCCAAACTGCGCAAATTGCGCGCGGCGGTGCCGGGTATCTGCATCAGCTCGGACTTTATCGTTGGCTTCCCCGGTGAAACCGAGAAAGACTTTGAGCAGACCATGAAGCTGATCGAAGACGTCGGTTTCGACTTCTCCTACTCGTTCGTCTACAGCCAGCGCCCCGGCACCCCGGCGGCCGACTTGCTGGACGAAACCCCGGAAGCACTGAAAAAAGAGCGCTTGAACGCGCTGCAACACCGCTTGAACCAGCAGGGTTTCGAGATCAGCCGACAAATGGTCGGTTCCACCCAGCGGATCCTGGTCACCGATTACTCGAAAAAAGATCCGGGCGAACTGCAAGGGCGTACTGAAAACAACCGCATCGTAAACTTCCGTTGCGATAATCCGACCTTGATCGGCCAGTTTGCCGATGTGCACATTGATGCCGCGCAGCCCCATTCGTTGCGTGGTTCTTTGATCAACTGACAATCCCAGGATAAATGTGGACCAAATGTGGGAGCTGGCTTGCCTGCGATAGCGATGTAACAGGCGACATCTCTTTTGAATGTGCAGGCCCCATCGCAGGCAAGCCAGCTCCCACAGTCGTTATTTGTAGTTCTTGAGAGTGAGGCCAGTCCATTTAAGTGCTTTCGCACACAGGCGGCTGGCGTTATTCTCTATTTCACCTCAACAGCCAAAGGGCGGCTAAAAGCGACCTTGAACGCACCCATAGCAGAACCCCATCGTTTTCTCCTCGAGCCCTTTGAGGCTCGCCGTTTCGCCAATCTGTGCGGACAGTTCGACGAGCACCTGCGCCTGATCGAACAACGCCTGGGCATCGAAATCCGCAACCGCGGCAATCAGTTCGAGCTCATTGGTGAGGCCCAATACACCAAATCTGCAGAAAACCTGCTGCGTCGGCTCTACCGCGAAACCAAGGGTAGCGAGCTGTCGCCGGAAACCGTGCACCTGTATTTGCAGGAATCGGCTGTGGAAGATTTGGCCAACAACCCCGTGGCCGAAGCCAGCGTGGCCCTGCGTACCAAAAAAGGCATGATTCGCCCAAAGGGCTTGAATCAGCAGAAGTACGTCAAGGCAATCCTCGGTAACGACATCAACTTCGGCATCGGCCCTGCGGGTACCGGCAAGACCTACCTGGCCGTGGCCTGCGCGGTCGACGCACTGGAGCGCGAGCAAGTGCGCCGCATCCTGCTGGTTCGCCCGGCGGTCGAGGCCGGCGAAAAACTCGGATTCCTGCCCGGCGACCTGGCGCAGAAGATCGACCCGTACCTGCGCCCGCTCTACGACGCGCTTTACGAGATGCTCGGCTTTGAATACGTGGCCAAGCTGATCGAGCGCCAAGTGATCGAGATCGCCCCGCTGGCCTACATGCGCGGCCGCACCTTGAGCAACAGCTTCATCATCCTCGACGAAAGCCAGAACACCACGGTCGAGCAGATGAAGATGTTCCTGACCCGCATCGGGTTCGGCTCCACGGCCATTATCACCGGCGACATTACCCAGGTTGACCTGCCCAAGGGCACGAAGTCGGGTCTGAGCCATGTGATTGAAGTGCTCAAAGACGTGCCGGGTATCAGTTTCACGCATTTCTCGCCAAAGGACGTGGTGCGCCACCCGCTGGTGCAGCGCATTGTCGAAGCCTACGAGCGCTTCGAACACCGTGACGACGGTTTGTCCAAGGACACTCGCCGCGATGCTTGAGCTAGACCTGCAGCTGGCAACCGAAGCGCCCGCGCCCAGCGAAGAGCAGTTCCGCCAATGGTGTGCGCTGGCCCTGCGCCAGCGCACCGCTGATTCGGAACTGACCATTCGCCTGGTCGACGAGCCCGAAGGCCGCGAATTGAACCACACCTGGCGCCAGAAGGATTACGCGACCAACGTACTGTCCTTCCCCGCCGACGTACCCGATGAACTGCTGGATATCCCGCTACTGGGCGACCTGGTCATCTGTGTCGCGGTGGTGGAGCGCGAGGCCAAGGAACAAGGCAAGGAACTTGAAGCCCATTGGGCCCATCTAGTCATCCACGGCTGCTTGCATCTCTTGGGTTACGACCATATAGACGATGACGAAGCCTGCGAGATGGAAACACTGGAACAAACGTTGCTTGCAGAACTGGGTCATCCAGACCCGTATGCCGACGACGAAGTTTAAAAACACTCAACTGTCACACTAAAGGATTCAGAGTAATCGCTATGAGCGAAGACCGATCGAGCAACGGGCAGAAGTCATGGCTGGGTAAAATCACCCAGGCTTTTGCCCACGAGCCGAAAAACCGCCAGGAGCTGCTTGAGCTACTGCGCGAGGCCCATCAGAACAAGTTGCTGGACAGCGAAGCGCTGGCTATCGTCGAGGGCGCCATTCAGGTGGCTGACCTGCAAGTACGCGACATCATGGTCCCGCGCTCGCAGGTGATCAGCATCAAGGCGACCCAGACCCCACGGGAATTCCTCCCGGCCGTGATCGACTCGGCGCACTCGCGCTACCCGGTGATCGGTGAAAGCCATGACGACGTCATGGGTGTCCTGCTGGCCAAGGATTTGCTGCCGTTGATCCTCAAGGAGAACGGTGACAACTTCAACATCAAGGACCTGCTGCGTCCGGCCACCTTCGTGCCTGAATCCAAGCGCCTGAACGTGCTGCTGCGGGAATTCCGCGCCAACCACAATCACATGGCCATTGTGATCGACGAATACGGCGGCGTCGCCGGCCTGGTCACCATTGAAGACGTGCTGGAACAGATCGTTGGCGACATCGAAGACGAACACGACGTCGAAGAAGACAGCTACATCAAGCCGCTGCCCAGCGGTGACTTCCTGATCAAAGCGTTGACGCCGATCGAGAACTTCAACGAGTTCTTCGACAGCGAATTCTCCGACGATGAGTTCGACACCGTGGGTGGCCTGGTGATGAGTGCGTTCGGGCATCTACCAAAACGTAACGAAACCACCGAGATCGGCGCGTATCGCTTCCGTATCCTGAATGCGGACAGCCGCCGTATCCACCTGATCCGTCTAACACCTATTGCCCGCTAAGGAAGGGGTGGGTCATCAGCTATTTCCTGTGTCGCGCTGCTCCTGAGAGCGGGCCAGGCAAGGCGCAGGCCGCAGGGAATGGCATTCCCTTTTCAAGGCCTGCCACGCAGCATGGCCCGCTCTCAGGGGCAACCCGTAGGGCCGGGCCTGCTGCGACACAGGGCTGCGTTACTCGTCGTTCATTTGAAACAACCAAACTACACTCCTCGCGCCTTGCCCTGTGCCGCAGCAGGCCGGCGCGACACAGGAAATAGCTGATGACCCACCCCTACATGCGCCGTTTGATCGCACCCGGCTGGCCCGGTAATTTGCTGGCCGTGGTGGCCGGCGCCATCACCACCCTGGCGCTGGCACCGTTCGATCTGTGGCCATTTGCACTGGTAGCGGTCGCCTTGTTCTATGTGGGACTGCGAGACCTGAGCCCCCGCCAGGCCTTGGGCCGTGGCTGGTGCTTCGGTTTTGGCCTGTTTGGCGCGGGCACCAGTTGGATCTATTACAGCATCCACCATTTCGGCGGTGCCTCGGTGCTGCTGGCTGGCTTCTTGATGCTGCTGTTTACCGCCGCCATCGCCTGGTTCTTCGCCCTGCCCGCCTGGTTGTGGGCGCGCTGGTTGCGCCGCAATGAAGCGCCGTTGGCGGATGCACTGACGTTTGCGGCGTTGTGGGTCGGTCAGGAAGCGTTTCGCGGCTGGTTCCTCACCGGTTTCCCGTGGCTGTACTCCGGTTACAGCCAGCTCGACGGTCCGCTCACAGGCTTGGCGCCAGTGGGCGGCATGTGGCTGATTTCCTTTGCACTGGCGCTGACGGCAGCCCTGCTGTGCAACCTGCCGCGCCTGTTGGCCACTAAGCGCAACGCGTTTATCGGCGCAGGCCTGGTATTGCTGGTGGCGCCTTGGGCCATCGGCCTGGCACTCAAGCATCACGCCTGGACCAGCCCGTCTGGGGCGCCACTGAGCGTCGCAGCCATTCAGGGCAATGTCGAACAAAGCATGAAGTGGGACCCGGAGCAGCTCAATGCACAGCTTGCGCTGTACCGCGACATGAGTTTGAGCTCAAAGCGTGTCGACCTGCTGGTATGGCCGGAGACGGCGGTGCCGGTGCTCAAGGAGTCTGTCGAAGGCTACCTGGGCATGATGGGCAAGTTCGCCGCCGACCGGCACACGGCGCTGATTACCGGTGTACCGATCCGCCAGGAAGTGCACCACCAGATGCGCTACTTCAACGGCATCACCGTGGTGGGCGAAGGCGACGGCACCTACCTCAAGCAGAAGCTCGTGCCCTTTGGCGAATACGTGCCGCTGCAGGACATGCTGCGGGGGCTAATTGCCTTCTTTGACCTGCCGATGTCGGACTTCGCCCGTGGCCCTGCCGACCAGGCCATGCTACAGGCCAAGGGCTATCAGATTGCGCCGTTCATTTGCTACGAAGTGGTGTACCCGGAGTTCGCCGCAGGTCTCTCGGCCCAGAGTGATCTGTTACTGACCATCAGCAACGACACCTGGTTCGGCCGCTCCATCGGCCCTTTGCAACACCTGCAAATGGCGCAGATGCGTGCACTGGAAGCCGGCCGCTGGATGATCCGTGCTACCAACAATGGCGTGACCGGCCTGATCAACCCATATGGGCAGATCACCGTGCAGATCCCCCAGTTTGAGCGCGGCATTCTCTATGGTGAAGTGGTGCCGATGCACAACCTCACGCCGTACCTGCAATGGCGCTCGTGGCCGTTGATCATTGTGTGCCTGGGGCTGTTTGGCTGGGCGCTGCTGGCCGGTCGTATGTCGAAAACGGTCTGACAGACAAACACATAACAATGTGGGAGCTGGCTTGCCTGCTCCCACAATTGGCCTGCGGTGTTGCGAGTTACCGATAAAACAACCGGTAGCCTATCTGCCCCACCGCTTCATTGATCAACTGCCCGCTCTGCCACACCGACTTGAACTCCGGCATCCAACCACCCAGCGGTCTGGCATTGTCTACGCCCAGGAACCCCACTGGCGCAGGCACCACGGTGAAGCCAGCCTTTTCAAAACTCCACACCGCACGCGGCATGTGCCAGGCCTGAGTCACCACCACTGCGCGTTTGACGCCCTCGGGTAGCAGAATCTCAGCACTCATCTGCGCATTTTCCCACGTGGTGCGGCTGCGCTCTTCCTTCCAGCGCACCGTCACACCGAAGTCATCGCGCATCGAGACTGACATCAACTCTGCCTCGCTCGGCGGCGTGCCGTAATGCAGGCCGCCAGTGGTCAGCACCGGCAGCCCGGAGGCCTTGGCCAATCGTGCGGCATACCGCTGGCGCTCCAGACCGATACCGGTGGGCTGGTCGGCGCCCCAGGCCGGGTCGCCGCGCTCGCGCCCCGAACCCAACACCACAATGGCGTCGGCGCGCTGAGCCAGTGTCGACCAGTCCTCCCGCGCCAGCGGTGGCTCGGTTTCCAGGGCCCGTGCGCCCCACTCCACCATCACCGGCAGGCTGATCAGCCACATGCCGCCAAAACCCAGGGCAAAGCAGCAACCCGCCAAGCGTGGCCGGCTGCGACGAAACCACCAGGCAAGCGCCAGCAGCAACAAGAGAATGCCGGGCGGCAGGAGCAATTGTTTGATGAAATAACGAATAGGCATCGGGCATCTCCATAGATGCCCGAAGCCTAAGGTGTAACGGGGTTTAGCGACAATCTTTACAGTGCAGCGCGATGACGCGTTCAGGAGGGAATGAACTACTTGTAGCGGGCGGACCGAAGCTTTTGCGGGCCACGACCGGCCGACAAGTCCTTGAGCCACACCACCTTGGCTGAGTGCGTAGGCTCCCCTGCTGGCGGGTTTGCCACCCAGGGAGGCGCACTGCGCCCATTGCGTTCCAAATAGGCCTCAATCAGTTCCAGCTCTGCGCGGCTCAAACCACGCAGTTCCAACTCAACAGGCCGCTCATCACGCAATCGGCCCGCTGTTCTCGCTGCATCCAATGCACGACCCAATCGGTCAATCAGTCCTTCGTAGATATCCGGTTTCGATACGATTCGCTGCGATTCAACCATCCCCTCACCTCATTGAAGATAAGACTTACTCCCCAATAAACAGCGTAGCCCCCATGGCTGCCCCTGCCTGCCGCCGCGACAGACGGCCCTGCCTGCGCAATCAGGGTTTCCCTCGATAGAGTGGGGTCATGTATGCTACGGCGCTTCCTGTAACTCCACTTCCCGCAGGGTTTGGGCACGGACGCGCCGCTTTTTGGTGTCGATCAACCTGAACGTTGCACCGAAGAGGATTAGGCCACCCCTATTCAGTTCAAAAGTAGCCATGCACGAACAATATCAGCCCCGTGAAATAGAAAATGCCGCCCAAGCCTTCTGGGACGAGCAAAAGTCCTTTGAAGTCAGTGAACAGCCAGGCAAGGAGACTTTCTATTGCCTATCGATGTTCCCTTATCCCAGCGGCAAGCTACACATGGGGCACGTGCGCAACTACACCATCGGTGACGTGATTTCCCGCTACCAGCGCATGCAAGGCAAGAACGTCCTGCAACCCATGGGTTGGGACGCCTTCGGCATGCCGGCGGAAAACGCCGCGATGAAAAACAACGTGGCGCCTGCCAAGTGGACCTACGAAAACATCGCCTACATGAAGAACCAGCTGCGCAGCCTGGGCTTGGCGGTGGATTGGTCCCGCGAAGTGACCACCTGCAAGCCGGACTACTACCGCTGGGAACAATGGTTGTTCACGCGGCTGTTCGAAAAAGGCGTGATCTACAAAAAGAGCGGCACCGTGAACTGGGACCCGATCGACCAGACCGTGTTGGCCAACGAACAGGTGATCGACGGTCGCGGCTGGCGCTCCGGCGCGCTGATCGAAAAGCGCGAAATCCCGATGTACTACTTCAAGATCACCGCCTACGCGGATGAACTCTTGTCGAGCCTCGACGACCTGCCGGGCTGGCCTGAACAGGTCAAGACCATGCAACGCAACTGGATCGGCAAGTCCAAGGGCATGGAAGTGCAGTTCCCGTATAACGTCGATTCGATCGGCGCAGCGGGCGCGCTCAAAGTGTTTACTACCCGTCCGGACACCCTGATGGGCGCGACTTACGTCGCCGTGGCCGCCGAACACCCGCTGGCCACCCAGGCAGCCCAGAACAACCCTGAGCTGCAGGCGTTCATCGCCGAATGCAAAGGCGGCAGCGTGGCTGAAGCCGACGTCGCCACCCAAGAGAAAAAAGGCCTGCCGACCGGGCTGTTTGTTGAACATCCATTGACCGGCGAAAAGCTGCCGGTATGGGTCGCCAACTATGTGCTGATGCACTACGGTGATGGCGCCGTAATGGCTGTGCCGGCTCACGACGAGCGCGATTTCGAATTCGCCACCAAGTACAACCTGCCAATCAAATCCGTGGTGCGCACCCGCGCGGGCGACACCAACCCGGCCCCGTGGCAAGACGCCTACGGCGAGCATGGTGAACTGATCAACTCCGGCGAATTTGACGGCCTGGACTTCCAGGGCGCGTTCGACGCGATCGAAGTCGCGCTGATCAAGAAGAACCTCGGTGCCTCGCGCACCCAGTTCCGCCTGCGCGACTGGGGCATCAGCCGCCAGCGCTACTGGGGCTGCCCGATCCCGATCATCCACTGCGAAAGCTGTGGCGATGTGCCGGTACCGGAAGACCAACTGCCGGTGGTCCTGCCGGAAGACGTGGTGCCGGATGGCGCCGGTTCGCCACTGGCGCGCATGCCCGAGTTCTACGCGTGCAGCTGCCCGAAATGCGGCGCGCCTGCCAAGCGTGAAACCGACACCATGGACACCTTCGTCGAGTCCTCGTGGTACTACGCCCGCTACGCCTCGCCACACTATGAAGGCGGCCTGGTCGAAAAGTCCGCAGCCGACCATTGGTTGCCGGTGGACCAGTACATCGGCGGTATCGAACACGCCATCCTTCACCTGCTGTACGCGCGCTTCTTCCACAAGCTGATGCGCGACGAAGGCCTGGTGAGTTCGGATGAGCCGTTCAAGAACCTGCTGACCCAGGGCATGGTGGTCGCCGAGACTTACTACCGCCGTGAAGCCAACGGCGCCTACACTTGGTTCAACCCGGCCGACGTCGAGCTTGAGCGCGACAGCAAAGCCAAGGTCATCAGCGCCAAGCTGATCGCCGACGGCCTGCCCGTGGAAATCGGCGGCACCGAGAAGATGGCCAAGTCGAAAAACAACGGCGTTGACCCACAGTCGATGATCGACCAGTTCGGCGCCGACACCTGCCGTCTGTTCATGATGTTCGCCTCGCCGCCTGACATGAGCGCCGAATGGTCTGACTCTGGCGTCGAAGGCTCGCACCGCTTCCTCAAGCGCGTCTGGCGCCTGGCGCATGCCCACATCAGCCAGGGCTTGCCGGGCAAACTGGACGTAGCGGCGTTGAGCGACGAGCAGAAACTCATTCGACGCAGCACCCACCTGGCCATCAAGCAAGCCAGCCAGGACGTGGGCCAGCACCACAAATTCAACACCGCCATCGCCCAGGTGATGACGCTGATGAACGTGCTGGAAAAAGCGCCGCAAGCCACTGAACAGGATCGCGCGCTGGTACAGGAAGGCCTGGAAACGGTCACACTGCTGCTGGCCCCGATCACGCCGCACATCAGCCACGACGTGTGGAACCGTCTGGGCCAGAGCGGCGCCGTCATCGACGCGCGCTGGCCGGTGCAGGATGACAGCGCCCTGGTACAGGACACGCTGCAACTGGTGATCCAGGTCAACGGTAAACTGCGTGGCCAGATCGACATGCCAGCCAGCGCCAGCCGCGAAGACGTCGAAGCGGCTGCCCGCATCAACGAAAACGTGCTGCGTTTTACCGAAGGCCTGACGATCCGCAAAGTGATCGTAGTGCCTGGCAAACTGGTCAATATCGTCGCTAGCTAATCGGATCGGGCGCAGGGCTTGAGCCCTGCGCCGAACAAAGCCTTCAGGGCCTCGATAAGGCCCACATGGTTTCAAGGGGAGCAACAAAATGATCAAACGCAATTTGCTGGTTATGGGCCTTGCCGTGTTGCTGAGCGCTTGCGGCTTCCAGCTGCGCGGTACCGGCACCCACGAAATGGCGATCAAGGAACTGGACGTCAGTGCCCGCGACGCCTACAGCGAAACTGTGACACAGCTGCGTCAGGTCCTGGAGAACAGTGGCGTTCACGTCTACACCGGCGCGACCTACAAGCTGTTCCTGGCCAATGAAAAACAAACCCAGCGTAACCTCAGCTATGCCAGCGCCGGGCGTGCGTCCGATATCGAACTGAGCACCGTGCTCAGCTTTGAAATCCAGGGCCGCGACCACCTGCCATTGATGGGTGACGACATCCAGATTCAGAAAATCGTTAGCCACGACGGCAACAACCTGGTGGGTTCGGACTCCGAAATCATTCAGGTGCGTAAGGAGATGCGTCGCGAACTGGTACAGCGCATGGTGCTGCGCCTGTCGATGATCACCCCGGAACAACTGGAAACCCTGCAGCAACGCGCTGACGACAAGGCCAAGGCTGATGCCGACGCACTGAAAGCCGCCAAAGAATACGAAGACAACACGCCGAAACAATCGCCTGTTGAAGTACCTGTCGAGTAAGCCAAACGGGGCGCCCCTGGCGCCCCGTTTACACTGCCTATGAAACTCGCCCCCGCCCAACTCGCCAAACACCTGCAAGGTGGCCTTGCGCCTGTCTACATCGTCAGCGGTGATGACCCGTTGCTGTGCCAGGAAGCCGCAGACGCCATCCGCACCGCCGCACGCCAGCAAGGTTTCGATGAACGCCAGGTCTTCAGCGCCGACGCCAGTTTCGACTGGGGCACGTTGCTGCAAGCCGGCGCGAGCATGTCGCTGTTTGCCGAAAAGCGCCTGTTGGAACTGCGCCTGCCTTCGGGCAAGCCAGGTGACAAGGGTGCCGCCGCCTTCATTGAATACTGTTCACGACCCGCCGAAGACACGGTCTTGCTGATCAGCCTGCCCAAGCTTGACGGCAGCGCGCAGAAAACCAAGTGGGGCAAGGCTCTGGTTGAAGGGGCTCAGACCCAGTTCATCCAGATCTGGCCAGTGGACAGCAACCAGTTGCCGCAATGGATTCGCCAACGCCTGTCCCAATCGGGGCTGTCGGCGACCCAGGATGCGGTGGAGCTGATCGCCGCCCGGGTCGAAGGCAACTTGCTTGCCGCAGCCCAAGAGATCGAAAAGCTCAAGCTGATGGCCGAAGACGGGCAAATCACCGTTGAGACCGTCCAGGGCGCGGTGGCCGACAGTGCGCGCTTTGATGTGTTCGGGCTGGTGGATGCCATCCTCAATGGCGAACCCGCCCATGCCCTGCGCATGCTTGAAGGCTTGCGCGGCGAAGGCGTGGAGCCGCCGGTGATTCTCTGGGCCCTTGCCCGAGAACTGCGGGTGCTGGCCAACATTGCCCTGCAATTCAGCCAGGGCACGCCGCTGGACAAAGCGTTCAGCCAAGCCCGGCCACCGGTCTGGGACAAACGCAAACCCTTGATGAGCAAGGCCCTGCAACGGCACTCGGCACAACGCTGGGCGCAGCTTTTGCTGGAAGCGCAGCGCATCGATGCGCAGATCAAGGGCCAGGCAGCGGGATCGCCGTGGATGAGCTTGAGCCGTTTGTCGCTGTTGATGGCCGGCCAGCGCCTGACACTGCCTGCTGAATAACACTTTCTTAAAACACCACATTCCCCTGTGGGCGCCGGGCTTGCCCGCGATGCAGGCACCTCGGCTTTTCAGATGCATGGAGGTGATGCTATCGCAGGCAAGCCAGCTCCCACATTAACCGTACTTACTTCAGCTTGCGAAAGCGCCTACACATCGCTGGGCTTTACAGCGGGTGAACTTCGGCCGATCATTTGCGCCGTTCCACCCACCCCACGAGAGTAACCATCATGAGCAAAAAGCCATCCAAGCATGGCCCCAACAAGGCCAAATCCATCATCGCCCAGCCACTGTTCCGCAGCCGTCAGGAACGCGCCGGCAAGGGCAAAGGCAGCTACCGCCGCGAAGCCTTCCAGTCTAATAGCTGGGAGGCTTCTTACTTTCTGGCTGCCTGAAGGCAAGCGCCCCTCTGACATGATAAGGTCTGCACCTGATTTGTAATCTCTGGACCTGTGCATGCCCTCTAGTCTTCCCCGTCGTTGGCACCTTCGCCAATTGATCGCTGCCTCCAGCCTCATTCTGCTAGTCGCCTGCGCGGAGAAACCGACCGCCGCCGACGCTCAACCACTGCCAAAGTTACAGACCGCCCCCGTGGTAGCGCCCGCTGTCGTGGCCCCGCTGGCGTTGGACAATCTTGATATCCAACCGACCCAGACCTTTGCCGAATGGCAGGCTGGCTTTCGCGTGCAAGCCCTGCAGGCCGGCATCACCGAAGCCGTGTTCGACAACGCTTTCGCTAATGTCACCCCTGATATGGCGGTAATCCGCGCCGACCGCAGCCAGCCGGAATTTTCCCGCCCCGTGTGGGAATACCTCGACGGCGCCCTCTCGCCGGTGCGCGTGCGTAATGGCCAGGCATTGTTGAACAAATACGCCGATATCCTGCAAAGCATCGAGCAACGTTATGGCGTCGACCGCCAGGCGCTGGTGTCGGTGTGGGGCATGGAAAGCAACTTCGGCCAGTTCCAGGGCAATAACTCGGTGATTCGTTCGCTGGCGACCCTGGCCTATGAAGGCCGTCGCCCAGCATTCGCCCAGGCGCAACTGTTGGCAGCGCTGCAGATCATCCAGCACGGCGACATCCAGGCAGACCAGATGAAAGGGTCCTGGGCCGGCGCCATGGGCCAGACCCAATTTATCCCGACCACCTACAACACCCATGCCGTCGACTTCGATGGCGACGGTCGCCGCGACATCTGGAACAGCCCAGCGGACGCGCTCGCCTCCACCGCGCACTACCTGCAAAGCTCCGGCTGGCAGAAAGGCCAGCCATGGGGCTTCGAGGTGAAACAACTGCCGGCGAACTTCGATTACGCCCTGGCCGATGGCGGCATTCGCAAGACAGTCGCCGAATGGCTGAAACTTGGTATCCAACTGCCACCGGGCGCCAGCATGCCGCCCAACGCCGACCAGCTGTCAGCCGCCCTGCTGTTGCCGGCGGGCTACCGTGGCCCGGCGTTCCTGGTGCTGGATAACTTCCGCGCAATCCTCAGGTACAACAACTCGTCGTCCTACGCGCTGGCGGTTGGCCTGTTGTCGGAAAGGTTCGGTGGCGGTGGTGTAATTCGTGGTGACTGGCCGAAGGATGAGCTGCCGCTGAGTCGCTCCCAGCGTATCGACTTGCAGACAGCGCTGAGTGCCAACGGCTATGACGCGGGGAACCCGGACGGGATCATCGGCGCCAATACGCGCAAGGCGATTCGTGCGGCGCAGCAAGCGCTGGGCTGGCCGGCGGATGGGTATCCGACGGTGAAGCTGCTGGAATCGTTGCAGAACAGGTAGACCCTTGTAAGGCGGTTACCGCCATCGCAGGCAAGCCAGCCCCAACAGTTGGAATGCATTTCCCTGAGGGAGCTGGCCTGCCTGCGACGACTGCCTGGCAGGCGATATCAAACTCAGTCCTTGAAGACCACATCCTGCTCCAACACCACCCGCTGCGCCCCCGCATCCAACCTGACCAACGCGCCCATCGGCAATGTCAGGTTCGGATCACAATGCCCACTGCGCCAGCCGGACAATACCGGAATGCACAGCGGTTCAAAGGTCTGCTTGAGCAGCCGCTGCAACGCATCCTTGTCCACACCCGCCACATCCCCCACCAGCACACCCGCAACCTGGGCCAGCTTGCCTGCCAGGCGCAGGTGCGTGAGTAGGCGGTCGATGCGGTAGAGGGGCTCGTTGACGTCTTCGATAAACAGGATGATACCCTCAGTATCCATCTCGTAGGGCGTGCCCATGACAGCCGCGATCATCGACAGATTGCCGCCCAGCAAACGCCCGCAGGCGATGCCCGGTTCAATCGTAGTCAGCGGGTAAGCCACCGGGTGTATCAACTGGCTACCAGCACTCAGTTGGCCACGCAGCAGACTGAACAGCGAGGCTTCGGTGGGTTGTTGCTTATCGCCCAGCAGATCGGCATTGAGCATCGGCCCGTGGAAGGTCACGAAGCCGGCATATCGGCTGATCGCCAGGTGCAGAGCGGTGATGTCGCTATAACCTACGAACGGCTTGGGATGGGCGCGTAGCAGGTCGAAATCCAGGCTATCAAGCAGACGCGGCGTGCCGTAGCCGCCGCGCAGGCAGAAGATGGCGTCGATTTCAGGGTCGGCAAAGGCTTTATGGAGGTCGTTTAGGCGGACTTTATCGCTGCCGGCCAGGTAGCCGTCGCGCTCATAGACGCCAGGGAAGATTCGCAGGTCGTAGCCGTGGGCGCGCATCCATTGGTCGGCCTTTTCGACGTCCAGCGTGGCGGGGCCGGCGGGAGCGATCAGGGCGATGGTGCCTTCGGGTCGCAAGGCAGGTACGGCAATGCTCATCCACAACTCTCCTTGGCAGACGCGGAACGAAATGTGGGAGCGGGCTTGCTCGCGAAGGCGCAGTTTCAGTCAATAAATCAGGTGACTGAAAACACCGCCTTCGCGAGCACGCCCGCTCCCACATTGGATCAGCGGTGTTGGCCAAATCTGTGTTACGACACCAGGCTAGCCTTGACCAGCTTGGCCTGTTCGTCCGCATGGTATGACGAACGCACCAACGGCCCCGACGCAACGTTCTTGAAGCCCATCTTGTAACCTTCCTCGGCGAACCAGGCGAAGGTGTCCGGGTGCACGAAACGCTGCACCGGCAAGTGGCTGCGGGACGGTTGCAGGTACTGGCCCAGGGTCAGCATGTCGATGTCGTGTTCGCGCATGCGCTGCATGACTTCGATCACTTCTTCGTCGGTCTCGCCCAGGCCCAGCATCAGGCCGGATTTGGTCGGAATGTGCGGCATCATTTGCTTGAATTTCTGCAGCAGGGTCAGCGACCACTGGTAGTCCGAACCCGGGCGCGCGGCCTTGTAAAGGCGTGGCACGGTTTCCAGGTTGTGATTGAACACATCCGGCGGCTCGGCAGCGGTGATTTCCAGCGCCACGTCCATACGGCCACGGTAGTCCGGCACCAGGGTTTCGAGCATGACGTTTGGCGACAACTTACGGATTTCGCGGATGCAGTCGGCAAAGTGCTGGGCACCGCCGTCACGCAGGTCGTCGCGGTCAACCGAGGTGATCACCACGTACTTGAGCTTAAGGTCGGCAATGGCGATGGCCAGGCTTTCCGGCTCGTTGACGTCCAGTGGCTTCGGACGGCCGTGGCCCACGTCGCAGAACGGGCAACGACGGGTGCAGATGTCACCCATAATCATGAAGGTGGCGGTGCCGCCGGAGAAGCACTCGCCCAGGTTTGGGCAGGACGCTTCTTCGCACACGCTGTGCAGCTTGTGTTTGCGCAGCAGGGCCTTGATACGGTCGACTTCCGGCGAAACCGGGATGCGCACGCGGATCCAGTCAGGTTTCTTCGGCAGTTCGGTGGTCGGAATGATCTTCACCGGAATGCGTGCAACCTTCTCGGCGCCGCGCAGCTTGACGCCGGCTTCCACCTTGGCACGCGGGGCCGGGGCCGCACGGTCGGTAACGTCCAACGTCGGGATCATGGTTTGCACTGCATCAGTAGTCATAATCAGTCGATTCCGCCCGTAAGGGTCGTCTGCTCAGCATAGTCGAGGTGTTTGACGAGCTGCTCACGCAGCCGGGCACTTACCTCGGCAAATTTAATCGGTGTGGCGTGATCACTCAGTTGCGTCATCGCCAACCCGGCATAGCCACATGGGTTGATCCGCCGGAACGGTGCCAGGTCCATGTCCACGTTCAAGGCCAAGCCATGGAAAGAACAGCCGTGGCGAATACGCAGCCCCAGGGAGGCGATTTTCGCGCCGTCCACATACACACCCGGCGCATCCGGCTTGGCCGCGGCGGTCACGCCGTAACTGGCCAACAGCTCGATCAGGCAAGCCTCCATGCGGCTGACTAGGTCGCGCACGCCGAACCCTAGCTTGCGCACATCCAGCAACAGATAAGCGACAAGCTGACCGGGCCCATGGTAAGTCACTTGGCCACCTCGGTCGACCTGCACCACCGGAATATCCCCGGGCAGCAGCAAGTGCTCGGCCTTGCCGGCCTGGCCCTGGGTAAATACCGGCGGATGTTCCACCAGCCAGATTTCATCGGGGGCCGACGTGCCGCGTTCGTTAGTGAACCGCTGCATGGCGTGCCAGACGGGCGCGTAGGCCATCCGGCCGAGCTCGCGAAAGCCCAGGACCTGTGACATCACAACACCATGTGCACGAAGCCAGTGGCCCGCAGTTCACTGTTGATGTCGTAGAGCTGGTCTTGACCCGTCGCAACGATGTGCAACTGGATCGTGGTGTATTTGCCTGTGGAGCTGGATCGCTCGTCCACACGCTCATCATTGATCGTGGCGTGCTTGCGCACGATCTCAAGGATCAAGTCTTTGCGGCCTACGCCGGTGTCGCTGATGATCTTGATGGGATAGTCCACCACCGGGAATTCGATCTTTGGCGCCTTTACTTCGGTATCGGTCATGGCGTAACGGCCTCGTAAGCGTAAGCCTTGGCGACAACAAAGCCCCGCGTCGGATCAACGCGGGGCTTTGCAGATGCACACTATCAGTTGAACAAGCCGTAGAAGAATAGACGGATGCTATCCCACACGCGGCGGAAGATACCACCCTCGTCGACGGCGTCCAGGGCGATCAGGTCGGCGCTGTGCACCACCTTGTCGTCCAGCTTCACTTCGACTTTACCGATCACATCGCCCTTGGCGATTGGCGCAACCAATTGCGGGTTCATGGTCATGCTGGCAGCGAGCTTTTTCAGCTGGCCTTTAGGCATGGTCAGGGTCAGGTCTTCAGCCAGGCCGGCCTTGACTTGGGAGGTAGCGCCCTTCCAAACCGGCGCGGTCGCCAGCTCAGCACCCTTCTGGTAGAAGGTCTGGGTTTCAAAGAAGCGGAAACCGTAGGTCAGCAGTTTTTGCGTCTCGGCCGCACGGGCCTGCTCGCTGTTGGTGCCGAAGACCACGGCGATCAGGCGTTGGCCGTCACGTACAGCGGACGACACCATGCAGTAGCCGGCTTCTTCGGTGTGGCCGGTTTTCAGACCGTCAACGGTCTTGTCGCGCCACAGCAGCAGGTTGCGGTTAGGTTGCTTGATGTTGTTCCAGTAGAACTCTTTCTGGGAGTAGATCGCGTAGTGCACCGGGTCGATACGAATGATCGCGCGCGCCAGGATTGCCATGTCGTGAGCCGACGAGTAGTGATCTGGGTTCGGCAGACCGGTCGGGTTCATGAAGTGGCTGTTGGTCATGCCCAGGTCAGTCACCGTCTTGTTCATCATGTCGGCGAACGCGTCTTCGCTGCCGGCGATGTGCTCGGCCAGGGCGACGCTGGCGTCGTTACCGGACTGGATGATGATGCCGTGCAACAGGTCGCTTACAGTCACCTGCGAACCGACCTTGATGAACATCCGCGAGCCGCCGGTACGCCAGGCGTTTTCGCTGACGGTCACCGGATCGTTCTCGCCGATCTGGCCGCGACGGATTTCCAGGGTCGCGATGTAGGCGGTCATCAGTTTGGTCAGGCTGGCCGGTGGCAGGCGCTGGTCACCGTTGCTCTCGACCAGCACGTTGCCACTGGCGGCATCCATGAGAACCCAGGACTTGGCGGCCAGTTGCGGGGAAGCCGGCACCATTTCAACGGCCCAGGCGGCCGGGGTGATGATCAGCGAAAGAAGCAGGCACGTGCGTTTGGCTAAGGTGGTGATGTTCATCCGTCTCTCGAAATTGCTTATGGAAACTTGCCCTCGCGGGCAAAACTCATTCAGACAGCCCGTTGCCAGACTGTCGCGTATTCGGTTGCCCGCTCACCCCTTGCCCCTGGGTTTTTATTGTCAAACGAGCCAACAACCACAGCCCTGACCCGCGCACGAGCCAGAACCATCAATTCTCTGTTATTCGGCGGTAACCACGCTGGGCTGCCCCAGGTTGGCCATGCGCACGCTGTTCTGCACTTGCGCGACTTCGCTCGGCGAGCCTATCGGCCCCATCCGCACGCGATGCAGGGTCTGCTGGTTACGCACGATGGAGCTGATAAAAACCGGCGCGTTGACCATGCCGCTCAGCTTGGACCTTAACAGTTCTGCCGCATCCGGGTTGGCGAAAGCGCCGACCTGCAGGTATTGCCCGCCCGCTACGGCAGCGCCTGGTGCAGCCCTGGGTACGACGACGGTGTCCGGAGCATGCTGCTGCGGCGGAGGCGTCCACTGCTCGACCTTGCCCGTTGAGGCGGTCACTTGCGGCTGCTGGGTTTGCGGCTCATTGAGCATCAACGGCGCTGGCTTGCCGCGCTGGGCCCAATATTGCGCCGGGTCGATACCTTCAACCTTCACGCGCGCAGTACCGATTTCGGCATAACCGAGTTTCTTCGCGGCAGCGTACGACAAGTCGATGATGCGGTCCGAATAGAACGGCCCGCGGTCGTTGACCCGCAGGATCACCGTGCGGTTGTTGTCCAGGTTGGTCACGCGTACGTAGCTGGGCAGCGGCAGGGTCTTGTGGGCCGCGCTCATGCCGTACAGGTCATACACTTCGCCGTTGGCGGTGTTCTGGCCATGGAATTTGGTGCCATACCAGGACGCTGTACCCGATTGGACGTACGTCTTGGATTCCTGCAGGGGAAAGTAGCTTTTGCCCAGCACGGTATAAGGGTTCGCCTTGTACGGGCCGGTGTGCAGGGTCGGCGTGGCGTCAGGGATCTTCGACACGTCGACGTCCCACCACGGCGCGCCATCTTTGTGCGCGCGGTTGATGTCCAGGCCCGGCTGGGCACGGACAACAGTGCCCCCGGCCTTCTGCGCTGGACCACGACTGGTGGAACAACTGACGACCAGCAGGGACAACGCGGCGAACGCCACCAGCTTGAGCGGTTTATTGAACGGCGATGCCCGCATTACTTGTTGCCCCGTGCTTGGACCAGCATGTCTGACAGCTGATGCACGGCCATGGCGTACATCACACTGCGGTTATAACGCGTGATTGCGTAGAAATTCTTCAGGCCCATCCAGTATTCCGGGCCATGTTCGCCTTCAAGACGGAACGCCGTCACCGGCAGATCATCAGGCAGCGCATTCTGACTCGACCAGCCCAGCGCCCGCAACTCCCCGACCGTCTTGGCCGGCTCAATGCCTTGGGTCAGGCCTTCGTCGGCGCGATCCCCCGTGACATCGGCGCGGATCACCACCGGTTCGCCGCCGACCCAGCCATGACGCTTGAAGTAGCTGGCCACACTGCCGATGGCATCGTCCGGATTGCTCCAGATATTGATATGCCCATCACCGTCAAAGTCAACGGCATAGGCGCGGAAGCTGCTCGGCATGAACTGCGGCAAGCCCATCGCACCCGCGTAGGAACCCTTGAGGCTCAGCGGGTCGGCCTGCTCTTCGCGAGCCAGCAGCAGGAATTCGCGCAGCTCCTTGCGGAAGAAGTCGGCGCGCGGCGGGTAATCGAAGCCCAGGGTCGACAAGGCGTCGATCACCCGGTAACTGCCGGTATTGCGCCCGTAAAAGGTTTCGATGCCAATGATCGCGACAATGACCTGGGCTGGCACACCGTATTCCTGCTCGGCGCGGGCCAGTACTGCCTCATGCTGGCGCCAGAAGTCCACACCCCGCGCCACGCGGGCGTCGGTGAGGAACATCGGGCGATACTCCTTCCACTGCTTCACGCGTTCGGCAGGGCGAGAAATGGCGTCGAGGATCGCCTGTTTTTTCTGGGCTTCGCGGAACACGCCCATCAGTTGCTCACCGGCGAAACCATAGTCGCGGGTCATTTCACCGACAAACTCGGCGACCTGGGGTGAACCATCGTAGTCACCGGCCTGCGCCTCTTGCGTTGCGCCCAGCAGCCCAATCAGGCCCATCCAGGACGCATGCCGAGTCGCCCAGCCGCGCATTACTTGCATTGACATCTTCACCTTATTCAAACCTGTGCGATCCATTTGCGATGCGTATGAATCGACATCAAAACCCCAAACGCTGACATCAATGTCACCAGCGAAGTTCCGCCGTAGCTAATGAACGGCAACGGCACCCCAACAACCGGCAACAGGCCACTGACCATACCGATGTTGACGAAAACGTAAACAAAAAAAGTCATGGTCAGGGCGCCGGCCAGCAATTTTCCGAACAACGTCTGCGCCTGCGCGGTGATCACCAGGCCGCGACCGATCAACAGCAAATAGATCAGCAGCAGCGCGCAAATGCCCACCAGGCCAAACTCTTCGCCCAGTACCGCAATAATGAAGTCGGTGTGACTCTCGGGCAAAAAGTCCAAGTGCGATTGGGTGCCCAGCAACCATCCCTTACCAAATACGCCGCCGGAACCGATGGCGGCCTTCGACTGGATGATGTTCCAGCCGGTGCCGAGCGGGTCGCTTTCAGGGTCGAGGAAGGTCAGGATTCGCTGCTTCTGGTAGTCATGCATAAAGAAGAACCACATGGCCACAGCCACGGGCACGGCGGCAGCCAGCACGCTGAGGATCCAGCGCCAGCGCAAACCGCCCATGAACAGCACGAAGGCACCGCCCGCCAGGATCAGCAGCGAGGTGCCGAGGTCGGGCTGGCGCACGATCAGCACAAACGGCACGCCAATCAGGATCAGGCTGATGCCCACGTGTTTGAGCTGCGGCGGCAAGGTGCGCTTGGACAAGTACCAGGCGATGGTTGCCGGCATCAGAATCTTCATGAATTCCGACGGCTGGAAGCGAATCACCCCCGGAATGTTGATCCAGCGCGTCGCGCCCATGGCGTTGTGGCCCATCACGTCCACGACCACCAGCAGCAGCACCCCGACGACGTAGCCCAGCGGCACCCAACGCGCCATGAACCGTGGCTCAAGCTGGGCGATCACGACCATCGACAACAGGCCCAGGCCGAACGACGACGCTTGCTTGATCAGCAGGTCCCAGTTCTTGCCGCTGGCCGAGTACAGGACGAACAGGCTGCCGGCTGCCAATGTCAGCAACAGGATCAGCAACGGGCCATCAATGTGAATGCGTTGCAGCAACGTCGCACGGCGACGCATCACGTCCTCGCTGGAGAGGATGCGGTCAAAATTACTCTTCATGGGCCGTAACCTCGGTGCTTGACGGGGGGCCGCCATATTCGGGCTTGAGCCTGCCGTCGTCGGCCAACAGCCAGGCGTCCATGATCTGGCGCACCACCGGGGCCGCGACGCCGGAGCCGGATTCGCCGTTTTCGACCATCACCGCCACCACAATTTTCGGATCGTCGGCCGGCGCGAAGCCGACAAACAAGGCGTGGTCACGGTGGCGCTCCTGAATCTTGGAGCGGTCATATTTCTCGCCTTGCTTGATCGCCACTACTTGCGCGGTACCGCTCTTACCGGCAATACGGTATTGCGCGCCAATGGCCGCTTTGCGCGCCGTACCGCGGGCACCGTGCATCACTTGCTGCATGCCATGGTTGACCTTGGTCCAGTCCGACGGGTCACGCAGCACAATGTCGGGGATCGGGTTGTCATCCACCGGCTTTTCGCCTTCGATGGTCCGGGCCAGGTGCGGACGGTTCCAGATGCCTTTGTTGGCCACCAGCGCCGTGGCCTGGGCCAGCTGCAGCGGCGTGGCCTGCATGTAGCCCTGGCCGATGCCGAGGATCAGCGTCTCGCCCGGGAACCACGCCTGGCGGCGGGTCGCGCGCTTCCATTCGCGCGACGGCATCAAGCCTGGGGACTCTTCGAACATGTCCAGGGAGACTTTTTGACCGAGGCCGAACTTGCGCATATAGGTGGATAGGCGATCAATCCCCAGCTTGTGAGCCAGGTCGTAAAAATAGGTGTCGTTGGAGCGCATGATCGCGGTGTCCAAGTCGACATAGCCGTCACCGGTGCGGTTCCAGTTACGGTATTTGTGATCGTAGTTGGGCAGCATGTAGTAGCCAGGGTCATAGACTCGGCTGGAGGCCGTGATCACGCCCGCGTCCAGACCCGCAATCGCCACCGCCGGCTTGATCGTCGAACCCGGCGGGTACAGGCCGCGCAATACGCGGTTGAACAGCGGCCGGTCAATGGAATCGCGCAACTCGGCGTAAGCCTTGAAGCTGATGCCGGTCACAAACAGGTTGGGGTCGAAGCTTGGTTGGCTGACCATCGCCAGCACTTCACCGGTCTTCGGGTCCAGCGCGACCACCGCGCCACGCCGACCGCCCAGGGCCATCTCGGCGGCTTCCTGCAACTTGATATCCAGGCTCAGCACGATGTCCTTGCCCGGCACCGGATCGGTGCGCTTGAGCACCCGAAGCACACGGCCGCGAGCGTTGGTCTCGACTTCTTCGTAACCCACCTGGCCGTGCAGTTCTGGCTCGTAGAAACGCTCGATGCCAGTCTTGCCGATATGGTGGGTGCCGCTGTAATTGACCGGGTCGAGGCTTTTCAGCTCTTTCTCGTTGATTCGCCCCATGTAGCCGACAGAGTGCGCAAAGTGCGGCCCCTGCGGGTAGTGCCGCACCAACTGCGCCACCACTTCCACACCCGGCAGACGGAACTGGTTCACCGCGATCCGGGCAATCTGCTCTTCGGTCAGCTCAAACAGGATCGGCACCGGCTCGAATGGCCTGCGCCCCTGCTTCATGCGCTTTTCGAAGATCACGCGGTCTTCTGGGGTCAACTGCAGCACCTCGACGATCACATCAAGGATCTGCTGCCAATCACCGGAACGTTCGCGGGTCATGCTCAGGCTGAAGCTGGGCCGGTTATCCGCGACCACCACGCCATTACGGTCGAAAATCAGTCCACGGGTCGGCGGAATCGGCTGCACATGCACCCGGTTGTTTTCCGACAGCGTGGAGTGATAGTCGTACTGGATCACCTGCAGGAAATACAGGCGCGCAATCAGCACCCCGATTAGCCCCACCACCATAAAAGCGCCGAACACGACCCGAGCGCGTACGAGACGTGCGTCTTTCTCGTGGTCCTTGATGCGGATCGGCTGGGTCATCGAAAAAGGCGCAGATTATTTGTGATAAGGGTGCCCGGACAGAACTGTCCAGGCGCGATACAGCTGCTCACCGATCAGAATCCGTACCAACGGGTGCGGCAGCGTCAGCGCTGACAAAGACCAACGCTGGTCCGCCCGCGCACAGACTTCCGGCGCCAGCCCTTCGGGGCCGCCCACCATGAAGTTGACCGTACGCGAATCCAGGCGCCAGCGGTCCAGTTCCACCGCCAATTGCTCGGTGCTCCAGGGTTTGCCGTGCACTTCGAGAGTGACGATGCGCTCGTTGGGGCCGACCTTGGCCAACATGGCTTCGCCTTCCTGACGGATAAAGCGCGCCACATCGGCATTCTTGCCCCGGGTATTCAGCGGTATTTCCACCAGTTCAAGCGACAGCTCAGCGGGCAGACGCTTGGCATACTCGTGCCAGCCTTCTTCCACCCACTTGGGCATGCGTGAACCGACAGCGATCAGACGCAGGCGCACAGCCGTTCCTTATTCCTGGTCTTTGTTCAGCTTGTCGAAGTGCGCGTGGCCCACTTCCGGGCTGTGGTGCTTGCCATCGGCGGCACGGCTCTGCTCGGCGCCTTTCCACAGACGCTCCAGGTCGTAGAACTGGCGAGCGTTGGAGGTCATCATGTGCACGATCACGTCGTCCATGTCCAACAGCACCCAGTCGCTGTCGCCCTTGCCTTCTTCACCCAGCGGCTTGACGCCTTGGGCTTTGACGGCTTCGCGAACCTTGTCCAGCATCGCGCCGATCTGGCGGTTGGAGGTACCGGTGGCGATGATCATGTAGTCGGTGATGCTCTGCTTGTCGCGCACGTCCAGCACTTGGATGTCCTGGGCCTTAACGTCTTCCAGGGCCGCTACGGCGACTTTTACCAGCTCTTCGCCAGCCAGCTCAGGGCCAACGTGGGCTTCTACCGGCAGCGGGGCGCTTTTGAAGGTGCCTTTGCGCTTAACTTTGCTTACGTCTTTGTTCGTCATATAAAACTCGTTTTGCTCGTATGTACGGGCGCTCGCTGTACGACTGTGCGTACGCTCAAGCGCGCCTTTTCAGTTCGACGCACGGTAAAGCCCGTGCGCATCGATGTAGGCCAGGACCGCGTCAGGCACCAGGAAACGTACCGACTTCCCGCTGGCCAGCAGTTGACGGATCTGGGTGGCGGACACCGCAAGCGGGGTCTGCCAGACGAATGCAATATTCCCGTTCGGCCCGGTCAGGGCCAAGGGGTCACTTACCGACCGCGCGGCCAGCAGGTTGCGCAAGGCATCCGGCGGTTCGCTGTCGGCATCCGGGCGTTGCAAAACCAGGATGTGGCAATGCTGAAGGAGTTCCTCCCAGCGATGCCAAGAGGGCAGGCCGCAAAATGCGTCCCAGCCCAAAAGCAGAAACAACTGGTCATCTGCGGCCAGTTCGGCGCGCATCAGCTCCAGGGTGTCAACAGTGTAGGACGGTTTATCGCGCTTGAGCTCATGGTCGTCCACCACCAGCGGCGAGATACCTTCCACGGCCAGGCGCACCATTTCAAGGCGCTGCTGCGGCGACACCTGCGGCGTATCGCGATGCGGAGGCCGAGCGTTGGGCATCACCCGCAGCTCGTCCAGCGCAAGGGCATCCGCGACTTCCAGGGCACTGCGCAAGTGGCCGATGTGCACGGGGTCGAAGGTACCGCCGAGCAGCCCGATGCGTTTAGCCATCAAGTGCGCACATGACCGTCGCCGAACACCACGTACTTCTCGCTGGTCAGGCCTTCCAGGCCAACCGGGCCGCGTGCGTGGAGCTTGTCGGTGGAAATGCCGATCTCCGCCCCCAGGCCATACTCGAAACCATCGGCAAAACGCGTCGAGGCGTTGACGATCACCGAAGCGGAATCCACTTCGTTGAGGAAACGCCGGGCATCGCTGAAATGCTCGGAAACAATGGCGTCGGTGTGCTTGGAGCCATAGGTGTTGATGTGCTCGATGGCCTCATCCAGGTCGTCGACGATGCGGATCGACAGGATCGGCGCCGTGTACTCGGTGTACCAGTCTTGTTCGGTGGCCTCGATCACGTCCGCGCCAAGCAGCGCACGGGTACGCTCACAACCGCGCAGTTCCACGCCCTTGTCACGGTAGATGGCAGCCAGCGGCGGCAGCACGCGATCGGCAATGCCGACGTGCACCAGCAGGGTTTCCATGGTGTTGCAGGGGGCGTAGCGGTGAGTCTTGGCGTTGTCGGCGATGCGGATCGCCTTGTCGATGTCGGCAGCGATGTCGATGTATACGTGACACACGCCGTCCAAGTGCTTGATGACTGGCACCTTGGCATCGCGGCTGACGCGCTCGATCAGGCTCTTGCCGCCACGTGGCACGATCACGTCGACAAATTCCGGCATGGTGATCAGCGCACCTACGGCGGCGCGGTCGGTGGTTTCCACCACCTGCACCACTTCGGCGGGCAACTCGGCCACGGCCAGGCCCTGCTGAATACACGCTGCAATGGCGCGGTTCGAATTGATCGCCTCGGAACCGCCACGCAGGATGGTGGCGTTGCCGGACTTGAGGCACAGGCTCGCGGCGTCAATGGTAACGTTCGGACGCGACTCATAAATGATGCCGATCACGCCCAGCGGCACGCGCATCTTGCCGACCTGGATGCCGGACGGCAGGTAACGCATGTCGCGGATTTCGCCGATGGGGTCAGGCAGCTTGGCCACCTGACGCAAACCTTCGATCATGTCGTCGATACGTGCCGGGGTCAGCGCCAGGCGGTCCAGCAGGGCCGGCTCCAGGCCATTGGCGCGGCCGTTGGCCAGGTCCAGTTCGTTGGCAGTGGCGAGCTCGGAGCGCGAAGCATCCAGAGCGTCGGCGGCAGCCAACAGGGCACGGTTCTTCTGCGCAGTGCTCGCACGGGCGATCAACCGCGAGGCCTGACGGGCAGCGCGACCCAGGCGGGTCATGTAGTCAAGAACGGACTCAGTCATGGTCAGGGAGTCTTGGCATGGAGGAAAGCGGCAGATTATAGCTGTGACGCCGCCCGACTGACAGCGGTGAGGGGCGGATGGTCGAAATGAACTGTAAAAATCTGGGGTTCAGCGGTAATTAAGGTGGGAGTTGTTATGATTCCGTCACATTTAGCCGTATTTACCCTGACTGCCATGCCCAGCTCATCGCCCCTACCCCCCGCCAGCGCCCTGCCCGACAGCTTCTTCGAGCGCGATGCGCAAACTCTTGCGCAAGCATTACTCGGAAAAGTCATCCGCCATCGCGTCGGCGAAACCTGGCTTTCTGCACGAATTATTGAAACCGAAGCCTATTACGTGGCCGAAAAAGGCAGTCACGCTTCATTGGGCTACACAGAAAAGCGTAAGGCTTTGTTTCTGGATGGCGGTCATATCTACATGTACTACGCCCGTGGTGGCGATTCCCTGAACTTCAGCGCTCAGGGGCCGGGTAATGCCGTGTTGATCAAATCGGCGTATCCGTGGGTCGACGCGTTGTCCGGCCCCGAAAGCCTGGCGCAGATGCTGTTGAACAATCCAAATGCCGATGGCAGCCCTCGCGCCGCTCAAAAGCTGTGCGCAGGCCAGACGTTGCTGTGCAAAGCCTTGAGGTTGAAGGTGCCGATGTGGGATGCCAAGCGCTTCGATCAGGAATTGCTCTACGTTGAGGATGTGGGCCAGGCGCCGACTCAGATCATCCAAACCACCCGCCTGGGCATTCCCAGCGGCCGTGATGAACACTTGATGTACCGCTTTGTGGATGCTGGCTATGCGCCTTATTGCACACGGAACCCGCTGCGCCGGGGCCAGGTCGAAGGTCGCGATTATTTTTTGATTTGATTAGTAGAGGCCGCTGTTCCTGCTGAAAATTGATATCTGCAGCGCGGCAGATTCAATGTGGGCGGCGAGTCCGGATATGAATTTGCAAGGCAGTGGCCGAATAAATGGAGTGGATTGTATGGGCCAATGGCTCGATAGCATTACCGGCTGGTTGACCCTCAACCCCGAATGGCTGGCGGTGGCGGTGTTTATCGTCGCCTGCGTGGAGTGCTTGGCCATCGCCGGGTTGATCGTGCCTGGCACGGTATTGTTGTTTGCTATTGCCGCACTCGCCGGCAGCGGCGCACTGCCCCTGAGTGAAACCTTGCTGCTGGGCTTTCTGGGCGGTCTGCTCGGTGACGGGGCTTCCTACTTTCTGGGTCGACATTTCCACCAGAACATCCGGCGCTTGCCCGGCTTGCGTCACCATCCTGAATGGATGAACGGCGCTGAAACCTACTTCCACAAGTACGGCATTGCCAGCCTCCTGGTCGGACGCTTCATCGGCCCGCTGCGCCCTATGCTGCCGATGGTGGCGGGCATGTGCGACATGCCATTTCCGCGCTTTGCGGTGGTGAGCGTCGTGGCGGCAGCGGGCTGGTCGGTGGCCTATCTGCTGCCGGGCTGGGCGACCGGCGCCGCCTTCCGCTTGCCTCTGCCCGAGGGGTTCTGGCCCGAGGCCGCAGTGGTCGCAGGATGCCTGGCCGTACTGATCGGGCTGAGCGTGAACAGCAGCTTGCGCGGCCATCGTCGCGCTACCTTGTGGATGGGTTGCGCGAGCCTGGTGCTGTTGATCGCGCTGTTTATCGGCTACCACGCTCTGGACAACTTCGACCATGGCCTGACCGCCCTGGTGCAGGAACATCGCAGCCCTTGGTTGGATGAAGTGATGGTGCGCATCACCCAACTGGGTGAATTCAAGAAGATGTTTTTCGCCAGCGCCGTCTTCACCGGCCTGCTGCTATTGGCACGCCAATGGCGCCATGCGGTGTTTGTCGGCATAACGCTGGCGGGCGCTGCGGTGATCAACACCGGGACCAAGCTGTTTTTCGCTCGCGGACGGCCGGAAATCCTTACAGACCCTTTGACCAGCTTCAGCATGCCCAGCGGCCACGCGTCCGGCGCTTTCGCGTTTTTCCTGGCCCTGGCGATCCTGGCCGGTCGCGGGCAACCCACACGGCTGCGCCTGACGTGGATGCTGCTGGGCTGCATTCCGGCTGCATTTATCGCGATGTCGCGGGTCTACCTCGGCGCCCATTGGCCCACGGACATCCTGGCCGGCACACTGCTGGCGATGACGGTGTGTGCGTTCAGCCTGGGCATCAGCCAGTACCGAAGCCCGCTGCCCGCCATGTCACAAAAAACCTGGTGGCTGTTGTTGCCGGCGCTGATTACGGTGCTGAGCTTCATCGCATTCACCGGCACGCCGCATGCTCTGCTGCGCTACGCCTATTAAGTGAACAGCTCCCCCTGCAATTCATCGAGCAGCATCTGGATCGCATCCAGGCGCTGCTGCGGGTCGTCGAGTTGCAGCAGGTCGACCTTGTCGGCCTCGGTGAAGGGCAGCAGATACGCCAACTGATTGCCCAAGGCTTGCTGCCCGTCGGCGTGCGCATCCATGTCCAGCGAAGCAACCAAGGGGTGCTCGGCCAACGCCTGCAGCAGCGCCAGCAGGTCGGCGTCCTCTTCTTCCAGCGGTTGGTCAGGCAGTTCTTCGAGCCATTGCACGTCGGCCACCAGCAATTGGTCACTCTGCACGCCCGCATCCCGCACGCGGAACCTGCGACCGCCTTCGACTCGAATCCCCAGCAGGCCGTTGTCCTGTTGTTTGAAGTCGCGAATCAGCGCTTCACAGCCGATCAGCGCGTAGCCGTCCGGGGCCATGCCCACTTCCCTGCCGTCGAGGATGCACACCACGCCGAAGCTTTCGCCCTTTTTCATGCAGCGGCTGATCATGTCCAGGTAGCGCGCCTCGAACAGTTGCAGGTCGAGGGTGCAGCCAGGGAACAGCACGGTATTTAGCGGGAACAGCGCCAGACTCATAAAAGGTTTCCTTAACCCCGATTTAAACGATCACTGACACAGCCAGCGGCAGGAGCACCGCCGTGGCTACGCCCATCAGACTCATGGCCAGCGCCGCAAAGGCACCGCACTCTTCGCTTTCCTGCAGGGCCACCGAGGTGCCGACAGCGTGGGCGGTCATGCCCAGGGCCATGCCTCGCGCTTCGGGGCTGTACACGCCCAAGCGTGAAAGCAGTGACGGGCCGACCATCGCCCCCACCACCCCGGTGATCAGCACAAACACCGCCGCCAACGCTGCCACGCCGCCGATCTGCTCGGCCACCAGCATGGCAATCGGCGAGGTCACCGACTTGGGCGCCATGGTCATCAACATCATGTGCTCGGCGCCAAACCACCAGCCCAGCAGCACACACAGGCCGGTGGCCAACACCCCGCCTACCACCAGCGTAGTAAAAATCGGCCAGAACAATTGGCGAATCCGTCGCAGGTTCAAATACAGCGGCACGGCCAGCGCCACCGTCGCCGGGCCGAGCAGGATGCCCATGATCTCGGTGCTCTTGCGGTATTCGGCGTAGCTCAGGCCACAGGAGAGCAACACGCCGATCACCAACAGCATGGAGACCAGCACCGGTTGCAGGAACACCCAACGGGTCTTCTCGAACCCTGCCAACACCAGTTGATAGGCACCGAGGGTGATACCAATGCCGAACAAGGGGTGATGAATCACCGCCGTCCACGCGCCCTGCCAGTCGAAGCTCATTGATCCTTCTCCTTGCGCTTGACCATGTGTTGCATCAGCACACCGACAAACGCCATGGCGATCACCAGCGACAGCACCAGCGCGCCGACAATCGCCCAGAAATCAGCGGCAATGTCCTTGGCGTACACCATTACCCCCACCGCCGGCGGCACCAACAGTAACGGCAGGTAACGCAACAGGCTGCTGGCCGCCAGGCTCAGGGGTTCGCCGACTTCGCCGCGCCACACCAGGTAACCCAGCATCAGCAACAGGCCGATGATCGGCCCCGGCAGCACCGGCAGCAGCAAATGATTGAGTGCCGTGCCGATCAATTGAAACAGCACCAGCCATGTCAGACCGCGTAACAGCATCCGTTTTCTCCCCCTCAAAACGTGTCGGCATTATAAGCATGCCCGCCGTATGCTCAGGCATTCGCCAAAAGCATGGTGGGTTGACCCGACCTGTTGCCCATGATGATCTACATTGAAGTTCGTCTACTGATAAAAACCGATGAACCAAGGAGAGACGCAATGCCTTATATACCCGTAGCGCAGCTCAACGATTATGTCGGCAAGGAACTGGGACGTTCCGAATGGCTCACCATCGACCAGGCGCGCATCAACCTGTTCGCAGAGGCCACAGGCGATCATCAGTTCATCCACGTCGACCCGGTCAAGGCCGCGCAAACACCGTTCGGCAGCACCATCGCACACGGTTTCCTGTCGTTGTCGCTGATGCCCAAGCTGATGGAAGACATCCTGATCATGCCTGAAGGCCTGAAGATGGCCGTCAACTATGGCCTGGACAGCGTGCGCTTTATCCAGCCGGTAAAGGTTGATTCCAAGGTGCGGCTGAACGTGACCCTGACCGACGTCACCGAGAAAAAACCTGGCCAATGGCTGTTCAAGGCCACCGCCACCCTGGAAATCGAAGGTCAGGAAAAACCCGCCTACATTGCCGAGTCGCTGTCACTCTGCTTCGTGTAAGCCTTGCCTGTGGTGAGGGGTAAAACCTCACCACTGTGTATGTAAATTTATGTATGAAACTCGCGGCTGCGGCATACTCGGCGCTCAATTACCCGGATCCCGCTATGCGCCCACTCGCTCCCCTTGCCCTTGCCCTGTTGCTCACCGCTTGCGGAGACGGCGAATCGCTGTTGCCGCCCGATGCGCGCCTGCCCGACGGCGGCCGTTACCGGGGCGATGTGGTCAATGGCTTGCTGCAAGGCCAGGGCCGTGTGGACTACCCCAATGGCAGCTGGTACGCCGGCCAGTTCGACAAAGGTCAATGGCACGGCCAGGGCGAATGGCATGGCAGCAATGGCGAAGTCTATAAAGGTCAGTTCAAACAGGGCCTGTTCGACGGCCAGGGCAGCCTGACCACGGCGGGCAGTCACTATGTGGGCGGTTTCAAGAACGGGCGACGCAACGGCGAAGGCACCCTCAAAGAGGGGCAGATGACCTATCGCGGTGAATTCAAGAACGACCAGTATTCCGGCCTCGGCCGCCTGGAACTGGCCGACGGCAGCCAGTACCAGGGCCAGTTCGCCCACGGCAAGCCGAATGGCGAAGGCCAGCGCAACGATGACAGTGGCAACCAGTTCAGCGGCCATTTCGTCGATGGCCAACTGGAAGGCAACGGCACGTTCAACAGCGCCGACGGCGACATCTATGTCGGCCAGTTCAAACAGAACCAGCTCAACGGCAAAGGCCGCTATGAGAACGCCGACGGCGACGTGTGGATCGGCCAGTTCAAGGAAGGCGCGCTCAGCGGCAAAGGCGAGTTGATTGGCGTCGATGGTAGCCACTACGTGGGTCAGTTCAGCGATTGGCGCTTTACCGGTGAAGGCCGCCTGAACCTCACCGACGGCAGCTTCTATATTGGCGGCTTCGACAGCGACAGCTACCAAGGCAAAGGCACCCTCGTCCTCACCGATGGCACCGTACAGGCCGGCACGTGGGTCAATGGCCTGCGTGTGCGTGATGCCGACGGCAAATTATTGCCCGACCCACTGGAAATCGGCGTGCTGGCCCAGGGCCGCCTGCTGGATACCGCCCTCGCCGAAGTGCCCGCCTCCACCCCCGCCGTGGAGCTGTACACCCTCGCCGTGGCCGGTGACGGCAAACAGAGCGTGTTCCTGCGCGAGGCCGATTACGTCAGCAACCTGCTCGCAACGCGTTTCGGCGCGCGCGGGCAGATTCGCCTGGTCAATCACCGCGACCACATCGCCGACCGCCCCCTGGCCACCCGCGAAAGCCTGCGTCGCGCCGTGCAAACCCTGGCCGAACGCACCGGGCCGGAAGACTTGGTGTTTATTTACATGACCAGCCACGGCACCCACGAACACGAACTGGTGCTGGACCAACCGCGCATGGAACTGGCGGACCTGCCTGCCGATGAACTGGCCGCCGTGATGGCGCCGTTGAAGAACCGCGACAAGATCGTGGTGATTTCCGCCTGCTATTCCGGCGGTTTCATCCCGGCACTGAAAGATGAGCACACGCTGATCATGACCGCCTCGCGGGCCGACCGTGTGTCCTTCGGTTGTTCCGAGGAAGCCGACTTCACCTACTTCGGCGACGCCCTCTTCGCCCAAGCCTTCAACCAGACCGACGACCTGCAGCAAGCCTTCAAGCTGGCGCAACTGCATGTGGCCGAGCGCGAGCAGGCGGACAGCTTCGAAGCCTCCGAACCGCAGATCTGGGCCCCCAAGGGCGTCATCGCCCATTGGCAATTATTACGCAAACAGCAGGCACGAAAGGCGCTCGAAAGCGTCTCAATGAATAGTAAGGAAGCCAAAGGCAACTAAGCTGTAACGTGTAACGAGGGGGAAACACCATGTACCTGACTCCGCAGCATATCTTGCTCGCTGGCGCCTCCGGCCTCGCAGGCGAACACCTGCTCGACCGCCTGCTCAACGAACCCACCGTGACCCGCGTGCTGGCACCCAGCCGCAAGCCACTGGCCGAACACCCGCACCTGGAAAACCCGGTGGGCGACCCGGCGGTGTTCCTGCCGCAACTGAGCGGCCAGGTGGATATCGCCTTTTGCTGCCTGGGCACTACCATCAAACAGGCGGGCTCCGAAGACGCCTTCCGCGCGGTCGACCTGGACATGGTCGTGGCCTTCGCCAAACGTGCGCGGGAACTGGGCGCGCGACACCTGATCGTGGTCAGCGCGATTGGCGCCGACCCGAAGTCCTCGATCTTCTACAACCGCGTCAAAGGCGAAATGGAGGAAGCGTTGAAGGCTCAGGATTGGCCACAACTGACCATCGTGCGACCGTCGCTGTTACTCGGGGAAAGGCTGGAGCCGCGCTTGGCCGAACAGTTGGCAGGGCCGTTGTCGCGATTGATTCCTGGGAAATACCGCGGCATTGAAGTGTGCGAACTGGCCCGCGCCATGTGGCGCCTGGCCCTGGAAGAGCAGGATGGGGTACGGGTGGTGGAGTCGGATGAGTTGCGCAAGCTGGGCAAGTAATCCGATTTAACTATCTGGCAGAGATTCAAATGTGGGAGCGGCGGTTCGATGCTCCCACATTAGTTTTGTGCTGCCCTCCAGATAGGGTTAGAGACCACCGGTAGCGTTGAAGCCAACCCCAAGTACCGTCAACACCGACAGCGGCAACAACAGCGTATCGAGCAACGCACTCGCCGGCAGATCCACACCGGGATAGCTCGGCGCCTCGGCACCAAACCTGTCCTTGGCGCAACACCCCCCATTCATCGCATACAGATCCAGGCGCGTACCGGCATACACCACCGGCGCGCCTGGCTTTGCCGCATCCAGCGTGCGCGCAGTGGCGCAGCCCGTCAGATGCAACGCCAGTACGATCAGCAGCGCCTTATTCATCACTGCTCAAATGATGCTCGCCCCAACGCGGCAGCATGTCCTGAGGGATATTCAGCAGGTTGAGAATCCGCGCCACCACAAAATCCACCAAGTCATCGATGGTCTGCGGCTGGTGATAAAAACCGGGCGAGGCCGGCAAAATCGTCACGCCCATGTTCGACAACTTGAGCATGTGCTCCAGGTGAATGCTCGAATACGGCGCTTCACGGGGCACCAGGATCAACTGCCGGCGCTCCTTCAACGTCACGTCTGCTGCGCGTTCGATCAAGTTGTTGCAGGCACCCGTGGCAATTGCCGACAAGGTGCCCGTGGAACACGGCACCACCACCATGGCCGCCGGCGCACCGGAGCCGGAGGCCACGGGCGACATCCAGTCCTCTTTACCGTAAACCTTGATCTGCCCCGCCGCCGCACCGGTGTATTCAGTGAGGAAGGCCTGCATCATCTGCACCTTGGGCGGCAGCGCCACGTCGGTCTCGGTGGCCAGCACCAACTGTGCGGCCTTGGAGATCAGGAAGTGCACCTCACGGTCTTCGCGCACCAGACAGTCCAGCAGGCGCAAACCATAGGGCGCGCCGGACGCACCGGTCATCGCCAGGGTGACGCGCTCTGGGCCGCTCATTTCAGCGCCTCGGCCAGCTTGCCGTGCAGGCCACCGAAGCCGCCGTTGCTCATGACCACCACATGCGTGCCCGGCTTGGCCTGTTGCTTGACGTGCTCAATGATGCCTTCGATGGAGTCACACACGGTTGAGGGCACCGTGCACAGCGCGGCAATCGCCGGCAGGTCCCAGCCAAGGTTGGCCGGCGCGTACCAGACGGCCTCGTCGGCGTCGTTGACGCTTTCCGGCAGGCCATCGCGGTGCGCGCCAAGCTTCATGGAGTTGGAACGCGGCTCGATAATCGCAATGATCGGCGCATCACCGACACGCTTGCGCAGACCGTCCAAGGTAGTAGCAATGGCCGTTGGGTGGTGGGCAAAGTCGTCGTAGATGGTAATCCCATTCACGTCGGCGACTTTTTCCATACGGCGCTTCACGCTTTTGAAAGCACCCAACGCGGCAATGCCCATGGAAGGCACCACGCCCACATGCCGCGCGGCAGCGAGGGTAACCAAGGCGTTGGCGACGTTGTGCTGGCCGGTCATGTCCCAATCGACAATGCCCTGGGGTTCGCCTTCGAACAGCACTTCAAATCGGGAACCGTCTTCGCTGAGCAGCTTGACCTGCCACTGCCCGCCCGCGCCGGTGGTTTGCACCGGGGTCCAGCAGCCCATCTCGATCACACGCTGCAGCGCCGGCTCGGTGGTTGGGTGGATCACTAGGCCTTCGCTCGGAATGGTGCGCACCAAATGGTGGAACTGACGCTCGATGGCCGGCAGATCAGGAAAGATGTCAGCGTGATCGAACTCCAGGTTATTCAGGATCGCCGTGCGCGGGCGGTAGTGAACGAACTTGGAGCGTTTGTCGAAGAACGCACTGTCGTATTCATCGGCCTCGATCACGAAGAACGGCGTATCGCCCAGGCGCGCCGACACCGAGAAGTTCTGCGGCACGCCGCCGATCAGGAACCCCGGGCTCATGCCCGCATGCTCCAGCACCCAGGCCAGCATGCTACTGGTGGTGGTTTTGCCGTGGGTGCCGGCAACCGCGAGCACCCAACGGCCTTGCAGCACATGGTCCGCCAGCCATTGCGGACCAGACACATAGGGCAAACCTTTATTGAGTACGTATTCGACCGCCGGGTTGCCACGGGACATCGCGTTGCCGATCACCACCAGGTCCGGGACCGGGTCGAATTGCGACGGGTCGTAGCCTTGAGTCAGCTCGATGCCCTGGGCCTCGAGTTGCGTGCTCATGGGTGGGTAAACGTTGGCATCGGAGCCTGTCACGTGATGGCCCAGCTCTTTGGCCAGTACTGCCATCGAGCCCATGAACGTGCCGCAAATACCGAGAATATGAATGTGCATAGTCGACCTCGTAAAACATCGAGGCAGGTTAGCGCAGGGGGGCGAAAATCGCACCTTTTAGCTGAGGGTGTGACGCGCGATGCCGTGCCGGCGCAGCTTTCTATACAGCGTGTTGCGGCTCACGCCCAACTGCTCTGCCGTGTGCGTCATGTGCCAGCGCTGTTGCTGCAACGCCGTGAGCAGTGCGAGGCGTTCGGCGTCTTCCAGTGGCGATTCCACAAGCTTGGCCTGCGCAGCTGCCACGGGACGGGCCTGGCGAATCTGCGCGGGCAAGTCCTCAAGGCCGACACGCCCCTCGTCGCACAACGCCACCAGCGTGCGCAATACCGTGCGCAGTTGGCGCACGTTTCCCGGCCAGGCGAATGCCAGCAGCGCCCCACGCGCCGCCGGGTCGAGCGATACGGACTCACCGTTGGCTTCCTGTGCCAGCAGAAATTCGAGCAACTGGGATTTGTCACTGCGCTCGCGCAAAGGCGGCAACCCAACTTCCAGGCCATTGAGCCGGTAGTACAAGTCCTCGCGAAAACTGCCTTCTTGCACACGTTCCAGGAGATTGCGGTGGGTTGCGCTGATAATTCTGACGTTCACCGCCTGGGGCTCACCGCCGAGCGGCACCACCAGCCGATCCTCCAGCACCCTTAATAGACGGGTTTGCAGCGCCAGAGGCATATCGCCGATTTCATCCAGGAACAACGTGCCCCCGTCGGCTTGCTGCAGCTTGCCTTGCATGCCCTCTTTGCGCGCGCCGGTAAAGCTGCCGCCGCGATAGCCGAACAGCTCGCTTTCAATCAGGCTCTCCGGAATCGCCGCGCAGTTGAGCGCAACAAACGCCTTGTCGGCACGCTGGCTGGCCAGGTGCACAGCCTTGGCGAAGGCCTCTTTGCCGGAGCCGGTTTCGCCATTGATCAGTAACGGCACATCGCGCTCGAACACACGCAGCGCCTTGCTGAAACCCAGTTGCAGCACCGGGTCGCCCAGGCAGATACCGGGCAGGTGCGGGCGCGCCAGCACAACAGGTTTGGCAACGGGCGCCGGCGCGCTGCGCGCCTGGCCACGCAACGCCGCGAACAAATGCCGACCATCACGGGTACGCAACGGCCAACTGGCGGTGGCATTCGCGCTGGCGCGACCGAGCAACTGATCCAGGGAGCACTCGAAAAACGCCTCCACCGGCTGCCCAAGCAAATGGCCACGCAGTTGCCCCAACAGGTTCAGTGCACTCTGGTTGACCGCACAAATCCGCCCCTCGCCATCGAACGCCAGCAGGCCTTCGCTGAACAACCCTACCGACTCCGCCTGCAAGTGGAAGCGCAGCAGCCAGTGGTGTTCAAAGTGACGCAGGAAGTAGCAACTCTCGATCATCTTCGCCGACAGGTTCACCAGTGCCATGGTGTGGAACTGGCTCTGGCGCGACACTGCTTCCCGCGCCGACGACACATCCAGCACGGCCAGCAGGTCGCCGTGGGGGTCGAACACCGGGCTCGCCGAACAGGTCAGGCCCGTGTGACGGCCACGAAAATGCTCATCGCGATGAATGGTCAGGGACTGGCGCTCAACCAGGCAGGTGCCGATGCCGTTGGTGCCTTCGCAGGCTTCGCTCCAATCAGCGCCCAGCCAGAGCCCGGCGCGCTCGAAGATCTTGCGCTCGGACGGCGCAGTGACGCAGTTGAGGATCACCCCGCGCGCGTCAGTCAATAACACCGCATGCCCGGCACCGGAGAGTTGCTGATGCAGGCTGTTCATCTCGCTGCCGGCGATGTGCAGCACCTGCTGCAGGCGCTCGCGACTTTCCAGCAAGCGACCATGTTCAAGCACAGTAGGTGCAATGGTTTGCGCAGGGTCAAGGTGGTAGTCCTCCAGGCAACGCAGCCAGGAGCGAGCGATGGAAGGATCGCTGGACGGGTCGCGGCCATGCGCCACGGTCAGAACCTGTTGGGCATGGCGACTGAATTGATCGTTTTGCATTTCTTATTATTCTCCCTGCGTGAGAACGCCCAGCATCCCCCAGCCACCCAGGCATTGCAATCCCGGGCCGACCCACCGGTCACAGTCTGTACCGCTTGTGGCACAAACTGTCACATGACCTGTATCAGCCCTGCCACAGCAACGCCTTGCAATAATGCACAACCCCTTGATTTACCTGGCGTACAAAGCGGTGGCCCAACCTTTGCTCTACGCTTTATTACGCGCTTGCTGCGCTGCACTCCGAATAAACATAAAAGCCAGGAGATACCCACCATGCGTTATGCACACCCCGGTACTGAAGGCGCCGTCGTTTCGTTCAAGGCCAAGTACGGCAACTACATCGGTGGCGAATTTGTTGCGCCGGTCGACGGCAACTATTTCACCAACATCTCGCCGGTCAACGGCAAGCCTATCGCCGAATTCCCGCGCTCCACTGCCAAAGACATCGATAAAGCACTGGACGCCGCCCACGCTGCCGCCGACGCCTGGGGCAAGACCTCGGCCCAAGACCGCTCGCTGGTCCTGCTGAAAATCGCCGACCGCATCGAACAGAACCTCGAACTGCTGGCCATCACCGAAACCTGGGACAACGGCAAGGCCGTGCGTGAAACCCTGAACGCCGACATCCCGCTGGCCGCCGACCACTTCCGTTACTTCGCCGGCTGCATCCGCGCCCAGGAAGGCTCCAGCGCCGAGATCAACGAACACACGGCGTCCTACCACTTCCATGAGCCGCTGGGCGTGGTCGGCCAGATCATCCCGTGGAACTTCCCGCTGCTGATGGCCGCGTGGAAACTCGCCCCGGCCCTGGCCGCCGGCAACTGCGTGGTGCTCAAGCCTGCCGAGCAAACCCCGCTGGGCATCAGCGTGCTGATGGAATTGATCGGCGACCTGCTGCCACCGGGCGTGCTGAACGTGGTGCACGGTTTCGGTAAAGAAGCCGGTGAAGCCCTGGCCACCAGCAAACGCATTGCCAAGATTGCCTTCACTGGCTCTACGCCTGTGGGCTCGCACATCATGAAATGCGCTGCGGAGAATATCATTCCGTCGACTGTTGAGCTGGGCGGCAAGTCGCCGAACATCTTCTTTGCCGACATCATGAAAGCCGAGCCTTCCTTTATTGAAAAGGCCGCTGAAGGCCTGGTGCTGGCGTTCTTCAACCAGGGCGAAGTGTGCACCTGCCCAGCCCGCGCGCTGGTGGAAGAGTCGATCTACGACGACTTCATGAAAGTGGTCATGAAGAAAGTCGAGCAGATCAAACGCGGCGACCCGCTCGACACTGACACCATGGTCGGCGCCCAGGCGTCCGAGCAGCAGTTCGACAAGATCCTGTCCTACCTGGAAATCGCCAAGGGCGAAGGCGCGCAACTGCTGACGGGCGGCAAAGTCGAGAAGCTCGAAGGTGATATGGCTGGCGGTTATTACATCCAGCCGACCCTGCTCAAGGGCACCAACGAAATGCGTGTGTTCCAGGAAGAAATCTTCGGGCCGGTGGTGAGCATCACCACCTTCAAGGACGAAGCCGAAGCCCTGGCGATTGCCAACGACACCGAGTTCGGCCTGGGTGCCGGCGTGTGGACCCGCGACATCAACCGCGCCTACCGCATGGGCCGCGCGATCAAGGCGGGCCGCGTGTGGACCAACTGCTACCACTTGTACCCGGCGCATGCGGCGTTCGGCGGTTACAAGAAGTCCGGCGTGGGGCGTGAGACGCACAAGATGATGTTGGATCATTATCAGCAGACTAAAAACCTGCTGGTGAGTTACGACATTAATCCACTTGGCTTCTTCTAACTTAGCCTTCTAGCAGGCAACCCGCTCTCAACTTGAAATGCGATCAAGTGTGGGAGCTGGCTTGCCAGCTCTCAACTTGAACTTCGCAAGTAGCGGCTACCTCATTCGGCACAAAGAGGCCGGGTTAAAAACAATAACAACGAAAGGTACTTCTTATGCCTAGCGAACCCACTGGATCCTCCGTCGACTTCGAAAAAGTCGGCACCGACTACTTCCAACAACGCGAACTTAAAAAAGGCGCCGCCGGCTGGGTGCTGCTGGTCGGCCTCGGCGTTGCCTATGTCATCTCCGGCGACTACGCCGGCTGGAACTTCGGCCTGGCCCAGGGTGGCTGGGGCGGGATGTTCCTGGCCACCTTGCTGATGGCCACCATGTACCTGTGCATGTGCTTTTCCCTGGCCGAACTGTCTTCGATGATCCCTACCGCCGGCGGTGGCTACGGCTTTGCCCGCAGCGCCTTTGGCCCTTGGGGCGGGTTCCTCACGGGCACCGCGATCCTGATCGAATACGCCATCGCCCCCGCCGCCATTGCGGTATTTATCGGCGCGTATTGCGAGTCGCTATTCGGCATCGGCGGCTGGATGATTTACCTGGCGTTCTACATCATCTTTATCGGCATCCACATCTTTGGTGTCGGTGAAGCCCTGAAGCTGATGTTTGTGATTACTGCCGTCGCCGCGATTGCCCTGGGCGTGTTTCTGGTGGCCATGGTGCCGCACTTCAACGTCGCCAACCTGCTGGATGTCCCGGTAACCGAAGCCAAAGGCGCCAGCACCTTCCTGCCATTCGGCTATGTGGGTGTGTGGGCGGCAATTCCCTATGCCATCTGGTTTTTCCTCGCGGTCGAGGGCGTGCCGCTGGCCGCCGAAGAAACCAAAAACCCGAAACGCGACCTGCCGCGCGGCCTGATCGGCGCCATTGTGGTGCTGACCAGTTTTGCCCTGCTGATCCTGGTGATCGCACCGGGCGGCGCCGGCACTTACGCGCTGATCAAGTCCGGCAACCCGCTGGTTGAAGCGCTGGCCTTGGCCTACGGCGGCTCCACGTGGATGGGCGGCTTCGTCAACCTGGTTGGCCTGGCTGGTCTGATCGCGAGCTTTTTCTCGATCATCTATGCCTATTCGCGGCAGATCTTCGCCTTGTCCCGCGCTGGTTACCTGCCACGCAAACTGTCCCAGACCAACAAAAGCAAGGCGCCGGTGCTGGCACTGGTGATCCCTGGCATCATCGGTTTTGGCTTGTCGCTGACCGGCCAGGGGGATTTGCTCATCCTGGTGGCGGTGTTTGGCGCGACGATTTCCTACGTGCTGATGATGGCCGCGCACATCACCCTGCGCATCCGTCGCCCCAAAATGGACCGTCCGTACCGCACGCCGGGTGGCATCTTCACGTCAGGCGTTGCACTGGTACTGGCCTGCGTGGCCGTGGTGGCGGGCTTTCTGGTGGATCCACGGGTGGTGATTGGCGCCGCGATCATCTATGGAGTATTAATTGCTTACTTTGCTTTCTACAGCCGGCATCACTTGGTAGCAGGCACGCCCGAAGAGGAATTCGCGGCGATCCAGGCCGCAGAGGCCGCCTTGCACTAAATGCCGTAAACCTCGACGCGGGCAGCAGCCCGCGTCGTCAAGGAGACACTGTATGGCAAGCTTTTCCCACGCGGTAGGTGCACAAACCTACCGCTTCGACAGCCTCAAGGACGTGATGGCCAAGGCCAGTCCCGCACGTTCCGGGGACTTTCTCGCCGGCGTCGCTGCACAGAACGACGGCGAACGGGTGGCCGCGCAGATGGCGTTGGCGAATATCCCGCTGAAACACTTCCTGGAAGAAGTGCTGATTCCGTATGAAAGCGACGAAGTCACCCGACTGATTATTGACACCCACGATAAACAGGCGTTTACGGCGGTCAGCCACCTGACCGTCGGCGGCCTGCGCGACTGGCTGCTCAGCGACGCCGCCGATGAACAATCCCTACGCGCATTGGCGCCAGGGCTGACACCGGAAATGGCGGCCGCCGTGTCCAAGATCATGCGCGTGCAGGACCTGGTGCTGGTGGCGCAGAAGATCCGCGTGGTCACGCAGTTTCGCGGCACCATGGGCCTGCGCGGGCGGCTATCCACACGGCTGCAACCCAACCATCCGACGGACGAACCAGCAGGTATCGCGGCGAGCATCCTTGATGGCCTGCTCTACGGCAACGGCGACGCCATGATCGGGATCAACCCGGCCACCGACAGTATCGCCTCGATCTGCGCCATGCTGGAAATGCTCGACGCGATTATCCAGCGCTATGAGATCCCGACCCAGGCCTGCGTGCTGACCCACGTCACCACCTCCATCGAAGCGATCAACCGTGGCGTGCCGCTCGACCTGGTGTTTCAGTCGATTGCCGGCACCGAGGCCGCCAACGCCAGTTTCGGCATCAGCTTGAGTGTGCTGCAGGAAGGTTACGACGCGGGTTTGAGCCTCAATCGCGGCACGCTGGGCCAGAACCTGATGTATTTCGAAACTGGCCAGGGCAGTGCCTTGTCGGCCAACGCGCACTTTGGCGTCGACCAGCAAACCTGCGAAACCCGCGCCTATGCAGTGGCGCGGCACTTCAAGCCGTTCCTGGTGAACACCGTGGTCGGTTTTATCGGCCCCGAGTACCTGTACAACGGCAAGCAAATCATTCGCGCGGGCCTGGAAGACCACTTCTGCGGCAAGCTGCTGGGCGTGCCGATGGGTTGTGATATCTGCTACACCAACCACGCCGAAGCCGACCAGGATGACATGGACACCCTGCTGACCCTGCTGGGCGTGGCCGGGATCAACTTCATCATGGGCATCCCCGGTTCCGACGACATCATGCTCAACTACCAGACCACCTCGTTCCACGACGCCTTGTACGCCCGCCAGACCCTGGGGTTAAAACCGGCGCCGGAGTTTGAACAGTGGCTGGCGAAGATGGGCATCTTCACGCAAGCCGACGGCAAGGTGCGCTTCGGCAACAGCTTGCCACCGGCGTTTCGCCAAGCCTTGGCGCAACTGGGATGAAGGAGCCGCCCGTGCAACTAGACCTGCCTGACAACCCATGGCTGGAACTGCGCCGCCTGACGCCGGCGCGTATTGCCCTGGGCCGAACCGGCACCAGCATCCCCACCAGCGCGCAATTGGACTTCCAATATGCTCACGCCCAGGCGCGGGACGCGGTGCACCTGCCCTTCGACCACGCGGGCCTGAGCAGTCAACTGGCAGAACGCGGACGCGATAGTTTGTTACTGCACAGCGCTGCTGCCGACCGGCACAGCTACCTGCAACGCCCGGATTTAGGGCGGCGCCTCAGTGATGAGTCGGCCCAGGCACTGCGCGACCATGCCTCGGCCAATCCCGGCGGTGTGGACCTGGCGGTGGTGGTAGCCGATGGTTTATCGGCGCTGGCGGTGCATAAACACACCCTGGCGTTTCTTGCACGCATGGAGGAACAAACCCACGCTGAAGGCTGGTCTTTGTCGCCCGTCATTTTGGTGGAGCAAGGCCGCGTGGCGGTGGCGGATGAAATCGGGCAATTGCTCGGTGCCAGGATGGTGGTGATCCTGATTGGCGAACGGCCAGGGCTCAGCTCGCCGGACAGCCTGGGGCTGTATTTCACCTACAACCCCAAAGTGGGCCTTACTGACGCCTATCGCAATTGCATCTCCAACGTACGCCTGGAAGGACTGAGTTACGGCATGGCGGCCCATCGCCTGCTGTATCTGATGCGAGAGGCGTGTCGTCGGCAGTTGTCGGGGGTCAATCTCAAGGACGAAGCGCAGGTTCAGACAATCGAATCCGACGATCCGGACCTGATGAAAGGCAATTTCCTGCTCAGTTCACCGGATGACTGATTGATGGGCGATTGCGCTTTTTCACGCCATTAGGCAGCATCGAGTCACGGCCGCTTGCGTGGTCATACCCAATCTGGAAGTTGAGGCCTGGCATGCGGATTACTCAAGCGACCCTGGAACACCTGGACCTGTTGACCCCGTTGTTCGTCAAGTACCGCGAGTTTTATGGCGCCTTGCCCTTCCCGGACTCCTCACGGGCCTTTCTGGAAAAACGCCTGCGCCGCAAGGAGTCGGTGATTTACCTGGCCCTGGCGGACGATGACGATAAAAAGCTGCTTGGATTTTGCCAGCTGTACCCCAGCTATTCGTCGCTGTCGCTGAAGCGGGTGTGGATTCTTAATGACATCTACGTGGCGGAAGACGCGCGTCGCCAGTTGGTGGCGGATAACCTGATGCGCACGGCGAAGAAGATGGCCAAGGAGACATATGCGGTGCGGATGCGGGTGTCGACCAGCAGTGACAATGAAGTGGCTCAGAAGACCTATGAGTCGATCGGGTTCCGTGAGGACACTGAATTCAAGAACTACACGCTGCCGATCAGTGAAGATTAACCAAACACCACAGACCTAATGTGGGAGCTGGCTTGCCTGCGATAGCGGCGGGCCAGTTGGCCATGCATTGGCTGACACTCCGCTATCGCAGGCAAGCCAGCTCCCACACAAGCTCTGCTCCCACAATTGGACATTCGATAACATTCAGACCGTAGCCCAGCATTTGCGCGACATCCCCCGCTACAAAACCAACACGCTTTTCACCACTCTATCCGTATAATGCGCACCTTTCAGGGTTGTAAGAAATGCGGCATACACTTGTAGCCTTATTACCCGAGCTTCCGCACAGGCCTGCAGAGCCGGGCCATTCACACAGGTGCCATCCATGGATTTCAACCCGCTCGACCTTATCTTGCATCTCGATGTTTACCTCGACCTGCTGGTAACCAATTACGGTCCGTGGATCTACGCCATTCTGTTTCTGGTCATTTTTTGCGAAACCGGCCTGGTGGTCATGCCGTTCCTGCCCGGTGATTCGTTGCTGTTTATCGCCGGTGCCGTGGCCGCTGGTGGTGGCATGGACCCGGTCTTGCTGGGCGGCCTGTTGATGCTGGCGGCGATTCTTGGCGACAGTACCAATTACGTCATCGGGCGAACGGTGGGCGAACGCTTGTTCAACAACCCCAACTCGAAAATCTTCCGTCGCGATTACCTGCAAAAAACCCATGATTTCTATGACAAGCACGGCGGCAAAACCGTGACCCTGGCGCGCTTCCTGCCAATCCTGCGCACCTTCGCGCCGTTCGTCGCCGGCATCGCGAAAATGCCCTACGCACGGTTCTTTGGTTTCAGCCTGCTGGGCACCATCCTCTGGGTGGGCGGCTTGGTCACCTTGGGCTACTTCTTTGGCAACGTGCCGTTCATCAAGAAAAACCTGTCGCTGCTGGTGGTGTTTATCATCCTGCTGTCGCTGGTGCCGATGATCATTGGTGTATTGCGCAGCCGTTTTGGCCGCTCCTCCTCCGAAGCCAAGTCGCAGTAAGCGACGATGTGGTCCCTCAGCGCCTGGCGTCGCCAGCGCTTGCTGGCCAGGCACCCGATTGCCGAGGAGACCTGGCAGCGGGTGCGCCAGCACCTGACCTTCCTCGACGGCATCGCTGCGGAGCAGGACCAGTGGCTGCGCGAAGCCTGCGTGGTGTTCCTCGCCGAAAAACACCTCACCGCCCTGCCCGGCGTCGAACTGCACCAGGAACAACGCCTGCTGCTCGCCGCTCAGGCGCAACTGCCGCTGATGAACCTCGGCGACCTCGATTGGTACCAAGGCTTCCACGAAATCGTGCTGTACCCCGACGACTTCATCAGCCCCCAGCGCCATCGCGACAGCAGCGGCATCGAACACGAATGGGACGGCGAACACAGCGGCGAAGCCTGGCAACAAGGCCCGATCATCCTCGCCTGGCCCGGCGTACTCGCCAGCGGCCACTGGGAAGGCTACAACCTGGTGATCCACGAACTGGCGCACAAGCTCGACATGCTCAACGGCGACGCAAACGGCCTGCCACCGCTGCACCACGACATGCGCGTGCAGGATTGGGCCAGCGTGATGCAAAGCGCCTACGACGACCTCAATCGCCAGCTAGACGCCAACCCGGACGCCGACACCGAGATCGACCCCTACGCCGCCGAAAACCCGGCGGAATTCTTTGCCGTCACCAGCGAATATTTTTTCAGCGCCCCGGATTTGCTGGTGAACAGTTATCCACAGGTGTACGCGCAACTCAGCCGCTTTTATCGCCAGGATCCCTTGGCCCGCCTCACCGAACTGCAGGCCAGCGACCCACGTTATCAGCCACAAGGCGAATGACCGTACGACGTCTGGTGCATGGCATCAGCGTCAGAATGTGCCTATAATCGCCGCCACTTTTAGGCCAATCCGGCCAAGTTTCTTGGCCAATTAACGGGGGCAACGCCCAATGAGCTACAGCAAGATTCCGGCTGGCAAAGACCTGCCGAACGACATCTACGTCGCCATCGAGATTCCGGCCAACCACGCGCCGATCAAATACGAAATCGACAAAGACAGCGACTGCCTGTTCGTTGACCGTTTCATGGCCACCCCGATGTTCTACCCGGCCAACTACGGTTTCATCCCGAACACCCTGGCTGACGACGGTGACCCCCTCGACGTGCTGGTTGTAACCCCTTACCCGGTTACCCCAGGCTCGGTTATCCGCGCACGCCCAGTCGGCATCCTGAACATGACCGACGACGGCGGCGGCGACGCCAAAGTAATCGCAGTGCCACACGACAAGCTGTCCCAGCTGTACGTGGACGTGAAGGAATACACCGACCTGCCGCCCCTGTTGCTGGAGCAGATCAAACACTTCTTCGAGAACTACAAAGACCTCGAAAAAGGCAAATGGGTGAAGATCGACGGTTGGGGCGACGCAGAAGCCGCTCGTGCCGAAATCATGAAGTCGGTCGCGGCCTACAAAGGCTGATACCTGCTCCTCATTGCCTCGGCAATTGAAAAAGCCCCGATCATTCGGGGCTTTTTTTGTGGGAAAAATTAAACGACAAGTTCAACTCTTTATAAGTAATGTTTAACTAGCGAGCGAATCCGAAGTATTGAGCTACAACTAAGCAAAAACCTACAGGCGCAACTCAACGCATGGTTTATTTGATCTGTAAATCCCGCCAGTAAACTCTGCGTTTATGAATACATCAGGTGATCGTTTAAAAGCGCTACTGCGGGAAGTTCATCTTTCCGCCTCCGACTTCGCCAAGAACCGTGGTGTCACGCCTCAACACGTGAACAACTGGTTCAAGCGCGGTGTACCCATGGGCCGGCTCAACGAGATCGCAGAACTACTGTGCATCTCCAGCCGTTGGTTGCGCACCGGCGAGGGCCCCAAACACCCACCGGCCAACTTCCTGCTGGAAGGCCCGGACACCCGAAAAGGACTGCCCTCGACCCGCGAAGGAAGCGGCAAATACCTCACAGGCCCCGCCTGCCCTCCAGAAAAAATCGACGTGGAGATCGACCTCCACCCCTCATTCACCTCCACCGAACGCATCCGCGTCTCCCTGCACACCCTCCAAACCCTCACCGTAAACCCCGACCGCGCCCTGGGTGCCTACATGGTCGACAACAGCATGATCGACATCATCCAACAAGGCGCCACCCTCGCCATCGACCGAGGCCGCACGCAACTCATCGACGGCGAAATCTACGCCGTTGAACACGACGGCATGCTGCGCATCAAATACCTCTACAACCGACCTGGCGGTGGTTTGCGCATGCGTAGCCACAATGCCAGTGAACACCCGGACGAATACCTCACGCACGAGCAACGCTTTGAACAGAACTTCCAGATTCTGGGGTGGGTGTTCTGGTGGTCCACCCTGAACAACCGCCGGCCCCCAGTGCCGCTGGATGAACACCTGTTGGGCTGGGAAGGCTCTAAATCGGAGCCGGAGGTGGGCATTTGAAATGAATGTGGGTATCATGCGCCGCACATTTGGCAGGGGGTGGCTTTGCGCTATCCACCCTGCTCGGCGATGCGGAGGAGTTCCCGCGGATGCCCCTACTATTCAGCCTGACGCAATGTGGGCTGAGCGATTTGAAGGCTGCTGAGGTTTGTCAAAAACAAGCTGAGGCAGTCACAGAGAAGCCGGCCACAAGCCGGCTTTTTAATGCCTGACGAGTACCCACTTGCGGTACACGGTATCATTAGTGTCGTGAGCGGTTAGTTCATTTTCTAACGTGTAAAGATATACTGTGTGCCCCTCGCCTCGAGATGGTTCCACGCATGCCTCGACCAATTGCTCCTTTTGCACTGCAACCCGCCGACGTCATTACGCTTCAAGGTTGGTTGCGCATGAGTACGCTGGAGCAAAGCCTCGGCCAGCGGGCGCGGATACTCCTTTTGCTCGCTGAAGGGGTGACGCCCATGGCCATCTGTGGGCAGCTACAGATCACTTCACCGACGGTGTTCAAGTGGCGAAAACGCTACCTTGAGTCGGGAGTCGAGGGGCTGAGCGACCTGCCGCGTAGCGGTCAGCCCCTGAAACTGGGCGCTGAGAAAGTCAAAGAAATCCTGACCCTGACATCTCAGCGGGTTCCCAAGGAGGCAACGCATTGGAGCGTTCGGTTGATGGCCAAATACGCGCGCGTTACCACCTGGCAAGTTCGACAAATCTGGGCGGCGTCCGATCTCAAACCGCACCGACTGAAGACATTCAAGATCAGCAATGACCCGCACTTCGCCGAAAAGGTCATTGATGTGGTCGGGCTCTATCTGAGCCCTCCGGACAACGCCATGGTGCTCTCAGTTGACGAGAAAACCCAGATCCAGGCGCTGGATCGTACTCAGCCAATGCTGCAACTTCGGCCGTAAGCGATCCACCATGTACACATTCAAAACTGCCCGTTGAAGCCTGATGCTGTGCTCCCGATTCCCATCAGGAGCCCGCAGTTATGATGCGCCCCGACGCCAAAGTTGAAAAAGTCTACCTCTAC
>NZ_CAXAOJ010000014.1:0-159829 GCF_963970945.1 Pseudomonas sp. RA_5y_Pfl1_P24 | reverse complement strand
GTCTGACTCCACAAGCACCCACACGAATTGCTTGATTCAGTTGTTAAAGAGCGGTTGGTTAAGATCTTTCGTCTCAACCGAGGCGCGCATTCTACAGCAGCCTCATTTGCTGTCAAGTGATTATTTTAAGAAGTTTTCGAAGAATTCTTCAACAACTTCAACCACTTGCGCTTCCGATCTCTCGTTAGCGGGAGGCGAATTCTACAGCGTTACACGCTGCTGTCAACACCTCTTTTTCCCCGCTTTCGACCGAGAGGATCGAAACGTTAATAGAGCCAAACAACACTGCTCTACCAACTCCTTCTGGGCTTCGATGAACTAAAGCAACTCGCTGTCGAATTTCGCATAACTCTTTGTTTACCAAGGAGTTTTCCGTTTCGACTGCGCCGGAAGTGGGGCGAATTATAGACTTCCAGAATCTGCCGTCAACCCTTAATTTTGCTTTTTATATCAATTAGTTAGGATTGATCAAAAAACCACCAAAAAGGCCACGATAACGCCCTCTATATAAAGGGGAAGACTCAGATAACACCCAGCCCCCTCAGGGCAGCCACGTTGGCCACACCCAATCCCAGCACATCCTGCAGCACTTTCGCCGTATGCTCCCCTAATAGAGGAGGCGCACTCCGGTACTCCACAGGGGTCTTGGACAACCGTATCGGACTGGCAACCTGAGGCACCATCCCCGCCAGCGCATGGGGCAACGCCATCGCCAACCCGCGCGCTTTGACCTGTGGATCGGCAAACACTTGAGCCAGGTCATTAATAGGCCCGCAAGGCACACCGACCCGCCCCAACTGTGACACCCACTCAGCCGTCGTCTTAAACACCGTAGCTTGGCGAATCAACGGAATCAGCTCTGCGCGATTGGCCACTCGCACCTTATTAGTAGAGAAACGCGGATCATCCGCCCACTGAGACTGCCCAGCCACCTCAGCAAACTTACGAAACTGTCCGTCATTACCCACCGTCAGGATGAAGTCACCATCGGCCGTGGGAAAGTCCTGATAAGGCACAATATTCGGGTGAGCATTGCCCAAGCGCTTAGGCGCCTCCCCTGTTGTCAGGTAATTCATCGCCTGGTTAGCCAGGCAAGCCACCTGCACATCCAGTAACGCCATATCAATATGCTGCCCGCCACCGTCATGGTCCCGATGAGCCAGCGCCGCCAGTATCGCTACGGTCGAGTAAAGCCCCGTAAGAATGTCAGTCAGGGCCACGCCAACCTTCACCGGCCCAGCCCCGTCATCACCCTCGGGCCTGCCCGTCAGACTCATAAGCCCGCCCAGCCCCTGGATCATGAAGTCATAGCCAGCACGCGCCGCATAAGGCCCCGTCTGACCAAAGCCGGTAATCGAGCAGTAGATCAACTCCGGATTGATCTCCTTGAGCGACTCATAATCCAGCCCATACGCCGCAAGACCACCCACCTTGAAGTTCTCGATGAGGATGTCCGACTTGGCCGCCAAGTCGCGCACCAGTGCCTGCCCCTCCGGCCGCGTGAAGTCGATAGTCACGGACTGCTTATTGCGATTGGCCGACAGGTAATACGCCGCCTCACTGGTGTTCTCGCCATAGGCATCTTTAAGGAAGGGCGGCCCCCACGCACGCGTGTCGTCGCCATTGCCCGGCCGCTCGACCTTAATTACCTCTGCCCCAAGGTCCGCCAGGATTTGCCCGGACCAGGGCCCCGCCAGTACTCGCGATAAATCCAGTACCCGCAAATGCGAAAGCGCGCCCATGCCGTACTCCCGTTAATAGAAAGCCTGAAGACCGGTTTGCGCACGCCCTAAGATCAGTGCATGCACGTCATGAGTGCCTTCATAGGTGTTCACCACCTCGAGGTTGACCAAATGGCGCGCCACCCCGAACTCATCGGAAATACCGTTGCCACCCAACATATCCCGCGCCATACGCGCGATATCCAGCGACTTGCCACACGAGTTGCGCTTCATGATCGAAGTAATCTCCACCGCTGCAGTGCCTTCATCCTTCATACGACCCAAGCGCAGGCAGCCTTGCAGGGCCAGAGTGATCTCGGTCTGCATATCGGCCAGTTTCTTCTGGATCAATTGAGTCGCCGCCAATGGACGACCGAATTGCTGACGATCCAGAGTGTATTGGCGAGCGGTGTGCCAGCAGAACTCTGCGGCGCCCAAAGCCCCCCAAGAGATGCCATAGCGGGCAGAGTTAAGGCAGGTGAAAGGCCCTTTCAAACCACGCACATCCGGAAAAATGTTCTCTTCGGGCACGAATACGTTCTCCATGACGATTTCACCCGTAATGGAGGCGCGCAACCCGACCTTGCCGTGAATCGCCGGGGCGCTCAGACCTTTCCAGCCTTTCTCCAGGACAAAACCACGGATATCACCGGCATCGTCCTTGCCCCAGACCACAAATACATCCGCGATCGGGCTATTGGTGATCCACATCTTCGCGCCGGTCAGGCTGTAGCCGCCGTCTACCTTACGAGCACGGGTAATCATCGCGCCCGGGTCGGAACCATGGTCGGGCTCTGTCAGGCCAAAACAGCCGATCCATTCGCCAGAGGCCAACTTCGGCAGGTACTTCTGTTTCTGCGCCTCAGTGCCAAACTCGTTGATAGGCACCATCACCAGTGACGACTGCACACTCATCATCGAACGGTAGCCCGAGTCGACACGCTCCACCTCACGCGCAATCAACCCATAGCAGACATAGTTCAAACCGCTGCCACCGTACTGCTCGGGAATCATCGCACCGAGCAGCCCGGTCTCACCCATCTCGCGAAAAATCGCCGGGTCGGTCTTTTCATGGCGAAAGGCTTCGAGCACACGCGGTGCCAACTTGTCCTGGGCGAATTGCTCAGCACTGTCGCGCACCATGCGCTCTTCTTCGGTGAGCTGTTGATCCAGCAGCAGCGGATCGATCCAGTTGAAGCTTGCCTTACCAGCCATGAATAAGTCCTCGCGGAGAAAATCGGAAATCGTGGAATGAGCCTAGGCCCCCCAGACGCACAGGGCAAACGAGGTTTCCGCATAGGGTTGTGCTAATTTGTCACTTCGTAACGGCCAAGAAAGACCCATCAGCGCTTTATGAGTGAGGACAAGGTATATGCGCAGGAAAATTCCCAGCACCACCGCCCTGGTCAGTTTTGAAGCAGCAGCCCGCCACGAAAGCTTCACCAAGGCCGCGCACGAGCTTTCGATCACTCAAGGCGCCATCTGTCGACAGATTGCCAGCCTTGAGGAGTTTTTGAGTGTCGAGCTGTTTCGGCGCTCACGGCGCGGGGTCAAGCTGACGGAAGCAGGGCTTTCCTACAGCCGTCGCGTTGCCACACAGTTGGACGCAGTGGAGCGCGATACGCTTTCGGTAATGGGACAGCAGGGCGCCAACGTCATTGAGCTGGCCGTGGTCCCGACGTTTGGCACTCAATGGTTAATACCTCGCCTAAAGGACTTTCAACGCCAGCACCCTGAAGCCACCGTCAACCTGACCAACCGCACGCGCCCCTTTCTGTTTGCCGATACCGAATTCGACGCCGCCATCTACTTCGGCGATGCCGACTGGTCCGGCACTGAATCCCATCGACTGATGGGTGAGAACCCTGTCCCCGTGTGCAGCCCACGACTTTTGGCTAGCCGCACGCTGCTCAGCGCTCAGGAGATTGCAGAGCTGCCGCTCCTGCAGCAGACCACTCGACCCTACGCGTGGCGCCAGTGGTTCAGCGCCCAACAACTGAACATCCCCCGCGACATGACAGGCCCCCGCTACGAGCTATTCTCGATGTTGTCCCAGGCAGCCATGCACGACATGGGAATCGCGCTGATCCCGCCGTTCCTCATCCAGCGCGAGCTGGAGGAGGGCCAACTGGTGATTGCAAACCCCCAGACACTGACCAGCTCAAAGGCTTACTACCTGATGATTCCTGAGAGAAAAGTAGAATCTGCCTCACTGCACGCATTCAGAGACTGGTTGATCGACCAATCACAGCGCTACAGCCCCAATATATAAAGGCTAAAACCGAATTACTGACTTTGTAGTCAATTAATTTTTAAACCTACAGATATACATATATGTCGCATTTCAACAGACTGTATCTGTCAATCAAAAATCAGGCTAAAAGCCATGACCTACATGGCTTGTAGCGACTATTACAAGCCAATAACCGACTATTCACACGAACCATTGCAAAATACCGCAAAAACGCCTTAAACGCTTTAACCCCATGTATTAGAAGCGTTTATTTCGCCTTGTTGCGACAATCAGTCACAGGGTGACTTGTAGTTAATTTTTCGTCACGCGTCATAATCCCTTGAAGGCCGTAAAGTTCGCCTGCAAAATGCCGCGCCCCGCTGTCATTTCAGCGGGATCGTGCTGATCGGCCGCCCCAGCTGCGCCACTCGCGGTGCACTGGCCTTTTTACAAAAAGATCAAAAGCAAAAAGATCATGCAGGAGATTTGACGTGCACATTGGTGTTCCTCTCGAAACCCAGACCGGTGAAACGCGGGTGGCTGCCACCCCGGAAACCATCAAGAAGCTGATCGGCCAGGGCCATAAGGTCACTGTACAAAGCGGAGCAGGCATTAACGCCAGCGTCCCCGACAGTGCCTATGAAACGGCAGGCGCAACCATTGGCGACGCCAGCGATGCGTTTGGCGCGGCGCTTATTCTCAAGGTGGTTGCCCCCAGCGACAGCGAACTTGCGCTGATCAAAAGCGGCACCGTGTTGGTGGGCATGCTCAATCCGTTCAGCAACGAAACTATCGCCAAACTTGCCGAACGCGGCATCATCGCCTTCGCACTCGAAGCCGCGCCGCGCACCTCGCGGGCCCAGAGCCTAGACGTGCTGTCTTCCCAGGCCAACATCGCCGGCTATAAAGCTGTGCTGCTCGCCGCTCATCACTATCCTCGCTTCATGCCGATGCTGATGACCGCCGCAGGCACCGTGAAAGCGGCGCGCGTGCTGATACTCGGTGCTGGCGTGGCAGGCTTGCAGGCCATCGCCACGGCGAAACGCCTGGGTGCGGTGATCGAAGCGTCTGACGTACGCCCGGCCGTGAAGGAGCAGATTGAGTCCCTCGGCGCGAAGTTCGTCGATGTGCCCTACGAAACCGATGAAGAGCGCGAATGCGCCGTCGGTGTCGGTGGTTACGCCCGTCCAATGCCGGCCAGCTGGATGCAGCGTCAGGCCCTAGCCGTGCACGAGCGCGCCAAGCAGGCCGACATCGTCATCACCACTGCGTTGATTCCTGGCCGCAAGGCACCGACGCTGCTGAGCGCAGAGACCGTCGCGCAAATGAAGCCTGGCTCTGTGGTCATCGACCTCGCCGCCGCCCAGGGCGGCAACTGCCCGCTGACCATCGCCGATCAAGTGGTGGTGGAGAACGGCGTGATCATTTGCGGCCCGACTAATCTGGCCGGTGCCGTAGCCGCCGATGCGTCTGCTTTATATGCACGCAACCTGCTGGACTTCCTGAAGCTGGTCTTCAACAAGGAAGGGCAGTTTGAACTCAACCTCGAAGACGACATCGTCGCCGCGTGCCTGATGTGCCGCGACGGCCAAGTCATCCGCAAAAACGCCTAAGCAGGGATTCAGACGATGGAAGAGCTTATCTCCCCCGGTATCTACAACCTGATCATCTTTGTGCTGGCGATTTATGTCGGTTACCACGTGGTCTGGAACGTTACCCCCGCGCTGCACACGCCTTTGATGGCGGTGACCAACGCCATTTCCGCAATCGTGATCGTCGGCGCCATGCTGGCCGCTGCGCTAACCGTGACACCGCTGGGCAAGACCATGGGCACCCTGGCGGTGGCCCTTGCGGCGGTAAACGTGTTTGGCGGCTTCCTGGTGACCCGCAGGATGCTTGAGATGTTCAAGAAGAAAGCCCCGAAAGTAAAAGAAGAGGCGCCATCGTCATGAGCATGAATCTCGTCACGACGCTCTACTTGATCGCGTCGATCTGCTTTATCCAAGCTTTAAAAGGGCTATCCCATCCAACCACATCCCGACGCGGCAACCTGTTCGGCATGCTCGGCATGGCGCTGGCGGTATTCACCACGGTAGGCCTCATCTATAAGCTCGGCGCTGAACTTGCTACTGCCGGCATCGGCTACGTGATTGTCGGCTTGTTGATCGGCGGCACTGCCGGCTCGATCATGGCCAAGCGCGTTGAGATGACCAAGATGCCGGAGCTGGTCGCGTTCATGCACAGCATGATCGGCCTGGCAGCGGTGTTCATCGCGATTGCTGCGGTGGTTGAGCCGCAATCCCTGGGTATCGTCAAACACCTGGGTGACGCGATTCCTGTCGGTAACCGCCTGGAGCTGTTTCTCGGTGCCGCCATCGGTGCCATCACCTTTTCCGGCTCAGTGATCGCGTTTGGCAAGCTGTCGGGTAAGTACACGTTCCGCCTGTTCCAGGGCGCCCCCGTACAGTTCGGCGGTCAGCACAAGCTTAACCTGGTGCTCGGCCTCGCAACGCTGGGCCTGGGCATGGCGTTCATGTTCACCGGCAACCTCACCGCGTTCTCGCTGATGCTGGCCCTGGCCTTCGTGCTTGGCGTGCTGATCATCATCCCAATCGGCGGCGCCGACATGCCGGTGGTGGTGTCGATGCTCAACAGTTACTCCGGCTGGGCGGCGGCGGGTATTGGCTTCTCGCTGAATAACTCGATGCTGATCATCGCCGGATCCCTGGTGGGCTCGAGCGGCGCAATCCTGTCGTACATCATGTGCAAGGCGATGAACCGCTCCTTCTTTAATGTACTGCTCGGCGGTTTCGGCAATGCGCCGGATGCCGGCGCGGCGGCGGGCTCTAAAGAAGCACGCCCGGTGAAGTCCGGCTCGGCCGACGACGCGACCTTCCTGCTGACCAACGCCGACACCGTGATCATCGTGCCAGGCTATGGCCTTGCAGTGGCTCGGGCGCAACACGCGCTCAAGGAACTGACGGAGAAGCTGACTCACCGAGGCGTCACCGTGAAGTACGCGATCCACCCGGTGGCGGGGCGCATGCCAGGCCACATGAACGTACTGCTGGCCGAAGCAGAAGTGCCTTACGACCAAGTGTTTGAAATGGAAGACATCAACTCCGAGTTCGGCCAGGCCGACGTGGTGCTGGTGCTGGGCGCAAACGACGTGGTCAACCCGGCCGCCAAGAATGACCCGAACTCGCCGATTGCCGGCATGCCCATTCTCGAAGCCTTCAAGGCCAAGACCATCATCGTCAATAAGCGCTCAATGGCCAGCGGTTATGCCGGCCTGGATAACGAGCTGTTCTACCTGGACAAGACCATGATGGTCTTCGGCGACGCCAAGAAGGTCATCGAAGACATGGTCAAAGCCGTCGAGTAACACTGCTTCAGCGCAACACTCGAAACCCCGGCCTGCTGTAGGCTGGGGTTTTTTATGACTGCATGAAACCCGACCAAAGGCTCTAAATCGCTGCCCGGCATTCGACCATGGTAGCGGGCCGAATTTTTTTGAAATCACTAAACTGCGCACCTTGCCTCCGTAGCCCGAGATAACAATCCATGTACCGTGATCGTATCCGCTTGCCTTCGTTGTTGAACAAGGTCATGAGCGCGGCAGATGCCGCCGCACTGATCGAGGACGGCATGACCGTCGGCATGAGCGGCTTCACCCGTGCCGGTGAAGCCAAGGCCGTCCCGCATGCCCTGGCCGAACGCGCCAAGACTTCCCCACTGAAGATCACCCTGATGACCGGCGCGAGCCTGGGCAATGACCTGGATAAACAACTGACCGAAGCCGGCGTACTGTCACGACGCATGCCATTCCAAGTCGACAGCACCTTGCGCAAGGCGATCAACGCCGGCGAAGTGATGTTTATCGATCAGCACTTGTCGGAAACCGTCGAGCAACTGCGCAACAACCAGCTCAAGCTGCCGGACATCGCCGTGATCGAAGCCGTCGCCATCACCGAGCAAGGGCACATCGTGCCCACCACCTCCGTGGGTAACTCGGCCAGCTTCGCCATTTTTGCCAAGCAGGTGATCATCGAGATTAACATGGCGCACAACCCGAATCTGGAAGGGTTGCACGACATCTATATCCCCACTTATCGGCCAACACGTACGCCAATCCCACTGGTCAAAGTTGACGATCGCATTGGCAGCACCGCGATCCCGATTCCACCGGAAAAGATCGTCGCCATCGTTATCACCAACCAGGCCGACTCTGCCTCTACCGTGACGCCGCCTGACAGCGACACCCAGGGCATCGCCAATCACCTGATCAACTTCCTCAAGCAGGAGGTCGACGCTGGCCGCATGACCAACAAGCTCGGCCCGCTGCAGGCCGGGATAGGTAACATTGCCAACGCAGTGATGTGTGGGCTGATCGATTCGCCATTCGAAGACCTGACCATGTATTCGGAAGTGTTGCAGGACTCGACCTTCGACCTCATCGACGCAGGCAAGCTGAGCTTCGCTTCGGGCAGCTCGATCACCTTGTCAGAACGGCGCAATGCCGATGTGTTCGGCAACCTCGAACACTATAAGGACAAGCTGGTATTGCGCCCGCAGGAGATCTCCAACCACCCTGAAGTGGTGCGTCGCCTTGGCATCATCGGCATCAATACCGCGCTGGAGTTCGACATCTACGGCAACGTCAACTCCACTCATATCTGCGGCACCCGGATGATGAACGGCATTGGCGGCTCCGGCGATTTCGCGCGCAACGCGCACTTGGCGATCTTCGTCACCAAGTCGATTGCCAAAGGCGGTGCGATTTCCAGTGTGGTGCCAATGGTCAGCCATGTGGACCACACCGAGCATGATGTCGACATCCTGGTAACAGAAGTCGGATTGGCCGACCTGCGCGGCCTGGCGCCGAGGGAGCGGGCACGGGTGATCATCGACAACTGTGTGCACCCGGCCTACCGCGATGCGCTAAACACTTACTTCAATGCTGCTTGCGCCCTCGGTGGGCATACCCCGCACATCCTGCGCGAAGCACTGAGCTGGCACATTAACCTCGAAGAAACGGGGCACATGCTCAACGCGTGATTGATACAGATTCGAGCTGATGCAAATACAGTTTCATCAGCTCGGCACCTTCCTTTCGATTTTATGAAAAAACTGTACTGCTGTACTGGTCATTTCCTACCCTGATATTCCACACACCTCACTGAAAATGCCTATTTCGCACCCATTTAGTGCGGACAGGTACAGTTGCCCCTTTTTCGTACAGTACAGCACCCTTAAACAGTTAACTGCCCTCTCACAATACAACTGAACTGTATCTAGAGAGTCTTGCGTCGGAAGAGGATCATTGGCATCAGTTAAACCACTACCTAATCCCGCCACAAGCGGAAGGATGTCATCATGGAACGTACACTCAGTTCCGATCTGTTCTCTGAAAAAGCTGTAAACAACCAAGCCGCCATGCCTCTGCGCGTTCTGGCCAACCTGATGTTGTGGCAGCGCCGCATCTCCAGCCGTCACCAACTGGCTCGCCTGGATTCGCGTCTGCTGGCTGACGCAGGTATCAGCGAAGCTCAACGTTACGAAGAGCTGAGCAAGCCGTTCTGGCGCTAACTTAGCGCTCGCTGGCCCTGACCCACCGGGTCCACTGCCAGCACTGATTCTTCAAAATAAAGCCCGCCCCGGGAAACCGGAGGCGGGCTTTGTTGTTTCCGGGAGGGTGGTTTTGAACGGGAAAACAGAAGCCTTTCATACCGATAGGTACAGTTTAAAAAATATACCAGTTAAGCAGTACAATTTAGCCTTGGTGTATCTGTACCGGTCGCAACGACTTGCCCAACATGGTGTTTCAAGACCTCATGAAAAGTAACCGCCATGGATAAGCCATCCCCTCTTTATAAGCGGCTCTTGCACCAGACAACCTCCATCCTCTCTAAATGGATGCGCCGCACCTACGAACGACGCCAGCTGTCGCGGCTTGATGGTCGGGAGCTGTCGGATCTCGGTATCAGCCATGGCGACCAAATGGCTGAGCTGTCCAAGCCATTCTGGCGTGACTAGGCAGTCAAGGCGCTTCCCGAACGCATAAGTGTCGGCTTAATATCCACTCAATACGTGGCGAACCGCCTAGCACGGGCGTCTGATCCAGAATGGTTGCCCTGCGCCACCTCATCCGTTCATCTACAGGAGTCACCCCATGTCCCGTCTTCGCCTGCTGAGTGCTGCTGCCCTGTTGGCCCTGGCTGCCAATGCCAATGCCACCAGCTTCATCGTGACCACCGACTCCATCGTCGGCGCGCTGAAGGCCACTTCCGACGCCAGCTCCGATGCCACTTCGTCCCTGCGTGACAATAAGGTCGTGCGCGCCGCTCGTGACGACGCCGCCAGCTTTGTCGCCAGCGAAGGCGCCATTCGTGGGGTAAAACTGGAAAGCGCCCTGGCGCAGATTCGCCAACAGGCTCCGCAACTGAACACCGCGACTGACGCCCAACTGGCCCAGGCCATCCTGTCTATCTGACGACAGGACGGATGCCTGGGCGCTGGCTCTCGCCTGGGCATTGCGCTAGCCTTGACGCTCACTTTCAGTAGTCGAGTCCCATGGCTTTTTCATACCGCCTTTTAATAGTCCCTTTGATATTTTCCGCCGGCTGGTCGCCACTGTCTTCGGCCTTTGACCTGACCACTCAGAGCACCGTCGCCAGCGCGTACGCCACCAGCAAAGTGACCTCTGCACCCTTCGACAAAAAAGTGATAATGGCCGCCCAGGACGACGCTGCCGCGTTTATTGCCACAGACGGCCAATGGCGGGGTGCACGGCTGGAGTCGGCGCTGGATTACCTGCGCCGTAACCAACCAAAACTTAACGCCAGCGACCTTGAACTGGCGCAAGCAATTCTCGTCCAATAATCATCTTTGTATTTCCATCTTTGTATTTGGAGTTATTCCATGCGTAGTCCGCTGATCGCCGCCACCCTTGGCCTGCTGTTGTTGGCCGACGTTGCCCAGGCGCATACCCTGGTTGCCACCAGTAACATCATTGTTCGCGCCTCTGGCCGCACTATTGATTTCACCTCGGACACCACCACCTCCATCCGCGATTCCAAAGTGGTGCGCGAAGCCCACGATGACGCCGCCAGTTTCGTGGCTACCAACGGCGAGATCCGTGGCGCGCGATTGGAAGCCGCCTTCGACACCCTGCGCACACGCTTGCCCGAAGCCCGTGACGCCAGTGACCAGACGCTTGCTGAAGCTATCCTCGCACTGTGAGGCGAATCGCCGCCTGGTTCCTGGCCGGGGCTGTGCTGCTGTGTGCCAGCGCGGCCCAGGCCAGCCTGCAACTGCGGCTCAAGACCGAGGGCTTGAGCCCCGCTGAACAAGAGGCCAGCCAGGCATTGCTCGACGAAGCGATGCGCTCTTTGCCGCCGCGCTTTATCAAGCAGTTGGACCGTCGCATCGATGTTGGCTGGACCGACAAGATGCCCGAAAACGCCTATGGCCAAGCCTCCCTGGTGTCCGAACTGGACCTCAACCGCAACCTGCTCGCCAGCCTCACAGACGGCAGCGCCGCCACCCAAAAAACCAATCGCCCCCACGGCACTGTGCGCCGGGAAATGCTCGCCACCGTGCTGCATGAACTGACCCACATCTATGACCGTGCGCGCCTGTGGTCCAAAGAAGACCGTGCGCTGATCAATCGTTGCAGCCGCCAGAACAACCTCACCGGCCTCATCGGTCTGCCTGATCAATGCCGTGGCCAGAATGGCCGACGCTTTACCCTCAGCGATGACCCACGCCTGCTGGACCTTGCCGGCTGGCCGCAATACGTTGGCCGTCGCGGCGAGCGTGAGCAGAACAATCACCAGGTCGCCCGCAGCCCGGACATCTACGAAACCACCAGCCCGCTGGAATTTGTGGCCGTCAATATGGAGTACTTCCTCCTTGACCCGAGCTACGCCTGCCGCCGCCCCTCACTGTTCCGCTATTACAAGGAACACTTCGGCTGGGCCCCGCCCGAACAAGACACCTGCGCCAAGAGCTACGCATTCCTGAACGCCGGCAACGACTTCGCCAAGACACCGCTGGGCCATGTCGACCCGGAGCGCGTGTACGAAATTGACTACCTGCTGGCCGAGGCCAACCAGAACCTGGTCAGTCGCTGGGGTCACAGCATGCTGCGCCTGGTGATTTGCGCGCCGGGGCGCCCGCGAGGGCCGGATTGTCGGCTAGACCTGGACCAGCATCTGGTGTTGTCCTACCGCGCTTTTGTCGGTGACGTACAGTTGTCGAGCTGGGATGGCCTGGTCGGCAAGTACCCATCGCGACTGTTTGTACTGCCGCTGGCACAAGTGATCGACGAGTACACCAAGACCGAGTTGCGCGGCTTGGCCTCTGTACCGTTGAAACTGACCCGCCAGGAAATCAACGACACTGTCGAACATGCCGCCGAAATGCACTGGAGCTATGACGGCAACTACTTCTTCATTTCCAACAACTGCGCAGTGGAAAGCCTCAAGCTGTTACGCAGCGGCAGCGCCAACCCACAACTGACCGGCCTGGATAACATCACCCCCAATGGTTTGCTGGAGGTCCTGAGCGCCCGCGGCCTGGCCGACACAACTGTACTGGACGACAAGCGCAAGGCCCTGCGCCTGGGCTATCACTTCGACTCGTTCCGCGAGCGTTACCAAGCAATGTTCGATGTGCTGCGCAAACACCTGCCGATCAAACAAACCCAGGTCGAAGATTGGCTGTCTCTCAGCGCAGAGGAACGTCGCCAGTGGTTCGGCCAGGCCGACCTGCGCACCAGCGCCGCGTTGTTGCTGCTGGAGCAGGCGAGCTTTCGTAAACAGTTGATGCTGGCCCAGGACGAGGTCAAACAACGCTACCTCGGCGCTCGCGAGCTGAAAAACGGTGGCATGGAGAAAGCCAACGCCACGTTGCAACAGATCCTCGCCAACAGCGGCTTCCTCAGCCGCCCGGCGGAGTTGCTGGGCAGCGGTGGCTACGGCCTGCCGCAACCGTCGGAATCCAAGCGTCTGGAATCGGAAAGTGCCGAGCGCCAGAAGCAACTGCAATCGCTGACCGGAGAATTGGATAAAGAGGTGAGGGCGCTGCTGGAGCCTTCCCGCTCCGCCGAAATTGCTGCGTGCGAAGCCAACCTCAAGCAGGTGGGCGAGCATTTGCGGGCATTGCATAAAGCGGCGGGCGGCTTGGAGCTGCCCTGAAAAACTCGCGGTAAACACCTTTCAAATGTGGGAGCTGGCTTGCCTGCTCGCACATTTGATCTGTGTAAACCTGAAGACCGTATGCCTGGCCTCCATCACCTGTTTTGTCAGCGAAAGCTGGCTGAAAGCTTTCGCGACTAGGATCACCTCCAACTGCCGGCAACAGACCGGCTGTACACAACAACAATGGTGATTCCCGATGCCCGCCCGTACCCGCCTGTTCGCCCCAACTCCACCCGTACGCCTAGTGCCTTTCGTTCTGCGCTGACCCCCGCCGGTTCGCCATTCCCTAGCCGCGCTACGCCTGGAGTATTCCTATGCTGACTTTCCTTGGCTTTGCCATGGTCATCACGTTCATGTTCCTGATCATGACCAAGCGCCTGTCGGCGCTGATCGCGTTGATCATCGTGCCAATCCTGTTCGCGCTGTTCGGCGGCTTCGCACCGAAGATCGGCCCGATGATGCTCGAAGGCATCACCAAGCTCGCGCCGACCGGCGTGATGCTGATGTTTGCCATCCTCTACTTTGCCCTGATGATCGACTCCGGCCTGTTCGACCCGGCCGTGCGCAAGATCCTCAAGATGGTCAAGGGTGATCCGCTCAAAGTCTCCGTCGGCACCGCTGTGTTAGCCCTGGTCGTGTCGCTTGACGGTGACGGCGCCACCACCTACATGATCTGCGTGGCCGCCATGTTACCGCTGTACCAGCGCATCGGCATGAGCCCGCGGATCATGGCCGGGTTGATTATTCTCGCCGGTGGCGTGATGAACATGACCCCCTGGGGTGGCCCAACCGCCCGTGCCGCCAGTGCGCTGCACGTGGACCCCTCGGATATTTTCGTGCCGATGATCCCGGCCATGGCCGCCGGCGTGGTCGCGATCCTGGTGATCGCCTACATGTACGGCAAGCGCGAACGTGCGCGCTTGGGTGAACTGCACCTGCAAGGTGACGAGATCGACCACAGTGAAATCAGCGTGTCGCAATTCCCGGATGCCCGCCGTCCGAAGCTGATCTGGTTCAACGGCGCGCTCACCCTGGCGCTGATGTGCACCCTGATCGCCGGTCTGTTGCCACTGCCGGTGCTGTTCATGGTGGCGTTCAGTATCGCGATGATCGTCAACTACCCGTGCCTGCAACAGCAGAAAGACCGCGTCGCCGCCCACGCCGGCAGCGTATTGGCGGTGGTGGGACTGATCTTCGCCGCCGGTATCTTCACCGGCATTCTTTCCGGTACCGGCATGGTCGACGCCATGTCCAAGAGCCTGCTGGCGGTCATCCCGGAAGCGATGGGCCCGTACATGGCGGTAATCACCGCGCTGGTCAGCATGCCGTTCACCTTCTTCATGTCCAACGACGCGTTCTACTATGGCGTACTGCCAGTGCTCGCCGAAGCCGCCAGCCACTATGGCATCACCGCCGTCGAAATGGCCCGCGCGTCTATTGTCGGCCAGCCTGTGCACTTGCTCAGCCCGCTGGTACCTTCGACCTACTTGCTGGTAGCCCTGGCCGGTATCGAATTTGGCGATCACCAGCGCTTCACGCTGAAGTGGGCAGTGCTGGTGTGCCTGTGCATAATGTTCGCCGCATTGCTGATGGGGATTTTTCCGCTGTTCAGCACTCTATAATCGTACCGACTCACCCACCGCGCGGCGCTGCAGCTTGCGCGGTCTAGCACTTGCTCAAAGGAATACACATGGAATGGCTGACCAATCCGGAAATCTGGATTGCCTTCTTCACCCTGACGGCCCTCGAGATCGTTCTGGGTATCGATAACATCATCATGATTTCGATCCTGGTCAGCCGCATGCCCAAGGATATGCAGGCGCGCACCCGGATCTTCGGCCTGGCGCTGGCCATGGTCACGCGCATTCTGTTGCTGCTGTCGATCACGTGGGTCATGCAACTGACCAACGACCTGTTCGTGGTCTTCGGCCAGGGCATCTCCGGTCGAGACCTGATCCTGTTCTTCGGTGGCCTATTCCTGCTGTGGAAAAGCTCCCAGGAGATGTACCACGCGCTGGAAGGTGAAGACGAAACCCACGAAGAACCGGGCGGCAAAGGTGGCAAGTTCATCTACACCATCATCCAGATCGCGATCATCGACATCGTGTTCTCCCTGGACTCGGTGATCACCGCTGTCGGCATGGTTTCCCATGTGCCGGTCATGGTTGCGGCGATTGTCGTGGCAGTGCTGGTGATGATGCTGGCGGCCGGCACCATCAGCGAATTCATCGACAAGCACCCGTCACTGAAGATGCTCGCGCTGTCGTTCCTGCTGGTCGTGGGTACCGTGCTGATCGCCGAATCGTTCGATGTGCACGTGCCAAAAGGCTACGTCTACTTCGCCATGGCGTTCTCGCTGGCGGTGGAAGCGGTGAACATCAAGATGCGTACCGCCATCGCGAAAAAGCGCAAACAGCAGGATCCGGTGAAACTGCGCAAAGATATTCCGGGTCAATAAAACTGAATCGCTGCTGAAAAAGGGGCTTTCGAGCCCTTTTTTCTCGTCTGCAAAAAGCTGATTTCATGACAGTTTTGTTTCAATCCCCACTTTAGCTATGCGATGCTGGCGCAGAGCCCATTCGCCAACTACAGCTTAATTACAAGACGTAAAACGGCAGCGGCAATTCTCATTTGCGTCGATTGGCGCACACCCACACGGGGGGCCGAGCATGCTGACCTTGCTCAATCTGCTTTCCGCCGTGACCCTGCTTATCTGGGGCACGCACATCGTCCGGACCGGCATCCTGCGGGTCTACGGCTCCAACTTGCGCCAAGTCATCGGGCAGAATATGTCCAAGCGCTGGCTGGCATTTGTCGCCGGTATCCTGGTGACTGCCATGGTGCAGAGCAGCAACGCCACAGCGATGCTGGTGACTTCCTTTGTTGGCCAGGGCCTCATGGGCCTGATGCCCGCCCTCGCGACCATGCTGGGTGCCGACGTCGGTACAGCATTGATGGCGCGCGTGCTGACTTTTGACTTGTCTTGGCTGTCACCGCTGCTGATCTTTCTCGGGGTGATTTTCTTCCTGTCGCGCAAACAGACGCGGGCAGGGCAGTTGGGCCGGGTCGGGATCGGTTTGGGGCTGATCATCCTCGCACTGCAACTGATCGTCGAAGCCGCCGGGCCGATCACCCACGCCCAGGGCGTGAAAGTGCTGTTCGCTTCGTTAACCGGCGACATCCTGCTCGACGCCCTGATCGGCGCCTTGTTCGCGATGATTTCCTACTCCAGCCTGGCCGCCGTCCTACTGACCGCCACCCTGGCCGGCGCCGGCGTGATCGGCCTGCACGTGGCCATCGGCCTGGTGATCGGCGCCAACATCGGCAGCGGCGTGCTGGCCTTCCTCAGCACCAGCATGCAAAACGCCGCCGGCCGCCAGGTGGCCCTGGGCAGCTTGCTATACAAATTGATCGGCCTGCTGCTGATCATCCCGGTACTCGACCCACTGGTGCTTTGGATGGATGGCCTGGACTACAGCGCCCAAGGCATGGTCATCACCTTCCATCTGCTCTACAACGTCAGTCGTTGCCTGATCCTGTTGCCCACCATCGGACCGATGGCGCGGCTGTGCGCCTGGTTGCTTCCGGAACAACAGGAGGCCAACGGCAAGGCCAAGCCACGCCACCTCGACCCAACCGCCCTCGCGACGCCCAGTCTGGCCCTGGCCAACGCCGCCCGGGAAACCCTGCGCCTGGGCGACTTGATCGACAACATGCTGACCTCGATGCAAGAAGTACTGCGCGGCAAACAGACCGCTATCACCCAGGAAATGCGCAGCCTCAGCGACGATGTCGAAGCGCTCTACAGCGCGATCAAACTCTACCTGGCGCAAATGCCCCGCGAAGACCTCAGCGAACAGGACAGCCGTCGTTGGGCCGAGATCATTGAGTTGTCGATCAACCTGAAACTGGCCGGCGACTTGATCGAACGCATGCTACGCAAAGTCCAGCAGCAGAAAACCTCCCAGCGCCGCCAATTCTCTGAAGTGGGCCTGGAAGAACTGACCGGCCTGCACGGCCAACTGATCGCCAACCTGCGCCTCGGCTTGTCGGTATTCCTCAGCGGGGACCCGGAAAGCGCTCGCCAATTGCTGCGCGAGAAGCGCCGTTTCCGCGCCCAGGAACGCCGTCTGGCCCACGCCCACGTCAGCCGCCTGCAGCACAAAATCGTACAGAGCCTGGAGACCAGTTCCCTGCATCTGGAACTGATTGCCGACATGAAACGCTTGAACTCGTTGTTTTGCAGCAGTGCTTATGTAGTGTTGGAAACGTCCGACACCGGCGCGCTCTCCGCCGAAGATATTGCCGACATCACACACTCGCCCTGAACGGATGATGGCCCGTGAAGTCAGTTAAAGCTGACCTCACTCGCCAGGAAGCTTGTTATGCGTCGCCTGTTATTCGCTTGCCTGTTCATGAGCTGTGCCCACGCCTTTGCCTTTGACCGCCTGCAAGTCGAGGGCTACACCTTGCCCAACGGCCTGCAATTGCTGCTCAAACCGGGCACCGAGCGCGGGCACGTGGCGATTCGCCTGGTGGTGGGCGTAGGGCTGGATGACTTCAGTTGCGAGGACAAAGAGCTGCCGCACTTGCTGGAGCACTTGCTGTTCAGCGGCATCGACGGCGGCGGCGAAGGTGACCTGGAAGACCGCATGCAGGCACTGGGCGGCGAGTGGAACGCCTACACCAGCAATGCCGACACCACCTTTGTGATCGAAGCGCCCGCGCAAAACCAGCGCAAGGTGCTCGACCTGCTGCTGGCGATCATCACCCGTACGGAACTGACTGACGCCAACATCAACGCCGCCAAACAAGTGGTCGAGCGCGAAGACGGCGGCCACTATTCACACCTGCAACGCCTGCTGGACCGCCAGGACCTGGGCCACACTGCCAGTAATCAACTGGCCGTCGAACTTGGCCTCAAGTGTGCTGAACGTGCGGAGGTCAATCACCTGACTCGCGACCAATTAGAGAAGCTGCGCAAAAACTGGTACGCGCCCAACAACATGACACTGATCATCGTCGGCGACCTCGACAAACTGCTACCGGCTTATCTGGAACGCACCTATGGCCAACTCGACCCGGTCGAGCCGACTGAACACCCCGCGCTGCCCGACATCCAGCACGCCGCCGCCAGCCATCGCGAATTGATTCACGGCTGGGTGGGCGACAGCGCCAAGCTGCACTGGCTGTTTCCCGAGCCGGTGCTGGACGACCAGCATGACGAAACCTACGACTTGCTCAAGGACTACCTCGACTGGGCGCTGTACCGCCAACTGCGCCTCAAGCACGGCTTGTCCTACGGCCCCTGGAGCGAGCGCGAAGTACTCGGCGGCGTAGGCTTCCTCAGCCTAAACGCCGACCTTGAGCGGGAAAACCTCCCAGAAGCCGAACAGGTACTCCAGGACCTCAAGGCGCAACTGCTCAAGGACGGCCTCGACCCTGCGGTATTCGCGCGCTTGCAACAAGCTGCCATCGCGCGCCAGGCGTGGGCCGTGCAAGGCAACAGCGCGTTGGCCGACTACTACTGGAGTGCATCTGGCGATTACAACAAAGGCCGCTTCAGCGACCCGGTCAAGCGCATCAAGGCGGTGAGCCTGGACCAGACCAACCAAGCCATGCGCCAAGTGCTCAAGCAGCCAGGCTACTGGCGCATCGAGAAACCGCTGCTGAGCTATGACGCACTCAGTTGGATCGGCGCCGGTATACTCGGGCTGATCGCCATTGTGTTGATTGGCGTGCGGGTTTATCGCAAACGGATCGCGTAATGAGGCACCGGACGACGGGCTAAGACGCTATTCTGTCTCGGATTTTTCCCTACAAAGACTGCGAACCGCCGAATGCTAAACCTGACCCGCATAATCACCCGCATCCTTGAGCTGATGAAGCGCTACCCAGGGGTGATTGCACTCGGCGGTTTTATCTCGGGTGTGTGCAGCTTCATCCTGGTGGATCGCCAGCAAGGCATGGCGAGTTGGATCGCCGTGATCATGCTGGTGAGCTGGCTGTGGCTGATGTTGGAAAACAGTTTTACCCAGCTGTTCACCAAAGTCTTCAAGCGCGAAATCCCCGAACCCCTGTTGCGTTACGCGACACAGATGATCCACCAGGAAAGTCTGTTTTTTGTGCTGCCGTTCTTTTTTATCACCACAGCATGGAACAGCGGCCAGTCGATTTTTACCGGCTTGCTCGGTGCGGCGGCACTGGTGTCGATTGTTGACCCGCTGTATTACAAATGGCTGGCGCCCAAACGTTCACTGTTCCTCGCGCTGCACACCTTCACCCTATTCGCCGCTCTGCTCACAGCACTGCCGATCATCCTGCACTTGACCACCGCCGAGAGTTACAAGCTGGCCCTCGGCGTCGCGATGGCGCTGTCGATTCCAAGCCTGGCGGTAAGCCTGCCGCTACGCAGCGTCAAAGGCTGGGCGATGCTGCTCGGGGTCACCGCTGCCATAGGCTGCGCCGGATGGTTCCTACGCAGCTGGGTACCGCCAGCCACGTTGTGGATGACTGAAGTCGCCATCAGTACCCAACTGCAAGACCGCACGCCAGGCGACGACCTCAAGGAAGTCAACGCCGCGCAGCTGCGAAGCAGCGGGCTGTACGCCTACACCGCGATCAACGCCCCACGCGGGCTGGATGAACGGATCTACCACGTGTGGAAGTTCAACGGTAAAGAGGTCGACCGCATCGCCTTGGATATCCATGGCGGACGCAAAGAGGGCTATCGCGCCTGGACCCATAAGCAGAATTTCCCAGGCGACTCGGTAGGCCGCTGGCAAGTGCAGGTTTTGACAGAAGACGGGCAGGTGATCGGCGTACTGCGTTTCAAAGTCACCGACACAGCACAAGCGGACAATCCAAAGTAGGACGTATCGTGCTATTACGTAGGAATTGTGGATAGCCAAACAAGCTCGGAGCTTATGACCACCCGTACGACCGCCGGCGCAGCCCACCTCGATACGTCCACCACCCCGCCACAGCTGAGGATTACGGGGGACTGGACGCTTGCCCACTATGCCAGCCTGAAGAAGCTGTCGGACAAGCTCGACGGCCAATACGATGCCGGCGCGCGCATCGACCTCAATGGCCTCGGCGCGCTGGATACTGCGGGCGCCTCGCTGCTGGTGGAGTTGCTGGGGCCGACCCGTATCGAGCAATCCGCCGAGCAGACCGATTGCAGCCTGTCAGCCGCCGACCGCGCGCTGCTGAAGACCGTCTACCGCTCCCTGAACGATTTTTGCGTGCCGCAGAAAGCACCGGAAGAAGCCACCGGCATCCAGCTGCTGGCGCGCATCGGCCGGGCGGTGGACACCGTCTGGCAGGACAGCAAAAAACTGCTGGGCTTTATCGGCCTGATCCTCGAAACCTTCGCTCGCGGTATTTTCCGCCCCAAGCGCTGGCGCATCACACCGATGGTCGCGCACATCGAACAAACCGGCCTCGACGCTGCGCCCATTGTGGCCTTGCTGACCTTTCTGGTCGGCGCCGTCGTAGCGTTCCTGGGCGCCACGGTGCTCAAGAGCTTTGGCGCGACGATTTTTACCGTGGACCTGGTGGCGTTCTCTTTCCTACGCGAGTTCGGCGTGTTGCTTACCGCCATCTTGATCGCCGGCCGCACAGCCAGTGCCTTTACCGCGCAAATCGGCTCAATGAAGGCCAATGAAGAAATCGACGCCATCCGCACGCTGGGCCTCGACCCGATGGAACTGTTGGTATTGCCGCGCGTGCTGGCGTTGCTGGTGTCATTGCCAATGCTGACCTTTCTGGCAATGCTCTCCGGGATTGTCGGTGGCGGCGTGGTCTGCGCCGTGGCGTTGGATATATCGCCGGCGATGTTTCTCTCGCTGCTGCAATCGGACATTGGTGTGCAGCATTTCCTGGTGGGCATGGTGAAAGCACCGATCTTCGCCTTCTTGATTGCCGCCATTGGTTGCCTGGAAGGCTTCAAGGTCAGTGGCAGTGCCGAATCGGTCGGCGCTCACACCACCTCCAGCGTGGTGCAATCGATTTTCGTGGTGATCGTGCTGGATGCGGTGGCTGCGCTTTTCTTCATGGAGATGGGCTGGTGAGTCGTCTGCACCGGGCGCCCAGTGAGGCGGTGATCGAAGTGCGCGGGCTGTGCAATCGCTTTGGCAGCCAGAGCGTGCACGAGAACCTCGACTTGGATTTGTATAAAGGCGAGATCCTCGCGGTCGTCGGCGGGTCCGGCAGCGGCAAGTCGGTGCTGTTGCGCAGCATTGTTGGCCTGCGCAGGCCCAGCGAAGGTGAAGTGCGGGTATTCGGTAAAAACCTGCCCAATCTCTCGGAACACGAACGCTCGCTGATGGAACGACGCTTCGGCGTGCTGTTCCAGAAGGGCGCACTGTTTTCCTCGCTGACCGTCACCGAAAACGTCGCGCTGCCACTGATTGAACACGCCGGCCTCAGCCGCCGCGACGCCGAGCACTTGGCTGCGGTCAAGCTGGCCCTGGCCGGGCTGCCGCTGTCGGCGGCCGACAAATACCCGGCCTCGTTGTCGGGCGGCATGATCAAGCGCGCGGCCCTGGCCCGTGCGCTGGCGCTGGACCCGGACATCCTGTTTCTCGACGAACCCACCGCCGGCCTCGACCCGATTGGCGCGGCGCAATTCGACCAACTGATCCTCACCCTGCGCGATGCATTGGGCCTAAGTGTGTTCCTGGTCACTCATGACCTGGATACGCTGTACACCATCACCGACCGCGTGGCGGTGCTGGCACAGAAGAACGTGCTGGTCGCCGGTGCCATCGACGTCGTCTCGGAAACGGACAACGTGTGGATTCACGAATATTTCCACGGCCCTCGGGGCCGCGCGGCATTGGATGCCGCTCAATCGCTTAACGAGGTATGACATGGAAACCCGAGCCCATCATGTGATGATCGGTCTGTTCAGCGTGATCGTGGTGGTCGGCGCGATGCTGTTCGGCCTGTGGCTGGCCAAGTCCAGCATCGACAGCGCGTTCCAGGATTACGAAGTGGTCTTCAACGAAGCCGTCAGCGGGCTTTCCCAGGGCAGTTCGGTGCAGTACAGCGGCATCAAAGTGGGTGACGTTATCAGCCTGCGCCTGGACCCCAAGGACCCGCGCCGCGTCCTCGCACGCATCCGCCTGGCCGGCCAGACGCCGATCAAGGAAGACACCCTGGCCAAACTGGCACTGACCGGTATTACGGGCACCTCGATCATCCAGCTCAGCGGCGGCACGCCCCAAAGCCCCGAACTCAAAGGCAAAGACGGCAACCTGCCGGAAATCATCGCTTCGCCTTCGCCCATCGCGCGCCTGCTCAATAACAGTAACGACTTGATGACCAGCATCAACCTGCTGCTGCACAACGCCAACGACATGTTCTCCGCGCAGAATGTCGAGCGCCTGAGCAACACATTGGACCACTTGGAAAAAACCACGGGGTCGATTGCCGACCAGCGTGGCGACATCAAGGTGGTGATGCAGCAACTGATGCAAGTGAGCAAGCAGGCCTCTGCCGCCCTGGAGCAAACCACGGTGCTGATGCGCAACGCCAACGGCTTGCTCAACGATCAAGGCAAACAAGCCTTTGGCAGCGCCGAGCAGGCCATGAAGTCTCTTGAACAGAGCACCGCCACCATCAACACCTTGCTGACAGACAACAAGAGTTCGGTAAACAGCGGCATGCAAGGCCTCAATGAACTGGCACCGGCCGTGCGCGAACTGCGCGAAACCCTCGGCTCACTGCGCGCCATCTCTCGCCGCTTGGAAGCCAACCCCAGCGGTTACCTGCTGGGCAGCGACAAAAACAAGGAGTTCACGCCATGAAGCGTGCTTACCAAATGATCGCCCCTGTGGCCCTGGCGCTCGTGAGCGCGTGCTCGATTTTGCCCAAGGCCGACCCTTCGGATGTGTATCGCCTGACCTCGGCCCAGACCACCACACAGGGCACCCCGGTAGCCTGGTCGCTGCGCGTGACCAAGCCGCAGACCAGCGAATTTCTCGACAGCCCGCGCATTGCCGTGGTGCCCAATGGCGACCTGATCAGCAGTTATGCGAACTCGCGCTGGAGCGATCCGACGCCGGTGCTGTTGCGTAATCGCCTGCTGGACGGGTTTCAGCGCGATGGGCGGGTAACGTTATTGAGCACCGACGAAACCAATCTGCAGGCCGACTATGAGCTGGGCGGGCAATTGCAGGCATTCCAGAGTGAGTACCGGGGCGGGGCGGTGGCGGTGGTGATACGTCTGGATGCTCGGCTGGTGCGGGGGAGCGATCAGCGGATAATTGCCAGTCGACGATTTGAGGTGAGGCAGCCGGTGAATGACACCAAAGTGCCGGCCGTGGTGGCTGGGTTTGGGCAGGCAGGGGATCAGTTGACTAAGCAGGTGGTGGATTGGGTGGTTGCGCAGGGCAATAGTGCACCGAAACGCTGAGGGCCTCTTCGCAGGCAAGCCAGCTCCCCATTTTGATGCGTGAATACAGTCAAATGTGAGAGCTGGCTTGCCTGCGAAAGGGGTTTAAGCCTCAGCCAAAGAACCAGTAGCACACCGCAATCGCCGCCACGACGCCGGCAAACTCCGCCAGCAACGCACATCCCACCGCATGCCGCGCCCGCTGGATCCCCACCGAACCAAAATAAACCGCCAACACGTAAAAGGTGGTCTCGGTACTGCCCTGAATCGCCGCCGCCACCAATGCCGGGAAGCTGTCTACGCCCTGGGTTTGCATAGTCTCGATCAGCATCGCCCGCGCGGCACTGCCGGAGAACGGCTTGACCATGGCAGTCGGCAAGGCATCCACAAACCGCGTATCCATGCCGGTCCAGGCCACGACGTGGCGAATACCTTCCAGACCAAACTCCAGCGCGCCGGATGCTCGCAGCACGCCGACGGCACACAGCATCGCCACCAGGTACGGCAGCAGATTCTTGGCCACATCGAAGCCTTCTTTGGCGCCTTCGACGAACGCCTCATATACCTTCACCTTGCGCAGCGCGCCGATCACTAGGAACAGCATGATCAGGCCGAACAGCGTGAGGTTGCCAAGGATCGACGACAAGCCAGCCAGTGCGGTGGCGGACAGCGTCGCCAGCAACGCCATGAAACCGCCCAGCACCAATGCACCCGGAATCAAATAGGCCAGCACCACCGGATCCCACAGACGCAGGCGCTGTATGATCGCCACCGACAACAGACCCACCAATGTAGACGCACTGGTCGCCAGCAGGATCGGCAAAAACACCAGCGTCGGGTCCGCAGCACCTTGCTGCGCGCGGTACATGAAGATGGTCACCGGCAACAGCGTCAGCGAAGACGCGTTGAGCACCAGGAACAGGATCTGCGCGTTACTCGCCGTGTTGGGGATGGGGTTGAGTTCCTGCAATGCCTTCATCGCTTTCAAGCCGATGGGCGTTGCCGCGTTATCCAGGCCCAGGCCGTTGGCTGCAAAATTGAGGGTGATCAAGCCAATGGCGGGGTGGCCGGCGGGCACTTCAGGCATCAGGCGGCGAAACAATGGGCCCAGCGCCTTGGCCAGCCACTCGACGATCCCGGCTTTTTCGGCGATGCGCAAAAAGCCCAGCCACAGCGTCAGGGTGCCGAACAGCAGCACCATCACTTCCACCGACAGTTTGGCCATGGCGAAAATGCTTTCGACCATTGCCGCAAAAATCCCGGCATTACCGCCAATCAGCCATTGCGCCAGTGCTGACACCATTGCCACGACAAAGAAGCCAAGCCACAGGCCATTGAGCATCAGTTGAACCCCCCAAAGAATGGGGCGAATGATAACGGGGCTGGCAGAAACGACAAACCCCGGAATTTTCCGGGGTTTGTTTCAGAGCCGTCGTGCTATCAGCTGCGCGTGGCTTGGCCGACCGGCAGCGCTTGCTTGCTGCGCCAGTGCGGCAGGGAGTTCCAGTAACGCTCGCCCTTGGCATCGTCGTACATGCCTTCCCAACGGGAGATGACCAGCACGGCCAGGGCGTTGCCGATCACGTTGAGCGCAGTACGCGCCATGTCCATGATGCGGTCGACGCCGGCGATGAACGCCAGGCCTTCCAGCGGAATACCCACGCTGCCCAGGGTAGCCAGCAGTACCACGAAGGACACGCCCGGTACGCCGGCGATACCTTTGGAAGTGACCATCAGGGTCAGCACCAGCATCAGCTGCTGGCCGATCGACAGGTCGATGCCGTACAACTGGGCAATGAAGATCGCCGCGATGCTCTGGTACAGGGTCGAACCGTCGAGGTTGAACGAGTAACCCGTCGGCACCACAAAGCTGCAAATAGCCTTCGGCGCGCCGTAGGCTTCCATCTTCTCGATCACGCGCGGCAGCACGGTTTCGGAGCTGGCGGTGGAGTAGGCCAGTACCAGCTCATCCTTGAAGATGCGCATCAGCTTGACCACCGAGAAGCCGAACAGGCGGGCGATCAGGCCAAGGATCACGAAAGCGAAGAACAAGATGGCGACGTAAACCAGAATCACCAGCTTGGCCAGCGGCAGCAAGGAGGCGAAGCCAAAGTTGGCCACGGTCACGGCGATCAGTGCGAATACGCCGATCGGGGCGTACTTCATGATCATGTGGGTAACTTTGAACATGCTCTCGGACACGCCCTGGAACAGGGTCACCAGCGGCTCACGCAGCTCAGGCTTGAGGCTCGACAAGCCCAGGCCGAACAGCACGGAGAAGAAGATGATCGGCAACATTTCGCCACGGGCCACGGCGGCGAAGATGTTCGATGGGATCAGGTTGAGGATGGTCTCGATGAACGCATGCTCATGCTGCACTTCGGCGGCAGTCGCCTGGTACTTGGAGATATCCACGGTACCCAGGGTACTCATGTCGATGCCAGCACCCGGGTGGAACAGGTTGGCCAGCAGCAGGCCAACCACGATGGCGATGGTGGTGACGACTTCGAAGTAAAGGATGGTTTTGACGCCGATACGCCCGAGTTTTTTCGCGTCACCGACACCGGCAATGCCGACGATCAGCGAGGAGATCACAATCGGGATCACGATCATCTTGATCAGACGGATAAAGATATCGCCCGCTGGCTGCAACACATTGCTGATCCACCAGGCCTTTTCAGCGCTGAAATGGTTGAGCACAGCACCGATTGCGATCCCCAGCACCAAACCGATGAGGATCTGCCAGGCGAGGCTTAGCTTTGCCTTCTTCATGTCATTACCCTTACTTCAAGTGAACTTAAGGCAAACGCGCCAGCTGCAACGCCCGAGGGCGAAAAAGTGTGTGCATCTGCCTCCATGGAAGGTCACCGCAGCGTGGCCGAAATGGCTTACTGGCAGGCGAAAAAAGGCGCAACTATTCCCATGCAAGGGAGCGACGTCTAATGCCGTAAACGCCTACCCTATGCCGAATCGGCATGGCCTTTTTTCATAATAACTGTCCGAACGGTCAGTTCAAATGTGACATTTTGTCCGACAAACATGCCGTGAACCTGCCAAACCCGGCTCGCGCAGAGATTCAGCACGTGTCGCGAGCATTGCTATAAATACTTGGGAATTCCGCTGTTTAATGTCAGAAATGGCCTAAATGCCCAGACCAATTTTCTCGATAGATGGTCGAGCAGACACACTAAGAAATGGTTGGGATCGAGCAGAACGGAAATTTGCGACTATGGGAGGTATACAGGTATATGGAGAGGGACAAAGAGGCAAAGCGTTTCGTCATAAGCGCGCCGCAAGTTCAGCAAGCCATAAGCTTGTGAACCTGCGTCGCAGCCTTTCTCCTGACCCGGCCCTTTCGCAGGCACTCCCTGTACCCGTAGGTCACGCCGATCGCGATTGATCAGCACAACCCGGACCCTTGGTCATGCACAGCACTTGGCGTGCTGTGCAGACAGAAAGAAGCGAGGGGCTTCTTTCAGTGGACGCCAGCTCCGCAGACGACATCGCGTCAGGCGGAACCTAGTACCAATTCGGATCTTTCTTCAGTTGCTCCATCAGGAGCTTCTGCATACCTTCGTCCGGCTTGCCGATAAAACGGTAGTCGGCATGCCGCGTGGGCGATTTGTCCGCCGGCAGGCCGGCCGGGACCTCAACCAACATGGCGTAGGCATCTTCCTTGTCGAAGCTGAAGGCAACGATCAAGCGCTTGTTCAGGCACGTGTCAGCGGTTTCGCAGAGCGGCCCAACCAAATACTTATCACCGTCTTCTTCCACGGCATTCATTTGCTCGGCCGTGCCCGACAGGTTCAATACCCATTCTGGTAGACGCTCTTCTTTCTTCACCACGCCTTGCCAGCTTTCACGGTATTGCGGGTCCGAGCTGAGCAATTCGTTGGCTCGGGATTGGCCGTCATTGGCGGCCATCACCAAGCCGCTACCGCCCAGAAGCAGGGCGGCAGTAATGGCTTTGAAGGACAGAGTGGTCATTTTCAGCCTCGGCCGCGACGACCAAAGAAGAAAGAAACGATGAACATCACCAGGAAGACCACAAACAGGATTTTTGCGATACCCGTGGCGGTGCCCGCGATGCCACCGAAGCCCAAGACTGCAGCCACAATGGCGATGATCAGAAATGTGATTGCCCAACTCAACATGGTGATTCTCCTTATCGTTCTTTAAGAGGTAACAGCTGTGGTGCCGCACAGCCACTCAACACGAGTAGCCGTTGTGTTGCCTAGAACACCCAACGCTCTTGGGATGGCAGTTCACTCAGGGAAGACGCCTGGTCAACCATCCGCAATTGCGGGGCTGTTGCGCTGGGAGCAACGCTGCCAACGGAACGGAAATGGGTCTGGGTCATGGCCGGACGCTCAAACTGAGGAACCTGCTGCTGACTCTGCTGCCAATGTTGCAACTGCTGAACACCAATCAACGTGACAATCAGCGCCAAGCTGGCAAACAGCCCTTGCTGCAAGCGCAGTGGCGATACACGCAATTGACTAAGGCTTTGGCGAGTCATGCTGCTGTTCTCCCACATTTTGATTATTCGTGAGAGGGATATTGCAGAGCGCATGCCAGTTTTTTTACAAAATAAATATCAACAAAATCAATAGCTTATCTATTAATAGATCACCATAAACCCAGCATCCTGCACGATCGCCCACTTGGCGCCGTGCGAAATGCACGACGGCCAGCGGTCGGATCAAGGGATAGAAAGCGTAAGGTGTGTTGCCCAAGCGGCACGAGGGTATGGAAACGCCATCAGACGGGGCTTTGTAGACAGGGCTGCAGATACCTGCACGACGTCGCCATTTATCGATCAGAATAAACCATGCAACTTGCCCGATTATTCCGGGACTAAACACCATCATTCATACTTTTAGGGAGCGCGGGACAGATGGAATCAGCCAAGGAACTTCAAGGCCGCATTCTTTTAGTGGATGACGAATCCGCGATCCTCCGCACCTTCCGCTATTGCCTGGAAGATGAAGGCTACACAGTGGCTACCGCGAACAGCGCTGCCCAGGCCGATACCTTGATGCAGCGCCAGGTGTTCGACCTGTGCTTCCTGGATTTGCGCCTGGGCGAAGACAATGGCCTGGATGTACTGGCCCAGATGCGGATCCAGGCGCCCTGGATGCGCGTGGTGATTGTGACCGCCCATTCGGCGGTCGACACCGCTGTTGATGCGATCCAGGCTGGCGCCGCCGACTACTTGGTGAAGCCTTGCAGCCCCGACCAACTGCGCCTCGCCACCGCCAAGCAACTGGAAGTGCGTCAACTCTCTGCGCGCCTCGAGGCCCTCGAAGGCGAAGTGCGCCAACCGAAAGATGGCCTCGACTCCCACAGCCCGTCGATGATGGTTGTACTGGAAACCGCACGCCAGGTGGCCGGGACAGATGCCAACATCTTGATCCTGGGTGAATCCGGTACCGGTAAAGGTGAGCTGGCGCGAGCCATTCACGGCTGGAGCAAGCGCTCAAAGAAATCCTGTGTGACCATTAACTGCCCATCGCTGACCGCAGAGCTGATGGAAAGTGAGTTGTTCGGTCATAGCCGTGGGGCCTTTACCGGTGCCAGTGAAAGCACCTTGGGCCGCGTCAACCAAGCAGATGGCGGCACACTGTTTCTCGACGAGATCGGCGACTTTCCACTCACCTTGCAACCTAAATTGCTACGATTCATCCAAGACAAGGAATACGAGCGTGTGGGCGACCCGGTCACCCGTCGTGCCGATGTACGTATCCTCGCGGCCACCAACCTGAATCTGGAAGACATGGTGCGCGACGGCCGCTTCCGAGAGGACTTGCTCTATCGCCTCAACGTGATCACCTTGCACCTGCCGCCGCTACGCGAGCGAAGTGAAGACATCCTGACCCTGGCCGACCGTTTCCTGGCGCGCTTCGTCAAGGAATACGCCCGACCTGCACGCGGCTTCAGCGATGAAGCGCGCGAAGCGCTGCTCAACTATCGCTGGCCGGGGAATATCCGTGAGCTGCGCAACGTAGTGGAACGCGCCAGCATCATTTGTCCCCAGGATAAGGTCGAAATCAGCCACCTCGGGATGTCTGAGCAGCCGACCAACAATGCGCCGCGTATCGGTGCGGCGCTGAGCCTCGACGAGTTGGAGAAGGCACACATCGGCGCCGTCCTCGCTACCAGCGACACCCTGGACCAGGCGGCTCGCACCCTGGGTATCGACGCGTCGACCCTGTACCGCAAACGTAAACAGTACAACCTGTGAGCTGTACCCTATGAAGTTAGCGATGAAACTGCGCACTCGGTTATTCCTGAGCATCTCCGCGCTGATCACCGTTGCCCTGCTAGGTTTGATCCTGGGCTTGGTCAGCGTCATGCAAATGGCCAAGACCCAGGAGTCTTCAATTCGCAGCAACTTCGTTACCCTCGACTTGGGGCTCAAGCTGCGTCAGAGCCTGGGCGACCAGTTGATGATGATGCTGGAGGCGCGCCCTAATCCGGAAGCCCTGGAAGCCTCGAAAGGACGCTACTTTGATTTGCTGGATCAGGGGATTGCCCATGAGCGGCAAGCTCACACCGGAAGCGGCTTCAGCGAGGCCATGACGGACTACTTGAGTTTCCTCAAGGCTTTCGATGAGTCTCAGCAGGCTTCGCCGCCGCCGGGCAGCAAGGAAAAACTCCACGAAACCTTCAACGTGCTGCGTAACGGCCTGATCGCCGAACACAAGCACGCCCTGGAAAGCATCAGCGCCAGCGAACAAAAGTCCCGCGCGCGCGCCTTGCTGATTGCCGGCGTTCTGGGATTGGTGGGGCTCGCGGTGCTGATCATCGGATTCATTACGGCTCATGGCATTGCCCGGCGTTTTGGCGGGCCGATCGAAGCCCTGGCCAAGGCGGCGGACAAGATCGGGCAGGGCGATTTCGAGGTGACGCTGCCCATCTCCTCTGCCGCGGAAATGAACCTGTTGACCCGGCGCTTCGGCATCATGGCCGAAGCGTTGCGCCAGCATCAGGCGACCAATGTCGATGAACTGCTGGCGGGCCAGCAGCGCCTGCAAGCGGTGCTCGACAGCATCGACGATGGCTTGCTGATGATCGACCGCCAAGGCCGCCTGGAGCATCTCAACCCTGTCGCCCAGCGGCAATTAGGTTGGGACGAGGAACGCCTCGGCCAGGGCCTGGGCGAGGCGTTGGTGCGTCCGGAACTGGACGAGCAACTGCAACTGGTACTGCGAGGCGGCAACCTGGAGCGGGCGCCGGACGATCTGGAAGTGGAAGTCGAAGGCGAACTGCGCCTGCTGACCTACAGCTTGACCCCCGTGAGCCATACCGAGGGGCATATCCTCGGCGCGGTGATGGTGCTGCATGACGTCACCGAACAACGGGCATTCGAGCGGGTGCGCAGCGAGTTCGTACTACGCGCCTCCCATGAACTGCGTACGCCGGTGACCGGCATGCACATGGCATTCGGACTGTTCCGCGAACGCGCGAAGTTTCCCGCAGAGTCCCGTGAAGCGGACCTGCTGGACACGGTTAATGAAGAGATGCAGCGCCTGATGCAGTTGATCAACGACCTGCTCAATTTCTCGCGGTACCAGAACGGCCTGCAGAAACTCACGCTGGGGCAGTGCGATGTGACTGACCTGCTGGAACACGCCCGGGCGCGCTTCGTCGAGCCAGCCAACGCGCAAAACGTCGAACTGCTGGTAGAAACTCAATCCGACCTGCCCAGATTGTATGCAGACCAGGCACAACTGGAGCGGGTGCTCGATAACCTGCTGGGTAACGCCCTGCGCCATACAGCCACTGGCGGGCAGATTCGCCTGCAGGCGCGCCGCCATGGTGAGCGGGTGATTGTCAGCGTCGAAGATAACGGCGAAGGCATCGCTTACGGGCAACAGGGGCGGATCTTCGAGCCCTTCGTCCAGGTAGGCCGCAAGAAAGGCGGCGCCGGCCTGGGGCTGGCGCTGTGCAAGGAGATCGTGCAATTGCACGGCGGCCGCATGGGCGTGTATTCGCGGCCGGGGCAAGGCACTCAGTTCTATATGGCGTTACCGCTTTAACGGTGGTTCAACGCTCGCAGGATCGCTGCACTCTCCGCATCTGGCGCGCCGTCAAAAAGCGATGGCCGGAAATGCATCTGGAACGCCGCGATCACATGACGCGTGGCCACATCCAGCTCTCCGGTCTGGGGTGTCTGGTAGCCCAGACGCGCCAACTCTTCCTGAAACCAGGTAATGCTCGGCAGCTCGGTGGCGTATTGCACCTGGTAGCGCGCGAAAGCCTGGGCATCCGGCCATACGCCCAGCCCTTCAGCAGCCAGGCGCTTCCAAGGGAATAGCGGGCCCGGGTCCAACTTGCGCAGCGGTGCGATATCGCTGTGACCAATAATGTTTTTGGGGTCGATGCCGTTGCGCTTACTGATGTCTTTGAGCAAGACCACCAGGGATTGCACCTGCGCCTCAGAGTACGGGTACCAGAGTCGGCCAGTCGGCGTGTCCTTGTAGCCAGGGTTCACGATCTCGATACCGATGGAGCTGGAGTTAAGCCAGGTGCGCCCCATCCACTCGCTTTCCCCGGCATGCCAGGCGCGCTGGCTCTCATCAACCAGCTTGTAAATGGTGGCGGAGGCATCGTCGCCGATCAGGTAATGGCTGCTGACCTGGCCGTGGGTGAGCAATGCCAGGGAGCGTTCAAGGTTGGTGGAGGTGTAATGGACGACCACGAACTGCACGCGGTTGTCGTGATTCACCGAGGGGTGGTTGGTGTCCAGGCGAGGGCCGCTGGCGCAGCCCGCAAGCAGAAGGAACACAAAAGCAAAGTACAAGGATTTCATGACGGAAGACGTTACACTGAAGACGATAATGCAACAGTGTAACGTACCGATTGTGGCCTGGCGGTCAAATTACAAAATGGAACATTTTTTAGGCTGCCTGCACCTGATTCCGTCCCGCTGCCTTTGCCCGATATAGCGCCGCATCGGCGCGCTTGAGCGCCAGGTCACTGCGCTCTACCGGCTGGAACTGCGCCACGCCCATGGACACCGTGATCGTCACCGGCTCGCCCTTGAAGTGAAACGGGCACGCCTCAATCGCTGCGCGCAACACCTCGCCCGCCGCCAGGGCATCCTTCAAGGATGAGTCAGGCATCAGCAAGACAAACTCTTCACCGCCAAAGCGCGCGATAAAGTCAGTCGGTCGCAGGCGTTTGCGCAGCACAGTGGCGATGATTTTCAGCACCCTGTCGCCAGCCAGGTGGCCGTAGCCATCGTTGATGCGCTTGAAGTGATCCAGGTCCAGCATCGCCAGCGACAGGTTGTTGCCGCGCTGGTGCCAAGTGTTGACCTCCTGATCCAGGCGCTCACTCCACGCTGCGCGATTGGGCAAGCCGGTGAGCGGATCGATCAGGGCCTTCTGGCGTTGAACCTCCAGGTGCTCGCGATAGCCTTGGGCTTCCTGCTCCATATTGGCAACCCGCTCGGCCAGGCCCTTCAGACGTGCAGCCGTTTCCTGCTCACGTTGATCGCGCTGCTGCTGGTGCTCATCCATGGTGCCCAGCAGGCCTTCGAGATGGCTTTCCAATACGTGCTTGAGGCTGTCCAGGTCGGCGGCTTCCTGCACGCTGCTTTGCAGGCCGTCGACCTGTTCGCGGATCTGCGTGTCCAGCTCCCGGGCGGCGGAACGGCTATCGGCGTGGCCGTCGCTGGCGACCTGCAAATGCCCCTGGAACGCTTCGAGGCGCTCGTTGAGCTGCTTGAGGTAAGCCTCGAACTCATGCTGGCCGCTGTCGGTGATCGCCAGCATCAAGACTGCCAGGTCGTCGAGGATAGGCAGCAGTTCGTACCAGTTCAGGCCGTGGGCCAGACGCTCACGCATGGCTTCGGCCTGGGGCCGATGGCGCTCGGGCAATGCCAGCTCTTCCAGCAGGCCGAGCAGGGTGTCTTCGATGTGCTTGGCCACGAAGCTGTAGGACGGCTCCGGCGAGTCGGGTAAGGAATACGCGCCATCCGCTTGCAGCTCGTCGGGGTTGGACTCTTCGACCTCCAGCACAGGCGGGAGCGACAGGCTGCCGATGGCAGTCTTATCCGGGGTTTCGACCTGAAGTTCGGGTGTTTCGATGAAGGCGGCAAGGGCGCTTTCCGGTGCCAGCTGTTCTGCCTGAAGTTCGACCTCGGGCTCCACACGCGCCAAGGGCGCTGCGAGCGCTTCAACAGGAGCGGCTTGAGCGGCGGCCTCGTAGACGAACGCTTCACTGGAGGCCTCGGCAACCTTTGCCGGTGCATCCGATTCAACTGCAAGGACAGCCGGCTCTTGAGGCTGTGGCGCAAAGGCGCGCAAGGCTTGCGTCAGCTCCTCGGACTGCTCGGGCTGCTGAGGCTCGGCGACGGGCTTGGCCACAGGGGGTTGCGATGCCGGGATGGGGACCGGTTCGTTTGCTAGCGCCTCGTTCGCGAAATCCTTGGAACCAAACAGACGCTGCAAGAGCCCAGGCCCTGCGCGCGTGGTTTCGCCGCCGGGCTCCAGGTTATTCAGCGCCTGGCTTTGCAGGCCACTCAACTCGCTCAGCAACAACGGGATCTCACGTGCCTGGCCGACGCGTCCGTCCAACTGCTTGGCAAACGCCTTCAGCGGCCGGATGACCTCACGGGGCAACGGCAGCTTTTGCAGTTGCGTGACCAAGGAGGTCAGCGCAGTGCTGATCTGATCGACCCGGGTTTCGCGGCGCTGCTCTGACTCAAGAACGGCCTTTTCCAGGCGCGGCAGCAACGCGGCGAGGGCGGCGTCCATGTCATCCGTGCGGACAACGTCGCGCATTTCCTTCATGCATTGGTCAACCGCGCGATCGGTGCCCTCAGCCGCCAACGTACTGCGTACGAGCCCACGCCGCATCAGGTCAAGGCGGGCAGCCCAGCGACGTTCGAGCTTTTCCTGTTGCTCAATGCTTTTAAGGTACTTCTCTTTCCAGCGCTGGGCGTCGTCGCTCATGCAAGGGGTCCGCGAGGGCCGGGACTCAGCGCGGGGAATGCATCGGCCGTGAGCGAACCCGGCAGACGAATCTCTACCGCGACCGGCAGGTGATCGGAGATGGGCTGCGCCAGCACCTGCACACTCTCGAGTGTGAGGGTCGGGCTTAGCAGGATATGGTCAAGACAGCGTTGCGGGCGCCAGCTGGGAAACGTAGCTTCGGCTTGCGGTGCCAGTAGGCCAAGGTCGCGCAACGGGGAATTCAGCAGCAGGTCGCTGGCATGGGTGTTCATGTCCCCCATCAGCACCTGGTGTTTGTAATTGCCAATCAGCTCTCGGATGTAGGCCAATTGCAGGGTCCGGGTGCGTGCACCCAGCGCCAAGTGCATCATCACCACGACCAAAGCCTCTGGCCCCTCGCCAAAACGCACAAGGATAGCGCCGCGGCCCTTGGGGCCTGGCAGCGGGTGGTCTTCGATGGCAGAAGGCTTCAAGCGGCTGAGCACACCATTGCTGTGCTGCGCCAGACGCCCGAGGTTGCGATTAAGCTGCTGGTACCAATAAGGGAAGGCACCCAGCTGGGCCAAGTGCTCCACCTGATTGATATAGCCGGAGCGCATGCTGCCGCCATCGGCTTCCTGCAGGGCAACTAGGTCGAAGTCATTCAACAGGTTGCCGATCTTTTGCAGGTTGCCGGCGCGCCCATTGTGGGGCAACAGGTGTTGCCAGCCACGGGTGAGGTAATGCCGATACTTCTCGGTACTGATGCCCACCTGGATATTGAAGCTCAGCAGCCGCAGACGACTGTCCGGCAGCAAACCTGTGGTTTCCAGGTGATGTTCGTTGACCTGCGGATCATGCAGGCCAACCACACGTTCGGTACCCCAGCGGCGCATGACAGGCCCCTTACTTGGCTGCGCGCTCTTTGGCGATCAGCTGGTCGGCAACATTAAGGACAGCTTCCGGGCCGCCAGCAGTACCCAGGTCAAAACGGTATTTGCCGTTGACGATCAGCGTCGGTACACCTTGCACGCCATACTTCTGCGCCAGTTCCTTGGCCTGTTTGATCTGGCCCTGTATCGCGAAGGAGTTGAAGGTGGCCAGGAACTTGTCCTTGTCGACGCCTTGGGTGGCAACGAAGTCAGCCATTTCGTCTGGTTTGGTCAGGCGTTTGCCTTCTTTCTGAATCGCATTGAACACGGCGTTGTGCACCTTGTGCTCTACGCCCATGGCTTCCAGGGTCAAGAACAGTTGGCCATGAGCATCCCATGGGCCGCCAAACATGGCAGGGATACGTTTGAAGTTCACGTCCTTAGGCAGTTTCTCAACCCATGGGTTGATCGTCGGCTCAAAAGCGTAGCAATGCGGGCAGCCATACCAGAACAGCTCCACCACTTCGATCTTGCCTGGCACCGAAACCGGAACCGGGTTGGCCAATTCAACATAGGTTTTCCCGGCTTCAAGCGGCACGTCGGCAGCTTGTGCGGTCATGCCGAAGAGGCTGGCAGTGACGAGAGCGGCGCTGAGGATCAGATTACGCATGCTTTACTCCTGGACAAATAAAGTCGCCTCACGCGACCTTTGTTGTGACAGGTCTACGCGGGCATGAGTTCGTTAGTGTAACGGTAGCGGCCACAAAAAAGGGCAGCCTAAGCCACCCTTTTTATGCTTGCATCGATGGATTAATCGAGCGTTAACGTCGTGTGCGCCTCAGTGTAGCCCCTGGATGTAGCTGGAGACCGCCGCAATGTCTTCATCACTCAGCTTGCGAGCAATTGTGCGCATGATCATCGCATCGCCGTCGTTGCTTCGCCCGTCCTCTTCCTTACGGAAATCGGTCAACTGTTTGGCGATGTAGGTTGCGTGCTGGCCACTCAAGTGCGGGAAGCCAGCGGCTGCTATACCGGCGCCATTTGGCGAGTGGCAGCCGGTGCAGGCAGGAAGACCTTTTTCCAGGTCGCCGCCGCGGAACAGTTTCTCACCACGGGCCACCAGTTTCGGATCGGCAGCTCCCACACTGCCTTTCTGGCTGGCAAAATACGCGGCGATGTCTGCCAGGTCCTGATCGCTGAGGTTGGTCAGCAAGCCGGTCATTTCCAGGACGGTGCGCTTGCCAGACTTGATATCCTGCATCTGCTTGGTCAGGTAGCGCTCTCCCTGGCCGGCCAGTTTGGGGAAGTTCGGCGCCGGGCTGTTACCATCCGGTCCATGGCAAGCACCACATACAGCGGCTTTCGCCTGGCCCGCTGTAGCGTCGCCTGCAGCATGGGCAACACCAGTGATGCCCAAGGTCAACAGCAGACTCACGATCAGTTTGTTCATCAGCTAATCCAACTACGGCTAAGGGTTTAAGAGTTATCAACCGGGTTTACTCACCATCAACTCAATGATGGCCTGGTAATCCTCAGTACTGCAGTCCATGCACAAACCACGCGGCGGCATTGCCTTGAAACCCTGGGTCACGTGTTGCACCCGCGTGACCACGCAAACTCGGTTGTACACTGCTTCCGGATCCTGTGTAGCCTGAGCACCCTAAAGCGGGGCCAGGACACCGACAGCGCGCAACCACTTGGTCAAACGTCGACCATTCAGGGTTTGAGAGCGTTTTGCGTTCTAATGCGCAATAAAGGTCTTTCGCTCCCGTGAACTTCGCCCTTCGCTGGGACAAAGCACACACAAAATCTGCGGCATTATATACTGGCGCTACTGAAACGGAAACGACACCGCTTGCCGCACCCTTTCTCGGCATCGCCCACATCGGAAATCTCATGCAACTCAAGAATCCCATCCTCGGCCTGTGCCAACAGTCCACGTTCATGCTCAGCGCCGCCAAAGTTGACCAATGCCCGGATGACGAAGGCTTTGAAGTCGCCTTTGCCGGTCGTTCCAACGCCGGTAAGTCCAGCGCACTGAACACCCTGACTCACGCCAGCCTGGCACGTACCTCGAAAACCCCGGGCCGCACGCAACTCCTCAACTTCTTCAAGCTAGACGATGATCGGCGTCTGGTCGACCTTCCGGGCTACGGTTACGCAAAAGTACCCATCCCGCTGAAGCTGCACTGGCAGCGTCACCTCGAGGCTTATCTGGGTGGCCGCGAGAGTTTGAAGGGTTTGATTTTGATGATGGACATCCGCCATCCGATGACCGATTTCGACCTGTTGATGCTCGATTGGGCTGTTGCCAGCGGCATGCCGATGCATATCCTGCTGACCAAGGCAGACAAACTGACCTACGGCGCCGCCAAGAACACTCTGCTCAAAGTGCAGGCCGAAATCCGTAAAGGCTGGGGTGACGCGATCACTATCCAACTGTTCTCGGCGCCGAAGCGTATGGGCCTGGAAGACGCCTACACCGTACTGGCCGGCTGGATGGAATTGGCCGACAAGGGCGCGGAAATCGCGGAGTAACTTTTCTGCAGGCAAAAAAAACCCCGGACTTCGTATGGGGAGGGGAAGTTCGGGGTTCAAGTTCCGGACCGCTAGGGCGGGATCCAGATATCTGCCAACACTTAACACAACATAGGAGCATTGAAGGGCTTCACCACCCATTCAGTAACTCTGAGTGGCAGTTCACGGGTTAAGTTCCGGCAGGCTCAAAAACTATTGGAAATAACTGACAGCGACTTCCGGACTAAAGCACTGTGCCACCACCCAAGGTGGTGGCAAAGCCTCGTAATCAGTGCGCTTCGTCCCAGTTATCGCCCACACCTACTTCCACCAGCAGTGGCACATCCAACTGAGCAGCCGCACTCATGTGCTCACGGATCCTCTCGCTGACTTCGGCCACCAAGTCCTCACGCACTTCCAGCACCAATTCATCGTGCACCTGCAGGATGACCTTGGCATCCAGGCCCGAATCGGTCAGCCAATTGTCCACCAGCACCATGGCTTTCTTGATGATGTCCGCCGCCGTGCCCTGCATTGGCGCGTTGATCGCGGTGCGTTCTGCCGCCGCGCGCTCCTGTGGCTTGTTGGAATGGATATCCGGCAAATACAGCCGGCGCCCGAAGAAGGTTTCGACGTAACCCTGGTCGGAAGCCTGGGCGCGGGTGCGCTCCATGTACTCGCGAACCCCGGGATAACGGGCGAAGTACACATCGATGTACGCCTTGGCCGTCTTGGTATCGACGCCGATATCCTTGCCAAGCTTCTGCGCGCCCATGCCATAGATCAAACCGAAGTTGATCGCCTTCGCGCTGCGGCGCTGGTCAGAAGTAACCTCACCCAGCTCAACCTTGAACACCTCGGCGGCCGTCGCCGTGTGCACATCGAGGTTGTGACGGAAGGCGTTCATCAACCCTTCGTCCTTCGACAGGTGCGCCATGATCCGCAGCTCGATTTGCGAATAGTCCGCCGCCAGCAGTTTGTAGCCCTTAGGCGCAACAAACGCCTGGCGAATCCGCCGCCCTTCGGCGGTGCGCACCGGAATATTCTGCAGATTCGGGTCACTCGAGGACAAGCGCCCGGTAGCCGCCACGGCCTGGTGATAGGACGTGTGGATCCGCCCGGTGCGCGGGTTGATTTGTTCCGGCAAGCGATCGGTGTAAGTGCTTTTCAGCTTGCTCATGCTGCGGTACTGCATCAGCACCTTGGGCAGCGGATAGTCATCTTCGGCGAGCTTGGCCAGCACTTCTTCGGCAGTCGACGCCTGGCCCTTACCGGTTTTTTTCAGCACCGGCAGGCCGAGTTTTTCGTAAAGGATCGCGCCGAGCTGCTTGGGCGAACCCAAGTTGAATTCCTCGCCGGCGATCTCGAACGCCTGGCGCTCCAGTTCGACCATCTTGTTGCCCAGCTCGATGCTCTGGATACCCAGCAGCTCCTTGTCCACCAGCGCACCCTGGCGCTCGATACGGGCCAGCACCGGTACCAACGGAATCTCGATATCCGTGAGCACACTCACCAGGCTCGGGATTGCTGACAGTTGCGCGAACAGCTCCTGATGCAGGCGCAAGGTCACATCGGCATCTTCAGCCGCATAAGGGCCGGCCTGCTCCAATGCGATCTGGTTGAAGGTGAGCTGCTTGGCGCCCCTGCCGGCGATGTCCTGGAAACTGACAGTGTCGTAATCCAGGTACTTCTTCGCCAGGCTGTCCATGTCATGCCGGGTTGCGGTGGCGTTTAACACATAGGATTCGAGCATGGTGTCAAAGGCGATGCCCCGCACCGTAATGCCGTGCGCGGGGTCGCCGCCGATGGCGCAGTTGGCCAGGATATTCATGTCGAACTTGGCGTGCTGGCCGACCTTGAGCTTGGTCGGGTCTTCCAGCAACGGTTTCAGGGCCAGCAGCACGGTGTCACGGTCCAACTGCTCAGGCACGCCGACGTAGGCGTGGGTCAGCGGGATGTAGGCGGCTTCATGGGGCTGCACGGCGAAGGAAACACCGACCAACTGTGCCTGTTGGGCGTCGATGCCGGTGGTTTCGGTGTCGAAGGCGAACAACTTCGCGTCGTTGAGCTTTTTCAACCAGCTATCGAAGGTCGCCTGGTCGAGGATGGTGGTGTAGGTGGTCTGCGCTGGCGCCACGGGTTCAACGACTGCTTCAACAACAGGAGCAGCCTTGAGCTCCACACGCTTGGCGTCGCGCTGGATCTCGTCAATCCAGCTCTTGAACTCCAGCAGCGTATACAGCTCCAGCAGTTTTTCACGGTCCGGTTCGATCAGGTGCAGATCATCCAGACCCACATCCAGTGGCACATCAATCTTGATCGTCGCCAGCTGGTAGGAAAGGAACGCCATCTCTCGATGCTCTTCCAGCTTGGCCGGCAGCGTCTTCGCGCCACGGATAGGCAGGGTCGGCACGATATCCAGCTGCTCATAAAGCTCTTTAAGGCCGCCGTTCACACCGACAAGCAAGCCGGACGCGGTCTTAGGACCGATACCAGGAACACCCGGAATGTTGTCGGACGAATCGCCCATCAACGCCAGATAGTCGATGATCTGCTCCGGAGCGACGCCGAATTTCTCCTTTACGCCCTCGATATCCATCGCACTACCGGTCATGGTATTGACCAAGGTAATGTGGCCGTCCACCAGTTGCGCCATGTCCTTGTCACCGGTCGAAATCACCACCGGGCGGTCAGCGGCGGCGCTGCTGCGGGCCAGGGTGCCGATCACGTCATCGGCCTCGACGCCTTCGACGCATAGCAGCGGGAAGCCCAGTGCGATCACGCTTTGATGCAATGGCTCGATTTGCAGGCGCATGTCATCAGGCATGCTGGGGCGATTGGCCTTGTATTCGGCGTACATGTCATCGCGAAAGGTCCCACCCTTGGCGTCGAACACCACCGCGAACGGGCTGTCCGGGTACTGCCTGCGCAGGCTTTTGAGCATATTCAACACGCCCTTGACCGCACCGGTCGGCAGGCCTTTGGAGGTGGTCAGCGGTGGCAGCGCATGAAAAGCGCGGTACAGATAAGAAGAACCGTCCACCAGGACGAGGGGTGCTTGGCTCATGAGCAGAATCAACCTTTTCGGCGGGTCAGGCGCTAGAATAGCCGGACCAATGACGACAAAGGGACAAGGTTATCATGCGTACATTTAATCGCCTGCTGTTGACCGGCTTGATTTCACTCACTCCGTTGGCTGCCATGGCGGCAGACGATGCGCCTGGGGGTGATCCGCAAGTGACCATTCGCACGGAAGGCGACAAGACCATCCAGGAGTACCGTCAGAACGGGTTCCTGTACGCAATCAAGGTCACTCCGAAAGGGGCGCCTCCCTATTTCCTGGTGCGCGCGGACGGAACCGATGCGAACTTCATCCGCTCTGACCAGCCGGATATGCTGATCCCGTCATGGAAGATCTTCGAATGGAAATGATTTCTTAACTTAAATTGGCGCCGCGCACAGCGGCGCCCGTACTGGCAGTTTTAACCATGTCTGTGTTCACCCCCCTGGCTCGGCCCGAGCTGGAAACCTTTCTCGCCCCTTACGGGCTCGGCCGCCTGATTGATTTCCAGGGGATTGCCGCCGGTAGTGAAAACACCAATTTCTTTGTCAGCCTTGAGCAGGGCGAGTATGTCCTGACACTGGTTGAGCGCGGCCCGGTCGCAGAAATGCCGTTCTTCATCGAGCTGCTCGACGTGCTCCACGACGCTGATTTGCCCGTGCCTTATGCCCTGCGTACAACCGACGGCGTGGCACTGCGCGAGCTGAAAGGCAAACCGGCACTGCTGCAACCGCGCCTGGCCGGCAAGCACATCAAGGACGCCAACGCCCAGCACTGTACCCAGGTCGGCGACCTGCTTGGCCACCTGCACCTGGCGACTCAAGGCGAAAAGGTGCTGGAACGCAAGACCGATCGTGGCCTGGATTGGATGCTGACTGAAGGCACGCAACTGATCTCGCACCTGAATGACGCACAGCAACACCTGCTGAAAGCTGCACTGACGGAAATCGAAGCCCACAAGATCCAGATCCTCGCCCTGCCGCGCGCCAACGTCCACGCCGACCTGTTCCGCGACAACGCGATGTTCGAAGGCACGCACCTCACAGGCCTGATCGACTTCTACAACGCCTGCTCCGGGCCGATGCTGTACGACGTGGCGATCGCCCTGAATGACTGGTGCTCGGATGCCGCCGGCGTGATTGACGGGCAACGCGCCCGTGCGCTGCTCGGCGCCTATGCCGGCCTGCGACCGTTCACCGCCAAGGAAGCCGAACTGTGGCCGACGATGTTGCGGGTGGCGTGCGTGCGGTTCTGGCTGTCACGCCTGATCGCCGCCGAGTCGTTTGCAGGGCAGGATGTGTTGATCCATGACCCGGCGGAGTTCGAGCATCGCTTGGCACAACGCCAGCAGGTCACGATCCAACTGCCGTTCGCCCTCTAAAGCCCCAACTCGGTCAATGTGGGAGCTGGCTTGCCTGCTCCCACATTAGACCTGCGCCGTCTGTTACAACGACTCCAGGCACCCAGCCAAGTCATTCCCCAACTTCTCCAACACCTGCTCATAACCCTGAGCCGTAGCCGGGGTATACCCGCCCAACGCATCCAACTCCGCCAGCTTCACCGGCAAGCCCGCCACCAGCGTTTCAGCCAAACGCGGACGCAACGGCGGCTCGCTGAACACGCAGGTCTTACCCACTTCCTGCAAACGCGTACGCATCGCCGCTACGTGCTGGGCGCCAGGCTGCACTTCAGCGGCGACACTGAACACACCGGCATGTTTGAGCCCATAAGCGTCTTCGAAGTAATCGAAGGCTTCGTGGAACACGAAGTAAGGTTTGCCGCCAATCGGCGCCAGGCGGGCTTTCAGGCGAGCATCCAAAACATCCAGGCGCTCATCAAAGGCTTTCACATTACTCTGGTAACGCACGGCATTGGCCGGGTCTGCGGCCGCCAGATCAGCAGCCATGCGCGCCGCAATCACACGAGCATTCACGGTCGACAGCCACAAGTGCGAATCCAGGCTGCCTGGGCGGTGATCATGATCATGTTCGTCGGCATCGTCGCTATGGGAGTGGCTATCTTCGGCGAAGCGCCGCAGCTTCATACCCGGAAGATCCTGCACCGCTACCGTTGTTGCCGTACGACCTTTCAGCACGCGCGGCAGGAAACTCTCCATATCCGGACCGATCCAGTACAGCAGGTCCACCGACTGCACGCGCCGTACGTCGGATGGACGCAGCGCGTAGTTATGCGGCGACGCACCCGGCGGCAGCAACACCTCCGGTACCGACACGCCGTCCTGCACAGCCGCGGCTATCAACTGCAATGGCTTGATGCTGGTCAGCACCTTGACCTCGGCCTGAGCGGCGCCATTGATGAACAAACTGGTGACAAATACGATAAAAACGGGAAAAAGTCGGGACACGATGACCACTCAATGGCGTAGGAACGGGTAACATAATAACGTCTCTATCAAATGTCTGTCGCCGCTCATGCCTATTACACCACTTGCCAGCCGTCCCCACGACCACTCCCACTGCGTGCATACCGCGCTGTCGGAGGCCGATACCCTCTGCGCACAGAAGGGTTTGCGCCTGACCGCCTTGCGTCGGCGGGTACTGGAACTGGTGTGGCAGAGCCACAAGCCGCTGGGCGCCTACGACATTCTCGGGGTGCTCAGCGAGCAGGACGGCCGTCGTGCAGCGCCACCCACGGTCTACCGTGCGCTGGATTTCCTGCTGGAAAACGGCTTGGTGCACCGCATTGCCTCGCTCAACGCCTTTGTTGGCTGCAACCACCCGGAACACGCGCATCAAGGTCAATTCCTGATCTGCCGCGCGTGCCATGCCGCCATCGAACTTGAACAAAAAAGCATCAGCGACGCCATTATCAGCAGCGCTGCCGATGTCGGCTTTACGGTCGAAGGGCAAACGGTCGAAGTAGTCGGCTTGTGCTCGGGCTGCCAGGGGGCTTGATGAGCAATGCGTTAATCCGCCTGGAACAGGTCGGGGTCACGTTCGCCGGGCAACACGTGCTGGATAACATCGCACTGAGCGTGGAGCCGGGGCAGATCGTCACCCTGATCGGCCCTAACGGCGCCGGCAAGACCACGCTGGTGCGCGCCGTGCTCGGCCTGCTCAAGCCCGACACCGGCAGCGTCTGGCGCAAGCCGAAGCTACGCGTCGGCTACATGCCGCAGAAGCTGCACGTCGACCCGACGCTGCCACTCTCGGTGTTGCGATTCCTTCGCCTGGTGCCGGGCGTGGACCGCGCCCGCGCGCAGGCTGCGCTCAAGGAAGTCGGCGCCGAACAGGTGATCGACAGTCCGGTACAAAGCATCTCCGGCGGCGAAATGCAGCGCGTGCTGCTGGCCCGCGCCTTGTTGCGCGAGCCGGAACTGCTGGTACTGGATGAACCCGTGCAAGGCGTCGACGTCGCCGGCCAGGCCGAGCTGTACAGCCTGATCACGCGCCTGCGCGACCGCCATGGCTGCGGCGTGCTGATGGTGTCCCACGACTTGCACTTGGTGATGAGCACCACCGACCAGGTGGTCTGCCTCAATCGGCACGTGTGCTGCTCCGGCCACCCGGAACAGGTCAGCGGCGACCCGGCGTTCGTCGAGCTGTTCGGCAAAAACGCGCAGAGCCTGGCGATCTATCACCACCACCACGACCACGCGCATGACCTGCATGGCGCGGTCGTGGATGATCCTTCTACCCCTCACGTTCATGGAGATAGCTGCAAGCATGGCTGATTTTCTGCTCTACGCCCTGCTGGCAGGCTTGGCTTTGGCACTGGTTGCAGGCCCGTTGGGCTCCTTCGTGGTCTGGCGGCGCATGGCGTATTTCGGCGACACCTTGTCGCATGCCGCGTTGCTGGGCGTGGCCATGGGCTTTTTGCTCGATGTAAGCCCGACCATCGCGGTGACCGTAGGCTGCCTGCTCCTGGCGGTGCTGCTGGTGACCCTGCAACAGCGCCAGCCACTGGCCTCCGACACCCTGTTGGGCATCCTGGCACCAAGCACCCTGTCTTTGGGCCTGGTGGTGCTGAGCTTTATGCACGAAGTGCGCATCGACCTCATGGCCTATCTGTTCGGCGATCTGCTGGCGATCAGCCCCACTGACCTGACCTGGATCCTCGGCGGCAGCGCGACCGTACTGGTGTTGCTGGTGGCCCTGTGGCGCCCATTGCTGGCGATCACCGTGCATGAAGAGCTGGCCAGGGTGGAGGGTTTGCCCGTACCCGCGCTGCGCATGGCCCTGATGTTGCTGATCGCCGTGGTGATTGCTGTCGCGATGAAGATTGTCGGCGTATTGTTGATCACATCGCTGCTGATCATTCCCGCCGCCGCCGCTCAGCGCCATGCCCGTTCGCCGGAGCAAATGGCGATCGGCGCCAGCCTGTTGGGGGTGTTTGCAGTGTGCGGGGGCTTGGCGCTGTCCTGGTTCAAGGACACGCCTGCCGGGCCATCGATTGTGGTCACGGCCGCCGCCCTGTTTCTGCTGAGTTTTGTCCTGCCCCGTCGAGGGGTGTAGACTTGCTCGCTTTTTGCGCAAATAGAGAGTCGCAGGAATGAAGCCGTTCACCGCCCGATATCTGCTCCTTGCCGCATTTTCCCTGCTGCTGGGCGCCTGTCAAAGCACACCGCCCGCCGCCCCACAGGCACAGGACGCACGTGCTGTGGCCATCACGCAACTGGAGCAAAACCTGGCCAGCAGCGAGCTGGCTACCGCCGAAGATCAGTTGGCCACTCTGCAAGCCCAGTCGCCCAACGACCCGACGCTTGAGGGCTACCAACGCCAATTGGCCGAGGCCTACCTGCAGCGCAGCCAGATAGTGTTGCAAAAAGGTGACGTCAACGCAGCTGCCACTGCGCTAAGCCGGGCGCGTGCGCTGATGCCAAAGGCACCGGCACTCACTGGCGGCGTTAACAGCGCCATCAGCCACGCCCGCAAAGCCGAGCTGGATAAAGCCGAAGCCGCCCTGAAAGCCGCTGAAACTCAGCCCGCCGCCAAGGTCATCGACCCGGCAGCGCCAAGCACCACCGTGGCACTGAACCTCACCGACATCGAAGCACTGCGCCATCAGCTGGATGCAATCGCCACCGACGTCGTGAATTACCAGTGCGACGTGAGCATCCAGGCGCCGCGCACCGAGGATTACCCGTGGCTGGCCACGTTACTGACCAAACGGGTGAAGCGTATTGATTCGGGGTATGACCTGAAGATTCACCGGCAGATTCTGAAGCACATTCCGGCGCAAGTTGTGTTGATTCCGCGCAAAGCGGACTAAAAGCATCGCGGGCAAGCCCGCTCCCACATTTGAACGGTGAACACTTCAAGTGGGGGAGCGGGCTTGCCCGCGATAGCGATCTAACAAACAACAGATGACTTAAGCCGGAATCGCCTTCGCCTTCACCTCACGATCCCAAACCCGATGCTGGCCAATCGCAGCAAAGAATGCCTTGAACGCTTTGGCATCCGACCCCACGATCAACCCCGCATCCGCCTCCAGCTTCAGCAGATCCAGCAAAGGCTTCACGTCACTGGCCACCGCAATCGCCTTCAGGTGCTTGTACGCCTCCAGCACGTAATGCAGTGCCACGCCGTCGCCGCTCAGCGCCTTCACCGACTCTTTCCCACCCGGGATAAACACCGCATCAAACGCAATGGACGGCATACCCTCCATCGACGCGTCGACTGGCAGGCTCTTGCCGTCAGCCGTCTTCACCGGCGCTGACGTCGGCCCCAGCAGCTTGGCATGTGCGCCTTCCGCTGCCAGTGCCTTCTTCAACGCGGCAATCGCCACGCCGTCCACACCATTCGCCGCCAGGATCGCCACCTTGCGGGTTTTGATATCACCCGGCAGCAAGTTCGCCTGGCTCAACGCTGGCGAACGTTCCGGCTTGGTTTGGTGCTCAGGCACAGTACCTTTGGTCGGTGCTGGCAGCCCCAGGTTATGCGCCACGCGCTTGGCCAGTTCCAAGTCGATGTTGGCCAGGATCTCATTGACCTGGCGCGCACGAATAAACTCACGCTCAACCTTACCCAGCTCAAAGCTGTAGGCCGCAATGATGTGCTCCTGCTCGTGCTTGCTCATGCTGCGGAAGAACAGGCGGGCCTGAGAGAAGTGATCGCCGAACGACTCGCTGCGCTCACGGATCTTGTGGGCGTCGATGCGCTCTGGGTACGTCTCGAAGCCGCCATCCTGCGCCGCTGGCGGGGTTTCTTTCGGCCAGCCGCCATCAATCGAGTTTGGCTCGTAAGCCGCACGACCTTTATCAATGGTGGTGCGGTGCATGGCATCGCGCTGGTTGTTATGGAACGGCACGACCGGCTGGTTGATCGGCAACTGGTGAAAGTTCGGGCCACCCAGTCGGCTGATTTGTGTATCGGTGTACGAAAACAGCCGACCTTGCAGCAATGGATCATTGGAGAAGTCGATACCCGGCACGATATGGCCGGGGCAGAACGCGACCTGCTCGACTTCAGCGAAGAAGTTGTCCGGATTACGGTTCAGCACCATTTTGCCCAGCGGGGTGATCGGCACCAGCTCCTCAGGAATCAGCTTGGTCGGGTCGAGAATGTCGAAGTCAAACGCATGCTCCTTATCCTCAGGAATCACCTGCACGCCCAATTCCCACTCAGGGTAATCGCCCATCTCAATGGCTTCCCAGAGATCGCGGCGATGGTAGTCGGTGTCTTTACCGGCGAGCTTTTGCGCTTCATCCCACACCAGCGAGCAAGTACCCGCGGTAGGACGCCAGTGGAATTTGACGAAGTTGGATTTACCCTCGGCATTCACCAAGCGGAAGGTGTGCACACCAAAACCCTGCATGCTGCGCAGGCTTTTTGGAATGGCGCGGTCAGACATTGCCCAGATCACCATGTGGGCAGATTCAGGCTGCAACGAGACGAAGTCCCAGAACGTATCGTGAGCCGAGCCGCCTGTAGGAATCTCGTTGTGAGGCTCTGGCTTAACGGCGTGCACAAAGTCAGGGAACTTGATCGCGTCCTGAATGAAAAACACCGGCATGTTGTTGCCCACCAGGTCGAAGTTGCCTTCTTCGGTGAAGAACTTCACGGCAAAACCCCGTACATCTCGCACCGTATCGCCAGAGCCGCGCGGCCCCTGCACAGTCGAAAACCGGGTAAATACCGGCGTCTTGTGGCCTGGGTCACGCAGGAACCCGGCCTTGGTCAGCGCCGAATGGTTCTCATACGTCTGGAAATAGCCATGAGCGCCAGTGCCACGGGCATGCACGATGCGCTCCGGGATGCGCTCATGGTCAAAGTGCGTGATTTTTTCACGCATGATGAAGTCTTCCAGCAGCGACGGGCCACGGGAGCCGACTTTCAACGTGTTCTGGTTATCGGAAATCTTGACGCCTTGGTTGGTGCGCAGGGCCTGGCCGGTCGCATCGGAACGGAATTCCTCCAAGGCCTGCAGCTTGGCGTTGGTGTTGCCACGGTCCAGGGTATCGGTGCCCGCGAGCTCACTCTTCGACGGGGTGGCTGGCTTCTTGGTACTCATCAGACAAAACTCCTTATTCAAAGTGGCCAGAGCGATCCCCGGCTCGTTTGAGCAAAAACCCCAGGCACGGCACCTGGGATATCGCGTTGCTTAAGTAGTGACTGATGAGGTTTTGGGCCGTTCCTTTTTTATGACCTTTGATCGCGTTATTGCCAAATCGCTGGTTGAATGCGAAATAAATGCTAAGAAACGCTATACGGACAGGCTAAAATGCGCGCCCGGCTAACCGCTGATCCCTTTTCCATGCGCCCCACAAGGTTCGCTACGTGATCGAGTTTCATAACGTCCATAAAACCTACCGCGTTGCCGGTAAGGATATTCCCGCACTGCATGCCACCAGCCTGAGTGTCGAAAACGGCCAGGTGTTCGGCCTGATTGGCCACTCCGGTGCAGGCAAAAGCACACTGCTGCGCCTGATCAACCGCCTCGAAGAACCGAGTGGCGGCCAGATCACGGTTGATGGCGAGGAAGTCACCGCCCTGGACGCCAACGGCCTGCGCCGTTTCCGCCAGCAGGTCGGGATGATCTTCCAGCACTTCAACCTGCTCGCGTCCAAGACCGTTGCCGACAACGTGGCGCTGCCTCTGACCCTGGCCGGCGAATTGTCGCGCAAGGAAATCGACCAGCGCGTCGCCGAATTGCTCGCACGTGTCGGCCTGTCAGACCACGCCAAGAAGTACCCGGCGCAGTTGTCCGGCGGCCAGAAGCAACGCGTCGGCATCGCTCGTGCCTTGGCGACCAAGCCAAAGATCCTGCTGTGCGACGAAGCCACCAGCGCCCTCGACCCGCAAACCACCGCTTCGGTGTTGCAACTGTTGGCCGAGATCAACCGCGAGTTGAAGCTGACCATCGTGCTGATCACCCATGAAATGGACGTGATCCGCCGCGTCTGCGACCACGTGGCGGTAATGGACGCCGGCGTGATCGTCGAGCAAGGCTCGGTCGCCGATGTGTTCCTGCACCCCAAGCACCCGACCACCAAGCGCTTCGTACAAGAATCCGAGCAGGTCGACGAAGGTGAACAGCGCGATGATTTCGCCCACGTCCCAGGCCGCATCGTACACCTGACGTTCCAGGGTGAATCGACCTACGCGCCGTTGCTGGGTACCGTCGCCCGCGAAACGGGTGTGGACTACAGCATCCTTGCCGGTCGTATCGACCGCATCAAAGACATTCCCTACGGGCAATTGACCCTGGCCATTACCGGCGGTGACATGGAAGCGGCCTTCGCCCGCTTTACCGCAGCCGATGTGCACATGGAGGTCCTGCGTTAATGGACGTTTTACTGCATTACTTCGACAAAGTTGACTGGGCTGACATCTGGGTTGCCACCGGCGACACCATGCTGATGCTCAGTACATCGCTGCTGTTCACCGTGCTGGTGGGCCTGCCGCTGGGCGTTCTGCTGTTTCTCTTCAGCCCTCGACAGTTGCTGGAGCAGAAGACCACCTACGCAGTACTGGCATTCGTGGTCAACGCCATACGCTCTCTGCCATTTATCATTCTGCTGATTGTGATGATCCCTACGACGATCTTTATCACAGGCACATCGCTTGGCGTGGCCGGGGCCATTCCACCGCTGGTGGTAGGAGCTTCGACGTTCTTCGCACGGCTGGTGGAAACCGCCCTACGCGAAGTGGACCGCGGCATCATCGAGGCGACTCAAGCAATGGGCGCCACCACCCGGCAGATCATCATCAAGGCGCTTTTGCCGGAGGCTAAGCCCGGTATCATTGCTGCAATCACAGTCACTGCGATCGCACTGGTAGGCTACACCGCGATGGCCGGTGTAGTGGGCGCCGGAGGCTTGGGTGACCTGGCCATTCGTTATGGATACCAGCGTTTTCAGGACGACGTCATGGTCGTCACCGTGGTGATGTTGATTGTGCTGGTACAAATTCTGCAGACCATCGGCGATAAGCTGGTGACGCACTATTCTCGAAAATAACGGCCATTGCCGGCCCCCGCCGGCTATGCCCGAACAAGGAGCTTGCTGGATGAAAAAACTACTGGTTGCTTTCGCCGCCGTTGCCGCGTTTTCCGCCCACGCCGAGACCATTACGGTCGCCGCTTCGCCGGTCCCGCACGCGGAAATCCTGGAATTCGTGAAACCTGCCCTCGCCAAAGAAGGCGTGGACCTGCAGGTCAAAGTCTTCACCGACTACGTGCAGCCGAACGTACAGGTCGCTGAAAAGCGCCTGGACGCCAACTTCTTCCAGCATCAGCCGTACCTGGATGAGTTCAACAAAACCAAGGGCACTCACCTGGTGAGCGTAGCCGGTGTACACCTGGAACCCCTCGGCGCTTACTCCAGCAAATACAAGAAACTGGACGAGTTGCCTGATGGTGCCAACGTGGTGATCCCGAACGACGCCACCAACGGCGGCCGTGCGCTGTTGCTGCTGGCCAAGCACAACCTGATCACCCTGAAGGATCCGACAGACATCCTGTCGACCATCAAAGACATCACCGCCAACCCGAAAAACCTGAAGTTTCGCGAACTCGAAGCCGCCACCCTGCCGCGCGTGCTGACACAGGTTGACCTGGCGCTGATCAACACGAACTACGCGCTGGAAGCCAAGCTGGACCCGTCCAAGGACGCGCTGGTCATCGAAGGCAGCGACTCGCCTTACGTGAACATCCTCGTCACCCGCGAAGACAACAAAGACTCGGACGCCGTGAAGAAGCTGGTCGCAGCCCTGCACACGCCTGAAGTGAAGAAATTCATCGAAGAGAAGTACAAAGGCGCGATCAAGCCGGCGTTCTGACCTGACTCGATCTCCCAAACACTGGAGATCAAAAAATGTGGGAGCGGGCTTTCTCGCGAATGCGGTGGACCAGTCAACATCTTCGTCGACTGATACACCGCATTCGCGGGCAAGCCCACTCCCACATTTGTTTTGTGGTGTTGGCTGGGTTGGCGTCCGGCCTATTTACGCTGTAGCAACACCGGCAGTTGCACCACCAGCTTCTGATTGTTCAACGGCGCCCGGATAAACCCACGCTGCGTCCCATCCGGCCCGATCAGCGCCAGGTTGCCGCTGTGGTCGACGGTGTAGTTCGGCTTGCTGGTATCCGCCGGAATGAACGGAATGCTCACCGCATTTGAAACCTTTTGCACATCCTCCACATTCGCGCCGGTCAGGCCCTGGAACTGCGGGTCGAAGTAGCCCAGGTACTGCTTGAGCTGAGTCGGCGTGTCGCGGTGCGGGTCGACGCTGACCAGGATCACCTGCAACTTATCCACAACGTCCTTGGGCAGTTCGCTTTTGATCTGGCGCAGCTGGGCGAGGGTCGTCGGACAGATGTCCGGGCAAAAGGTGTAGCCGAAGAACAGCAGGCTCCACTTGCCTTTCAACTCATTAACCTGCACCGGTTGGCCTTCCTGATTAGTCATGGTCACCGGCGGTAGCTGACGGCTTTGCGGCAGCAGGATGATACCGGCGTCGATCAAAGCGGTGGGGTCGCCCTGGCCTTTGCCCGAGAGCACTTTGTTGACGGTCAGGCCCATGATCAATGCCACCAGGGCCACCAGGATGAAGACAGTTTTTTGAGTTCGAGTCATAGATTCAACAGTAGGTAGTGGTCTACGAGCAGGGCGATGAACAGCAGCAGCAAGTACCAAATAGAGTACTTGAACGTGTTGATCGCCGCGTGCGGCCGAGCGCCACGGTACAACACCCAGGCCCATTGCAGAAAGCGCCCGCCCAATATCAGCGCGCACGCAAGGTACAACACGCCGCTCATATGGATCACATAGGGCATCAGGCTCACCGCCAGCAGGGCGAAGGTATAGAGCAGGATGTGCACCTTGGTGTAGTGCTCTCCATGGGTGACCGGCAGCATGGGGATATCGGCCTTGGCGTATTCCTCCTTGCGGTGGATGGCCAGCGCCCAGAAGTGCGGCGGGGTCCAGGCGAAGATGATCAGCACCAGCAGCAGCGGTTCGGCACTGACATGGCCGGTGACGGCGACCCAGCCCAATAATGGCGGCGCAGCACCGGCGAGGCCGCCGATGACGATATTTTGAGGCGTCGCACGCTTCAGGAAACCGGTGTAAATCACTGCGTACCCCAGCAGCGAAGCCAAGGTCAGCCATGCCGCCAATGGGTTGGTAAAGGCCAGCAATAGCGCCAATCCCGCAACAGCCAGGAACAATGCAAAGGCCAACGCAGCCAACGGCGACACACGCCCCTGCGCCAGCGGCCGCTTATGGGTGCGCGCCATCACCGCATCAATCCGCCGGTCCACCACGTGGTTCACCACCGCCGCGCCACCGGCACACAGGGCAATGCCCAGGTTGCCGAACACCAGCACTGTCCACGGCACACCCGCGCGCGTTGCGAGAAACATCCCCACCAGCGAGGTGATAAGCATCAGCACCACCACTTTCGGCTTGGTCAGCTCCAGGTAGTCACGCCAGATCGCCTGGCCGTGACGCGCGCCGCTCAAGGTCGCCATGGCATCTCTCCTTTAAGGGTGATGAGGCCCGATACGTGTTTGCGCGGGATAAAACGCCAGCCGAACGGCCGTTGATTACGCACCCGGACCAGGCTGGTGCGGGCGTGGTAATTGACCAGCACCAGGCTCAGCAACAACACGGCGCCTCCTGCGTTATGGCCTGCAGCTATTGCCAGCGGCAGCCCGAACGCCACATTGCTCAGGCCCAGGCAGATTTGCGCAGCCAGGGCGATCAGCAACAAACCCGCTAGCCGCGTCATGCCGACCGCGCGCAGTTGCCAGGCCAGGCCAAGCAATACCAGGCTGACGATCACGGCGCCGATGCGGTGGGTCAAGTGAATGGCCGTGCGCGCTTCGCTGTCCAACTGCCCGCCAAGGTAATTAGGGCCAATATGCTGGGTAAGATGAAAGCCATTGGCAAAATCCGCCGCCGGCCACCATTCGCCATGGCACGTTGGCAGATCAACACAGGCCACCGCCGCGTAGTTGGAGCTGACCCAGCCGCCCAGCGCAATCTGCCCGATCACCAGCACCAAGCCTGCCGTCGCCCAATACTGCAGGCGCTTGGGCACAATCAACGCAGGCAGCACGCCCGACAAGCGCAGGGTCAGCAGAAACAGCAGGCTCAAGGTCGCAAAGCCGCCGAGCAAATGCCCCGTCACCACCTGCGGCCACAGCTTCAACGTGACCGTCCACATGCCAAACGCCGCCTGTGCAAACACTACCGCCAATAGAAACAGCGGCAATTTCACCGGCTGACCGGGATCACGCCGATGGCTCCACGAGCGCGCCGCGAGCAACAAGATCAGTAGGCCCAAAGTGCCTGCGAAGTAGCGGTGAATCATCTCGCTCCAGCCCTTGTCCGCCTCAACCGGTGTAGCGGGGAAATGCAGTTCGGCATGGGCCAGCTGAGTTTCGCTTTGCGGCACGCTGATAAAACCGTAACAGCCGGGCCAGTCCGGGCACCCCAGTCCAGCATGGGTCAGGCGGGTATAAGCGCCCAGCAGCACGACGATCAGCGCCAGCAAGGTGGCAAACAACGCGAGGCGAAATCCAGGTTTGGCCATGACGATGCCCTTATCCGATATTCGACAGTTTCAGCAGATGGCGCAGGTCGTTGAGCACGTCCTTGCCCTTGACCTTGGCGTCGTAGCGCAGCACCAGGTTGCCGTGGGGATCGACGATCCACAGCTGTGCATCGCCCGGCGCGCCGGCGTCCTTGGTGAAGGTCGCCAGGTTCAGCGGGTAACGCTGCAGTTGCGGATATTGCGCCTTGAGCTTGGCCTCGTAGTCGGTGGTGACCGGCTGCGCACTGGCCAAGGCGTGGCTGGCACGGGAGGCGTCGCGGCCGAGGCCGATCTGCAACTGGCGCGCGAGGTACACCAGTTGCTGGCAATCTGCGGCACAGGCAGCGGGCGCGGTGACCAGCAGTTGCCAACGCTGTTCATCGGCTTGCACGCCAATATCGGCGCGGGTCTGGCCGTTGCCGATTATCTCGCCATGGTAGCTGCGGCTTTCCGGCACCCAGAACTGCAATTTGTACATGAAGGTCGCCAGCGCCATCGGGCCGATTACCATCATCAGGATCAGCAACAGCTGCCAACGGCCTTTGCGCCGATCAGGCACGTCAGACATGTTGAGTGGATTCATGGCCGCTCCCATGGGGCTTCTCCTTTTTGTTGTGCCATCCGAGGTAGAGGTAAAGCGCCAGCAGGGCCAGCGACATGGCGAACCACTGCACGGCATAAGCCAGGTGTTTTTCCGGCCCCATGGCCACGATGGCCCAGGTGGTTTCGTAGGTGCCGGGGCCTGCTTCGGCCCGTAGCTCGTAGGCGAAACCGCTGCGCCCCAGTTCAGCCCACAGCGCGGCCGGATGCAGGGCGGTCAGCAAGCGCGGCCATTGCGCGCTCGTCGGGTCAGCATGCAGTTGGAAGGTTTCGCCGGGGGCGACGTAAACCCAGGCATCCAGGTTCAAGGGCTGCTCAGGGGTGGCAAAGACGGGCGGCGTGCGCCGATCCGGCCAAGGCAGCCAGCCGCGATTGAGCAAGAGCCACAGGCCGCTGGCCTGGTCGTGGAAGGGTTGCAGCAGCTCTACGCCGGCCTTGCCGTCACGCAGGCGGTTATCGAGAAACACACTGTGTTCGGCGTCGAATTGCCCGCGCAGGCGCACACGACGAAAAGCCGGGTCAGCCAGTTCGTTAAGCTGTGCACTGCTGATCGGATCAGCCGCACGCCGCTCGGCATAACTGTCCACCATCAGCTGTTTTTCATGGCCGCGGGACAATTGCCAGAACCCCAGGCCCACCATCAACGGCAGCAGCACCAACACCACCAGCGTCGGCGCAATCCCAGGGCGAAAGCTTTTTATGGCGCTGGCTATACTTGTTTTCATTGCCCGCCCATCCAATTGGAGCCAGACCATGCTCAAAGCCGCTATTGCCCTGATGCTGATCGCGACTGTCGTGAGCCTGTTCAGTGGCTTGTTCTTTCTGGTCAAGGACGAGGGCAACTCCAACCGCCTCGTCACTGCCCTGACCGTGCGCGTGGTACTGGCCGTGATCACCGTGGCGCTGATCGCCTGGGGCTTTTTTAGCGGCCAGCTGGTTTCTCATGCGCCGTGGTAAGGCGCCTCACAGCACATAGACGAAGAAAAACAGCCCGATCCACACCACGTCCACAAAGTGCCAATACCAACTCGCCGCTTCGAAGCCGAACTGGTGCTCGGCATTGAAATGCCCCTTCAGGATGCGCATCAGCATCACGAACAGAATGATGGTGCCGATGGTGACGTGCGCACCATGAAAGCCGGTGAGCATGAAGAAGGTCGCGCCGTACACGCCCGAACCGAGCGTGAGCCCCAACTCTTTATAAGCGTGGATATATTCCTCGGCCTGGAACCCAAGAAATGCCAGGCCCAGCAGCACGGTGATCGCCAGCCAAATCTTCAGCGCGCCGCGATGGCCTTTGCGCAAGGCATGGTGGGCGATGGTGATGGTCACGCTGGAACTCACGAGCAGAATGGTATTGACCAGTGGCAGGCCCCAAGGACTGATGGTGCCTTCTGGCGCCGGATACAGTTTTGGATCAGGGTTGTTAAGCAACGGCCAGGCAAACTCGAAGTTCGGCCACAGCATATGCGCGATGCCCTTGTGGCCTTCCCCTCCCAGCCACGGGCCGGACATGTGCCGCACGTAAAACAGCGCACCGAAGAACGCGATAAAAAACATCACTTCGGAAAAGATGAACCAGCTCATGCCCCATCGGAACGAGCGGTCCATCTGCGAACTGTACAAACCGGCGCGGCTTTCCTTGATCACCGCGCCGAACCAGCCAAACATCATGTAGGCCAACAGTAGGCCACCGACGAAAAAGATCCACGGGCCGTGGGATTCCGGGCGCGCCGCCTTCAAGTCGTTAAACCACACACCCAAGCCATACACAGTGATCAACAGGCCAAAGGTGGCAATTATCGGCCATTTGCTTTGCGCTGGTACGTAGTACGTATCATGAGTCGACATGTATTCGCTCTCCTGATTGAGCGGGCAAACAGTAGCTAGCCGCCGGTATGGACAGCCACGGGCGGTTGGCGCGCAGTGATGTCAAACAGCGTGTACGCCAGGGTCAAATGCTTCACATCCTTGGGCATGTCGCGGTCGACAATGAACCGCACCGGCATCTCAATGCGCTGGCCTGGCTGCAGCACTTGCTGGGTGAAGCAAAAGCACTCGGTCTTGTGGAAGTACATCGCCGCTTCAGCCGGCGAAATACTCGGCACGGCTTGGGCAGTCATCGGTTTGTCGGTAGGGTTGTAGGCCACGAACAGCATCTCGGTCACCGCACCCGGGTTGACCACCACTTCGTCAGCCTTGGCATAAAAATCCCAAACCATGTCGATGGCATTGGTGGACAAGAACTGCACCCGCACCTGGCGTGAGGCGTCCACCACCTGCGAGCCCTCGTACTGTCCGGCCGTCTTGCCGTTAATGCCGAACGCCTTGCACATCACGTCATAGATCGGCACCAGCGCAAAGCCAAAGGCGAACATCGCCACCACCAGGATCAGCAGGCGGGTGACCAGGCGTTTGAGTGGAACTGACTCAGCCATCACACCACCCTCGCTTTTGACTTTCTGTGGGAGCTGGCTTGCCTGCGATGAGGGCTTGGCAGCCAACATATTCGGCGCCTGATACACCGCTATCGCAGGCAAGCCAGCTCCCACAGGAGTTCGGGGCCATGGCCACCAGCGTGTTCATTTGACCTCCGGCGGCGTAGTGAACGTGTGGTACGGCGCAGGCGAAGGGATGCTCCACTCCAGGCCTTCGGCGCCATCCCAAGGCTTGGCCGGTGCGGGTGTACCGCCACGGATGCACTTGATCACAATGAACAGGAAGAAGATCTGCGTGGCGCCGAACATGAAGGCACCAATCGACGAGACCATGTTGAAGTCGGCGAACTGCAGGTTGTAGTCCGGCACCCGCCGCGGCATGCCCGCCAGCCCGACGAAGTGCATCGGGAAGAACGCCAGGTTCATGCCCACGAAGGACAGCCAGAAGTGCAGCTTGCCCAGGGTTTCGTCGTACATGTGGCCGGTCCATTTCGGCAGCCAGTAGTAGGCCGAGGCAAAAATGCCGAAGATCGCGCCGGGCACCAGTACGTAATGGAAGTGCGCCACCACGAAGTAGGTGTCGTGGTACTGGAAGTCGGCCGGGGCAATCGCCAGCATCAGCCCGGAAAACCCGCCGATGGTGAACAAGATTACGAAGGCCACCGCAAACAGCATGGGCGTCTCAAACGTCAGAGAGCCTTGCCACATGGTGCTGACCCAGTTGAACACCTTCACCCCGGTCGGCACGGCGATCAGCAGCGTGGCGTACATGAAGAACAGCTCGCCCACCAACGGAATACCGACCACGAACATGTGGTGCGCCCATACGATGAACGACAGGAATGCGATGCTCGCCGTGGCGTAGACCATCGAGGTGTAGCCAAACAGTGGCTTGCGAGAAAAGGTCGGGATGATCGAGCTCACGGCACCAAACGCCGGCAGGATCATGATGTACACCTCGGGATGGCCGAAGAACCAGAACACATGCTGGAACAGCACTGGGTCACCGCCACCGGCCGCACTGAAGAAGCTGGTGCCGAAGTGGATATCCATCAGCATCATGGTCACGCAGCCTGCCAGCACCGGCATTACCGCGATCAACAGGAACGCGGTGATCAGCCAGGTCCAGACGAACAGCGGCATTTTCATCAACGTCATGCCTGGAGCGCGCAGATTGAGGATGGTGGCGACCACGTTGATGGCGCCCATGATCGAACTGATGCCCATCAGGTGAATGGCGAAGATAAAGAACGTCACGCTTTCCGGTGCATAGGTGGTGGAGAGCGGCGCGTAGAAGGTCCAGCCGAAATTCGGCCCACCACCGGGGGCGAATAGGGTCGATACCAGCAGCAGGAATGCCGCCGGCAGCAGCCAGAAGCTGAAGTTGTTCATGCGCGGCAGGGCCATGTCGGGCGCGCCGATCATCAGCGGAATCATCCAATTGGCCAGGCCGACAAACGCCGGCATGACCGCGCCGAACACCATGATCAGCCCGTGCATGGTGGTCATCTGGTTGAAAAACGCCGGCTCCACGATCTGCAAGCCGGGCTGGAACAGTTCGGCACGGATCACCATGGCGAACGAACCGCCGAGCAGAAACATGGTGAAGGCGAACCACAGGTACAGTGTGCCAATGTCTTTATGGTTGGTGGTCAGCACCCAGCGCATCAAACCCTTGGCGGGGCCGTGGGCATGGTCAGCGTGACCATGGTCATCAATCACAGCGCTCATGGCCGTTCTCCTGAGAGCAAGTGGGCAGGGCAGGTCGAGGTAAACGCCATGAAAGAGTTCATGGGCTTTCCGCCTGCTTGATGGCCAGCACGTCTTTAGGCGTGACCATGTCGCCTTTGTTGTTGCCCCACGCGTTGCGCTCGTAGGTCACCACGGCGGCGATATCCACTTCAGAGAGCTGCTTGCCGAACGCCGCCATCGCGGTGCCGGGCTTGCCGTGATAGACGATGCTCAGGTGGCCGTCTTTCGGGCCGGTGGCGATTTTCGAGCCTTTGAGCGCCGGGAACATCGGCGGCAGGCCTTGGCCTTCAGCCTGGTGACACGCCACGCAGGTGGTGTGGTAGACCTTGTCGCCACGCGCCACGAGCTCTTCCAGGGTCCACTCTTTGGAGGTCAGCTCCTTGAGCTTGGCGGCCTCTGCCTTGCGCTCGCCGAGCCAGGTTTCGTAATCGGCCTTGGACTTGACCTCGACCACGATGGGCATGAAGCCGTGGTCCTTGCCGCACAGTTCGGCGCACTGGCCACGGTAGATGCCGGGCTTCTCGACACGCGTCCAGGCCTCGTTGACGAAGCCAGGAATGGCGTCGCGCTTGACCGCAAAGGCCGGCACCCACCACGAGTGGATCACGTCCGCGGCCGTCACCAGGAAGCGCACCTTGGCCCCCACCGGTAACACCAGCGGCTGGTCGACTTCCAGCAGGTAATGTTCGCCCTTGGTCGCCTGGTTGTGGATCTGTTCGGCGGGCGTGGCCAGGTTGCTGAAGAACTCCACGTCCTGGCCCAGGTATTTGTAATGCCACTTCCACTGGTAGCCGGTGACCTGGATATCGATATCCGATTCACTGCTGTCGTAGATATTGATCAGGGTCTTGGTCGCAGGAATGGCCATCGCGATCAGGATCAGCAAGGGCACTACGGTCCAGAGGATCTCCACGGTGGTGCTCTCGTGGAACTTCGCCGCGACCTGGCCCGTGGACCGGCGATGAACGATCATCGACCAGAACATCGCGCCAAACACGATGATGCCGATCACCACACATATCCAGAAAATGGTCATGTGCAGGTCGAACACAGCGTGACTGACTTCTGTCGCCCCTGGCGCCATATTCGTTGTCCAGGCGGCATGTGCCTGGCCGAATACTGACCACAACAGGAGGCCCATCCAAACGTGTGGATGTCGCATCATTGCGGGTTCCCCTTATCGTTCTTGTTATCCCGCCGGTTTGCACCTGCGTCGAAGGGAGCGGCTTCCATACTGCTTACAACCGCTTAGCCTTGCCTGCTTATGCAGTCTGGCGTCATCAGCTAATCGCGTACAAATCCGAGTATAGACAGGCTCTGCAACCCCGCAATGTGTAGGGGTAAATGAGCTGAAATGAGGCACTTGGGCTTAATGAAACAGGCTGCGGAATCGTTTATGCGGTGCGCTATCGCGATTCGATATAACGCCTGCGCATAACCATGAAATAATTATGACAAATGCGTCTGAGGCGCTCGTATAAACGAGCTACCTTATCCTCTCCCTTTTCCTACGCCTGCATCACTGGAGCCTTCATGAACACCGCCGCATTGCGCGAGCAGATTTCCCGTGCCCACCAACACGAAACCAGCACGGGCCAGCTTGCCCAGCAACTGGAAAAACAATTGCCGCACCTGCATTCGGCCATTTCCCTGGCTGACGGTGATCGCAACGTTGTCATGACCCGCTTTGTCACCGCCTACATCGACCTCGTCCCGGATTTGCTCGACGCTGCCAACGACGTAGCCCGCGAGGCCGGTATCGAAAGCCAGATCAAGCCGGTGCTGAAGATCGCCGAGCATTTCTTCCTGCAGCCGCCTGCGATCCTGGCAGGCCACGAGGGGCTCGACGGCCTGCTGGATGAGGCTTACCTGGCCCATCGCCTGGTGGAAGAGGTCAACGATCTGTATATCAAGCATTTCGGTCAGCCGTTGATTCCGGCGGATACCACTGTGGCTAACGTGATTGCCCACCAACTGATTGGCGAAACATTCGCTAATCAACTGGATGAGGCGGTGCATCAAGCAGTGGATGAAATGCTGAACGAAGAGAGCTTTGCGCTGGAGTCGGTGGAGGCTTACCGCGAAACGCTCAAGAGCCCGAACACCGAGGCCGCGTGGAAGCGCTGGCCGTGCCTGTCGCGGCAGTTGGGGGTTGAGTTGGCGTTGGATCAGCCGGCCTAGATCTTAGATCTAATACAAAACCCATGTGGGAGCGGGCTTGCTCGCGAATGCTATGGTTCAGTCAACACTTCCGGTGACTGACACGCCGCCTTCGCGAGCAAGCCCGCCCACATTTTGATCCGGTTTCGTCAGCTTACAGATGGCGCCGAACCTATCCCCGTCGTCATTCGCACCCGCCCTTCCAACCGGCGCTTCAACCCACGCGCCTCGATCACCAGCGTCGAACCCTTCGCCGCATTGGCTCGCCCCCATTCTTCCAGTAACTCCAAGCAAGAATGGTCAATATAATTCAGGTTGTTCAGCGGTACGTGCAAGGTCGTCCCAGCGGGCACTGTCGCCAGCACTTGGGTCAATGCCGGCACTTTCAGGAAGGTCGCAGCCCCCGTCAGGCGCAGCTCCATCTCACCGACCTGGGGCAAGTCGATCAGGCTGACTTTAAGCCGTGACGCCTTGAACGCCAGCTTGACCAACGTCAACCCAAAGCCCACCAGCACGCCGGTCAGCAGGTCGGTAAAGATGATCGCCAACGCCGTGGCCGCATAGGTAAACATTGGCATCCGCCCATAGCGCCCCAGCGCCTTGAACGCCTTGATGTCCACCAGCTTGATCCCGGTATACACCAGCACACCCGCCAGGCTCGCCACCGGAATGCTCTGCAGCACACTCGACAACAACAGTACGAACCCCAGCAGCCAGAGGCCATGGAACATCGCCGACAAGCGCGTAGTTGCACCGGCCTGCACATTGGCCGAGCTGCGTACGATCACGCCAGTCATCGGCAAGGCGCCGACCAAGCCGCAGAGCATGTTGCCTACACCTTGAGCGGACAATTCCCTGTCAAAATCAGAACGCTGACCGCTGTGCATGCGGTCGACCGCCGCAGCGGAGAGCAGGGTCTCGGCACTCGCGATAAACGCCACGGCGAACGCGGCGATCAACAGTTGCGGATCAGCGAGGTTCAGCAAGTCGCTGGGACGCAGCCAGTCGATGGCATCGGCGAGATTTTCCGGCACCTCCACACGTTTGACCTGCAACGCCAGCACCAAACTGACAACGGTGGTCAGGCCCACGCCCAACAAGGCGCCCGGCACAAAGCGCAGGCGTTGCGGGCGTAATTTGTCCCAGGTGTACATCACCAGCATTGTCGATAAACCGAGCAACCCCGCCTGCCAGCCCAGGCCGCCGCCCAGGGTCGGGATCGCTTCAGCCAACGCCGCAGGGAAGCCTGCCAGGTTATCCAGCCCCGAAGGTTTGGGCGCGCCGTCGAGCATCACGTGGATCTGCGACAGCACGATCAGCACGCCAATCCCTGCCAGCATGCCGTACACCACCGCCGGCGCCGTAACACGGAACCAGCAGCCCAGACGCAAACGCCCGGCGACCAGTTGCAGAAAGCCTGCCAGCAACAGGATTGGCCCAAGCATCAGCATGCCGTGCTGGCGTACCAGTTCGAACACCAACACCGCCAAACCCGCCGCCGGGCCACTGACCTGCAACGGTGAACCCGCCAACCAACCCACCACCAAGCCACCGATGATCCCGGTAATCAGGCCTTTGGCCGGCGGCATGCCGGAGGCGATCGCAATACCCATGCACAAGGGCAGGGCGACCAGAAACACAACCACCGAAGCGAGCAGCTCCCGTGGCAAAACAGCTTTCAATTGAGCAGCACGCATGATGACTCTCCCGAGGCATTGGCCGGGCGCGGTAAAGCCTGGCTGCATCCATGGCAGCCACCGCTAAACCCGGCAGGGAAGTGTTTTAGAAGCGCGCTTTAGGCGTCGCTGAAGGAATCGGCCCTTCGCCGCCCAACGGCAGGAACGTCGACTGGTCCGCATCGTAGGCACGGATTTCGCTGGTCTCGATGTTGTAGATCCAACCATGGATAAACAAATGACCATTGGCCATGCGCGAAGCCACGGAAGGGTGGGTGCGCAAATGTTGCAGCTGGGCGATGACGTTTTCTTCGGTCAGCACCTTCATGCTCTCGCCTTCGTTGGCGCAGTCGCAGTTGTCATGGACCATGGCCTTGGCGACCTCGGCGTGCCGCAGCCAGGCCCTGACCGTCGGCATCTTCTCCAGGCTATCGGGGTTGAGTACCGCGCGCATGGCGCCGCAATCAGAGTGCCCGCAGACAATGATGTGCTGCACGCCCAGGGCGAGTACGGCGTACTCGATGGCAGTAGAAACGCCGCCATTCATCTGGCCGTAAGGCGGAACCACGTTACCGACGTTACGCGTCACGAACAGGTCGCCCGGAGAGCTTTGGGTGATCAGCTCGGGCACGATGCGCGAGTCGGCGCACGTAATGAACATCGCTCGTGGGCTTTGGGCCGTGGCGAGTTTCTTGAAGAGTTCTTCCTGTTGGGGAAAGACGTCGTGATGGAAATGCAAAAAGCCGTCAACAATATGTTTAAGCGCTGCATCGGCGGTTTCCGCCACCTGAGGGGCTGAAGCCGACGCAGCCAACGGCTGTTTATCCTGGTCACTCATGATTCATCCTCTTGATTAAATACAGGGGAGCTTTCAGGTCAGTTCGACGCCGGGCGTGTGGAACAGTTGCAAAAGCCACAAAGCGGGACGCCGACTCATCAGTCACTCGCAGAACACGTTAACCGCCGAAACTTAACTCAAACTGAATGAACCGCTCTAGTCCGCGGGTTTCAGTGATGTCAAAAAGCGACTATTCCTACACGGACTTCGCAAATCGCCTCTTCAGTCTACAACAAAGCCATCTGCCTGCCTGGCGGACAGAACGCCGTGCAATCCAGATTGAAGCCCTCCCGCTGGTTGAGCCCCAAGCGCTTGATCGCCTTGCTGAAGCGCTGCGCCAGCAGATCGGCAAATGGCCCTTCACCACGCATGCGCACGCCGAAGCGGCTGTCGTATACCTCACCGCCGCGCACCTGGCGTACCAGGCTCATCACATGGGCCGCACGCTGCGGGTAATGCGCCGCCAGCCACTCCTCGAACAGCGGCGCCACCTCCAACGGCAGGCGCAGCATCATGTACGCCGCACTCTGCGCGCCAGCGGCGTGGGCTTCGGTCAGCAGGCTTTCCAGCTCACTGTCATTGATCATCGGAATCATGGGCGAACACAGCACGCCCACCGGGATCCCCGCCTCGCGCATTACCCGAATCGCTCGCAACCGCGCCTTCGGCGCCGCCGTGCGCGGCTCCAGGATGCGCTTGAGCTCGTCGTCCAGGCTGGTGAGGCTGATCATCACCGCCACCAGCCGCTGACGCGCCAACTCAGTGAGCAAATCCAGATCGCGCAGAATCAATGAGCCCTTAGTGATGATGGTCACCGGATGCCGGTAGCGCAGCAACACTTCAAGGGTTTGCCGAGTGATCGTGTACTCGCGCTCGATCGGCTGGTACGGGTCGGTGTTGGAACCCAGGTTGATCGGCGCGCACACATAGCCCGGTTTCGACAGTTGCTGCTCCAGCACATAGGCGGCGTTGGTCTTGGCAATCAATTTGGTTTCGAAATCGAGCCCCGGCGACATGTCCCAATAAGCATGGCTGGGCCGCGCATAGCAGTAAATGCAGCCATGCTCGCAGCCACGGTACGGGTTGATCGAACGGTCGAACGGCAAGTCCGGCGAGTTGTTGCGGGTGATGAGGGTCTTGGCCGTTTCGATACGCACTTCGGTGCCCTGGGTCGGCGGCACTTCCTGATACCAGCCGTCGTCCTCGACCACGCTGACGGTGGGCGCAAAGCGGTTATGCAGGTTAGTGGCCGTGCCACGGCCACGGGGCGGCAGCGGAGTAGACATGAAAACGCCTCGATGCTGTTTTTATATACAGTATCGAGGCGCAAGGTTTCTGACCAGTGCCGTTTGGCGGTCAGGGAAGGATCAGTGCTTTTGCGTGACCTGTCCCAAGTCATCGCCTGAAGTGGTGCGCAGATCTTTCTCGCGCAGGTCCGCCACATCGCTGGCGTTGACCGGCGCGCCCTTATTGCCCCAACTGCCGCGGATGAAACTGACCACATCCGCCACTTCCTGGTCCGACAGGCGCCAGGCAAATGCTGGCATGGTGAAGGTCGACGGCGCCGCGTGCGTGGCCGGCAACGTGCCGCCGTTCAACACGATGTTGATCAGCGACGTGGCATCCGCCGTCTGCAACACCGGGTTGCCCGCCAGCGCCGGGAACACCCGCGTATAGCCATGGCCGTCAGTACGGTGGCAGGCCGCACAGTTGTCGATGTACACCGACGCACCTGGCTTGCTGTCATCACCTTTCCACAGGGCATCAGCTACCTGCTTGTCGTACTGATGCGGCTGGTCCTTGGGGTCCACCGCCGGCAGGCTCTTGAGGTAGCGGGCGATAGCCGTCAGGTCATTTTCCGACATGTACTGCATGCTGTGGACCACAACATCGCTCATGCCACCAAACACCGCACTGCGATCACTGCGGCCGGTCTTGAGGAATTGCACCAGTTGCGCCTCGCTCCAACTGCCGAGGCCGTCCTTGTGGTCGCCGCGCAGGCTCTTGGCGATCCAGCCCTCCAACGGCGCGCTGCCAGACAGGAACGCGTTGCCATCAGTGGCACTCAGGGCTTTTTCCTGCATGGTCAAAGCCCGTGGCGTATGGCAAGCGCCGCAGTGGCCAAGGCCTTCCACCAAATAAGCACCCCGGCTGATCACCGGATCAGCATTAGCCGGCGCCTGGTAGTCTGCCACCTCGGGCGCAAACATCCAGCGCCATGCCGCCAACGGCCAGCGCATGCTCAGTGGCCAGGGAATATCGCTGTCCTTGTTCTCCTGGGCGACCGGTTCAACACCCTTCATGAAATACGCATACAACGCCTGCATATCGTTTTCGCTGACACGTGCGTAAGACGGGTAGGGCATCGCCGGGTAAAGCGTACTACCGTTCTTGGCGACGCCATGGCGCACGGCCTTGTCGAAGTCTTCAAAGCTGTAGTCGCCCAGGCCGGTCTTGTCCGGGGTGATGTTGGTGGAATAGATCACGCCGATGGGGGTTTCCATCGGCAGGCCACCGGCAAACGGCTTACCGCCCTTGGCGGTGTGGCAGGCCACGCAGTCACCGGCGCGGGCCAGGTACTCGCCCTGCTTGACCAGGTCGGTTTCAGCCGCGCTGATCGAGCAACTGCTCAATAGGGCAAACGTCGCGATAACAAGTGCTTTCATGGTCATCGCTCCTTATGCCTGAACCAGTGGGCCGGGGTTTTTCAGGTACTGCTCGCGGATCGCCCGGGCCGACCAATAGGTCAGCGCCGCCACCAGACCGGTAGGGTTGTAGCCCAAACCTTGTGGGAACGCGGATGCGCCTGGCACAAACACGTTGTGTACATCCCAGCACTGCAGGTAACGATTCAAGGCACTGGTTTTCGGGTCGGTGCCCATGATCGCGCCGCCGTTGAGGTGGGTGGTCTGGTACGACGCGGTGTTGAAGTGCTCACCGACCTTTTTGCCCAGCACGGCAATTGCCTTGGGGTTCATCGCTTCGGCGACTTTGCCCATTTTCTCTACCATGAAGCGGTTCATCTTGATGTCGTTTTCTTGCCAATCGAATGTCATCCGCAGCAGCGGCTGGCCGTAGGCATCACGATAAACCGGGTCCAGATCCAGGTAGTTGCCCCGGTAGGATTGATGAGCGCCATGGGCATCCATCGACACCTGGTGGGTGTAGTAATCGGCGGTCGCGCGCTTCCACGCGCTGCCCCAGGCCGGGGTTCCCGGCGGATTCGAGGTGCCCGCAATAGGCCGACTTCCCGCCTGGTTGACCCACATCGGCGAGCCGCCCACAAAGCCGTGAGGCCCATGGTCGAAGTTGTCGGCATTGAAGTCATCAATGGCCACGCCATTGCCGCCCGCACCGATGAAGTTGTTGGTGTGGGTGTCCTTGTCGAAGAACGCCTTGATGGTCGCCATGTTCTGGTAGGCGAAGTTCCTGCCCACCACACCTTCATTGGTAATCGGGTCGTAAGGCTTGCCGATACCGGACAGCAGCATCAAACGCACATTGTGGAACTGGAACGCGCCGAGGATCACCAGGTCCGCCGGCTGCTCGCATTCCCGGCCCTGGGCGTCGATATAAGTCACGCCGGTGGCCTTGCTCTTGGTGCTGTCGAGGTTGACCTTGAGCACGTGAGAATTAGGCCGCAGTTCGAAATTCGGCACCTGGCGCAACGCTGGCAGGATGTTCACGTTCGGCGAGGCTTTGGAATACATGTAGCAAACATAGCCACTGCAAAACCCGCAGAAATTGCACGGGCCCATCTGCGCACCATAGGGGTTAGTGTAAGGCCCCGAGGTATTGGCCGACGGCAGGTTGTAGGGTTTGTAACCCACATCGCTAGCAGCTTTCTGAAACAGCTGTGCGGAAACGGTGATTTTCTGTGCTTCCAACGGGAACGGATTGGAACGGTCCGGTGCATATGGGTTGCCGCCACGGCCCTCACCAACGACTTGACCTTTCACCGTCCAGGCCTGGCCGGAGGTGCCGAAGACTTTTTCCGCGTAGTCGAAAAACGGCTCCAGCTCTTCATAGCTCACGCCGAAGTCCTGGATTGTCATGTCCTTGGGGATAAAGTTTTTGCCGTAACGCTCTTCGTAATGGCTACGGATGCGCAACTCCATCGGGTCGACGCGAAAATGCACGCCGGACCAGTGCAGGCCTGCACCGCCGACGCCATTGCCCGGCAAGAACGCACCCAACTGACGGTTAGGCAGGGCCACGTCATTCACGCTATGGCGAATGGTCACCGTCTCTTTGGAAATGTCCTGGAAGAGTTTTTTACGCACGCTGTAGGTCAATTCGTCGATGACCTGCGGATAGTTGCCGTCTGGGTAAGTGTCCTGCATCGGGCCGCGTTCCAGCGCGACCACGTTTAGACCCGCTTCCGTCAGCTCCTTGGCCATGATCGCGCCGGTCCAGCCGAAGCCGACGATCACTGCATCTACTTTTTTCATGATGGTCGCCACGTTTATGCCCTCTCGCCGCGGATGGAAACTGCCGGGAAGGGGTATTGCTCGTTGCGTTCAACCCAGTCCATGAAGTCGGCGCGAGCGCCGGGGAAGCCAATCATGGTCCAGCCGACCATGCCTTTGTTGCCGCCGTGGATCGGGTCGCAGAAGAAGCCTTCCTTGGTGTTTTGCAACAGCAGGTTGAAGAACATCTTCGGCGGCACCGTCTCGAAATGCGCAGCAACTTCGCTACCGCCAGCCTCGAGGCGGCGCAGCATATCGTCTTGGGTAGCGCTGTCTTGCGCAGCAAAAGCTTTACCGTTGAACGCCTTCGACCATGCATCCGTCGCGGCAATGCCCAGACGATAGATTTCTTTGGGTACCAATTTGCTCTGCCAGCCCATCTCAGGCGGTGCGTCAGCGTTGAAAGGGCCTTGCATGAACCACAGGGCACCACTGGCGTAAGGCGTGTTCATCTGCCGGTCGATGTATTCCGGTGCACCCGCTTCCAGGGCACCTGGGCCTTGGGCATCGGCGGGAATCAGGCGCTCGACGGCGGCATTGATAAACGACCATTCCTCGGCGGTGAAATACGTAGGCTCATAGGCTTTGTCGCTGGCCGCAGACTTGGCGGGCGCGGCCTGCGCTGGCTCTGGCGTAGCCATCAGCATCGAGCCGCCGAGGCCGGTGCTGGCAACCGTGACCACCGGGATCAAGGTCAAGGATTTGCGCAGAAAGTCACGCCGGGGGTTGTCTTGATCTTGATCAGACATGGTGGCACCTCATCATGTGGTCACGGGTTATCAGCTTCTAGTGAGCTTTTTTTGGCAATCAATAGTTACAAAGGATAGCAGGCTAAGGATGAGGGGAATCGATTCAGCGACCTAAGTCGAGTAAATGCGGGCAAAAAAAGTGGGCGCTGCTTGTTTGGGGGGCTGGCTTGCCTGCGATGCAAACACCTTAATCGTCCTATCAGGCCGAGGTGATGCTATCGCAGGCAAGCCAGCTCCCCAAACAAGCAGCGCCCACACTAGATCAGCGAATAACGCCTAGTCTTTTTTCAGCTTCGGGTTGGGGAAAAACTGTACGGCTTGAATGTTAGGATCAGCCGGCGCTTTCAGCGCTGAGGTGTTGACCCGCGTACCCAATTCCTTGGGCACCGACAGACCCTGGTCATTCAGTGTGTCGGTATAACCGCAGGCCACGCACTCGCGATGCGGCACGTTGTCCTCGGTCCACATTTTCAACTTGTCCGGCTCGCTGCACGCCGGGCAGACCGCCCCGGCGATGAATTGCTTTTTGGTCATCACAGGCCCTTCGCTCATGCTGCCGCGTCCTCACTCAGGCCGCTGTGGCGCAAGAGTGCGTCAATCGACGGCGCACGTCCGCGGAAGTCGACGAACAGCACCATCGGCGCCTGGGAACCGCCACGGGCCAGGATCGCCTCGCGGAAAGCACGGCCGGTTTCGGCATTGAGTACGCCGTCTTCTTCAAACTTGGAGAAGGCATCCGCCGAGAGCACTTCAGCCCATTTGTAGCTGTAGTAACCCGCCGCATAACCACCAGCGAAGATGTGCGCAAAGCTGTTGGGGAAGCGGTTGTAGGCCGGCGGACGCATCACCGAGACTTCATCGCGCACGCCTTCCAGTACTTGCGCCACGCTGCGGCCATCACCGTGGGTGGCGTGCAGTTCGAAGTCGAACAGCGAGAATTCCAGCTGGCGCACCATCATCAGGCCGGACTGGAAGTTCTTCGCCGCGAGCATTTTTTCCAGCAGGTCTTGGGGCAGCGGCTCGCCGGTTTCGTAATGGCCAGAGATCAGCGCCAGGCCTTCCGGCTCCCAGCACCAGTTCTCCATGAACTGGCTAGGCAATTCCACCGCATCCCAGGCCACGCCGTTGATGCCGGACACACCGGCATGCTCGACGCGGGTCAGCAAGTGATGCAGGCCGTGGCCGAATTCGTGGAACAGCGTGGTGACTTCATCATGGGTCAGCAGGGCAGGCTTGCCGCTGTCGGCCGGGGTGAAATTGCACACCAGGTTGGCCACCGGGCTTTGCAGCACGCCATCAACCGTGCGGCGACGGTCGCGCGCGCCGTCCATCCAGGCACCGCCACGCTTGTTGGCGCGGGCGTACAGGTCGAAGAAGAAGCGACCGACGTGCTGGCCGCTTTCCTTGATTTCAAACAGGCGGACATCCGGGTGCCAGGTGTCGAAGCCTTTTTGCTCGGCGATCTCGATGCCGTACAGGCGCTGGACGATGGCGAACAGACCACCGAGCACTTTGTCGATGGGGAAGTAGGCGCGCAGGGCTTCCTGGGACACGCTATAGCGCTGCTCACGCAGTTTCTCGCCATAGAAGCCGCTGTCCCAACTTTGCAGGTCGGCGCAGCCTTGTTCAGCGGCGTAAGCCTTGAGCTGTTGCAGGTCTTGGGCGGCAAACGGTTTGCTGCGCTTGGCCAGGTCACGCAGGAAGCTGAGCACCTGGTCGCTGGACTCGGCCATTTTGGTGGCCAGGCTCAGTTCGGAGAAGGACGCGTAGCCCAGCAGTTGAGCCAGTTCCTGACGCAAGTCGAGGATCTGTTCCATCACCGGGCCGTTATCGTTCTGACTGGCATTCGGGCCTTGGTCCGACGCGCGGGTGCAGTAAGCCGCGTAGACTTCTTCTCGCAGCGCGCGATCCTCGGCGTACGTCATTACCGCGTAGTAGCTGGGGAATTCCAGGGTGATCAACCAACCGTCGAGGCCCTTGGCCTGGGCAGCGGCAGCCATTTGCGCCTTGGCCGAGTCGGTCAGGCCGGCGAGGGTGGCTTCCTCGGCAACGTGCTTGGTCCACGCCTGGGTAGCATCCAGCAACTGGTTGGAGAACTTGCTGCCCAACTCGGACAGTTTGCTTTGCACTTGCGCGTAGCGCTTTTGCTGTTCCGGCGGCAAATCGATGCCCGACAGGCGGAAATCACGCAGGGCGTGTTCCAGGATGGTTTTTTGCGCCACGTCGAAACCGGCGGCTTCCGGGCTATTGGCGAGGGCTTCAAAAGCCTGGAACAGCGCGCGGTTCTGGCCCATCTCTGTGGAATAGGCGCTCAACGCGGGCAGGCAGCCTTCGTAGGCTTCGCGCAGTTCAGCGCTGTTGCACACGGCGTTGAGGTGGCTGACCGGGCTCCAGGCGGCACCCAGGCGGTCATTCAGTTCATCCATCGCCAGGACCAGGCCGGCCCATGTCGGATTTTTCCCCTGGCTTTGCAGGATGCCTTCGATGGCAACGCGGTTATCGGCAAGGATCTGTTCGATGGCCGGCTGGACGTGCTCGGCACGGATCGCCGAGAACGGCGGCAGGTCGTAGGACTGCAGAAGAGGGTTGTTCGCGCTCACGGTTGGCACCTTGGCTGAAGAAACTGATAAGACAAAGATGGGGCCATCTTAATTACAATCAACACCCACCGCAGCTATCAGCAGAAGAGAGAGAGGCTATCGTGACCCTTCGCACCTATCAGAACCACACGCCAACCCTGTGCGCCGGGGCTTTTGTCGATGTTTCGGCGGTGGTGATCGGCGATGTCGAAATCGGCGCCGACAGCTCGGTTTGGCCGCTGACCGTGATTCGTGGCGACATGCACCGCATCCGCATCGGTGCACGCACCAGCGTGCAGGATGGCTGCGTATTGCACATTACTCACGCCGGGCCGTTCAACCCGGACGGCTTCCCGCTGTTGATCGGCGACGATGTAACCATCGCCCACAAAGTCATGTTGCACGGCTGCACCGTGGGCAACCGCATCCTGATCGGCATGGGCAGCATCGTGATGGACGGCGCGGTGGTGGAAGATGACGTGATCATCGGCGCCGGCAGCCTGGTGCCACCGGGCAAGAAGCTCGAAAGCGGTTTTTTGTATGTTGGCAGCCCGGTTAAACAAGTCCGCGCATTGACTGACAAGGAGCGCGCCTTTTTCACCTACAGCGCCGCGAACTACGTGAAGCTCAAAGACCTGCACCTGGCTGAAGGATTCGACCGATGAGCCTGCCCTACCAAACCGTCCTGTTCGACTTGGACGGCACCCTCACCGACCCGCGCGAGGGCATCACCCGTTCGATCCAGTACGCCCTCGGCAAGCTGGGTATCGACGAGCCGGACCTGACAAAGCTGGAACATTTTATCGGCCCGCCGTTGCTGCAAGCCTTTATGCAGTTCTACGACTTCGATGAAGCCAAGGCCTGGGAGGCGGTGAATTTCTATCGCGAGCGTTTCAAAGTGACCGGTTTGTATGAGAACCGCGTGTTCGACGGCGTGATGCCGCTATTGGATGACCTGAATAGCCAGGGCCGCCAACTGTATGTGGCGACGTCCAAGCCTTGGGTGTTTGCCCGCGAGATCGCCCGGCACTTCGATTTTGCCAGGCATTTTAACGTGATCTACGGCAGCGAGCTGGACGGCACGCGCACCAATAAAGTCGAGTTGATCGCCCACCTGATCAGTGAGGAAGGCCTGGACCCGGCCACCACCTTGATGATTGGTGATCGCAAGCATGACCTGATCGGCGCGCGCAGCAACGGGCTGGATTCGGCGGCGGTGGGGTACGGGTTTGGCAGTTTTGAGGAGTTGAATGCCGAGGCGCCGACTTGGCATTTTGAGACATTGGCCGAGATGCATCAGGCGTTTATGCAGCGTTCTTGAGATAGCGTTCGCAGGCAAGCCAGCTCGCACATTTTGACCGGTGTACAGAGGACCCATGTGGGAGCTGGCTTGCCTGCGATGAGGCCCTAAAGCCCAACACCTTCCAACTGTTGCAACGCCGCTCTACGCTGCTCCACCGGCAACCCGCCCATCTTCTCCACCGCCGCATAAAACCTCACCCAATCCCCACCCTCCTGCGCAAACAACGCCGCAAACGCCGGTACCCACCTGTCATACAACCCAAACGGCAACAGCCGCGCATTGTTCATCGGCTGGTTGATCCAGGCGTCATACCGCTTATCACCGCCCCACTGGCTATCGCGCAATTGTCGGTAATCACTGCGCAAGCGCTCGAACTGCGCGGCCTTGGCCTGGCGCATCACGGCGGCCGCCAAGGGCTTGGCGTAGAGCGCTTCCAGGCGTTTACGGGTATCGAGAATCAGGCGGATAAATTGGTCGCGCTGCTGCAGTATTGCACTGCTGAGCGGTGCCAAACCTCGCACGGCTCGCCACTGGCGAGTGCCTTCCTGCTCAACGAAGTTGGCAAATGATTCATTGAACTCGGTGTCGTCCTTCACATAGAAGCGCTGGTGCGCCAGCTCATGAAAAATCAGCGTGGCCAGGCGTTCATCCCCCCAGTTCAACATCGAATTCATGATCGGGTCATTAAACCAACCCAATGTGGAGTAAGCCTCGACGCCGCCAATCGACACATCCATGCCACGCTGCCTCAACAACGCCGCTTCGCCCCGCGCCGCGCCCTGGTTGTAGTAACCGCGATAGGCCACGCAACCGGCAATAGGGAAGCAATGGGTTTCAGGTGAAAGGGAAAATTCTTGCGTGGCGAAGACATTCCAGACCACATAAGGCCGGCCGATATCGGCGTACAGCCTGTAACTCTGGTTGTCAGGCAGGTGCAGATGTTCACTGGCGAACGTTCGCGCTTTTTGTGATTGCGCCAGGTGCTCGCGCAGCAGCAGTGGGCGGGAAGGGTCAGCGATGACCTGCGCCACCGGCTCCCGGGCCCGCAGCAATTGCCACTGGCCACTCGCCAATTGGCTGTAATAGCTCACGCTCGAGCAGCCGCTGAGCACCACCACCATCAGCCCTGGAAGAAAACGCCTGACCATGCCCCGACCGCTCCTGGGAAATTTGCTCGCCAGACTATCGTGCCGGCGTGGAGTTTTTCCATGGCATGACGTGTTTATACTCACAGGGTGTCTGTTGCCGTCGGCGCCAGGCTTAGTTCTTTCATCCTGTTGAGTGCCTGCCATGCGTCAGCTCTTGCTTCCCGTCGCCGCCCTATTCCTCAGTGCCTGCACCACAACCCCTGTGCCACCGGCAGACCCGCAACAGGCCTGGGTCGATTTCACTACGCCGACGCCGGGATCCAGGCTGGTGATGGCACAGCGTTTGGACGGTAAGAACCTCAATGATGGGCGTTACTTCCAAATGCCGCCCGGCAGTCACGAATTAATGGTGCGCTTCGATTTTGAAGTGCCGGCAGGCGGTGGTCTGGGCGGACTCAGCTCGATGATGTATCGCACCTGCTTCATGACCCTGCAATACGACCACTTCCAGGCTGGCCAGCGCTATGTGCTGGAAGGGCGCTCGCTGGCCTTCACACCTAATATCCGGCTGTATGACTCGGCGCGTCAGTTGCTCGCGCAAGAACGTAGCGTCAACTGCATCTGATCAGTCGTTGTTCTTCTGGTAGAGGATACGCTTGGTACCGTTTTCGCACGAACCGACAAGCATCGCCCTGTCGTGATTCTTGGCTTCTTCGGCGGTAATGATTTCCAGGGTGTAGGAGGGGATAGCCTTGGCCTGGATCTTTACCTCGATCTCTTTCCTGAGCTCTTCACAATCTTTCGGAGCGGCCACAGCCGATGTGGCCAATACACCGCAGAAGATCGCCAAGGCAAAACGTTTCATGTGTGAAGCTCCCTGAATGCATTGCGCACGAGTATGTGGCTAAGGCTGCAATGGCTATAGGACCACATTTGTGAAACACGAGTTCTGATTTAACGCATAACTAAGTGTGGGAGCTGACTTGTCGGATCGACGATTCGACAAGCCAGCTCCCACATTGGATCTGCTGTGTCAGTTAACCAGCGTGCCATCCAGGGTGATGGTTGCATTCAACACCTTGGACACCGGGCATCCTTCCTTGGCCTTCTTGCTCAGCTCATCGAACTGCGCCTGGCTCGCGCCAGGGATCTTGGCCTTGAGGGTCAAGTGCACGGCGGTGATCGCAAAACCACCCTCGACCTGATCCAGAGTGACGTCAGCCTGGGTGTCGATGCTGTCAGCCTTGAGCCCGGCGTCGCCGAGAATCATGGAAAACGCCATGGAGAAACAGCCAGCGTGGGCCGCGCCAATCAATTCTTCAGGGTTGGTGCCTTTGCCGCCTTCGAAACGGGCCTTGAAGCCGTAGGGCGCTTCACGCAATACCCCGGTCTCCGTAGAAATGGAACCCAGGCCAGTCTTCAGGTCACCTTCCCAATGCGCGGATGCTTTTTTAACAATACTCATAGCGGTCTCCTCGAACGGTGGTTTTGCTTCAGTAAGGGTTCTGAGGATAGTTGGCGTGGCAAAGTTCATCTTGTCGGAGAAACCTAGCAATTTAGTAGGAAATTTCCATTCCGCTATTGAATCTCGGGTATATGCCCTCATTGCATAGACCATGCACATGAAGCGGCAGGTTTTGGTTCGTCTAAGAAGCCTGCGCCCCCATTGGAGAAGCAGGCTTATGAAATCGCTGTCCGACGTAAAATTCTCGACCCTTGACCTCGTGCCCGTGCGCGCCAACGGCAGCCCGGCGCAGGCGCTGCGTAATTCCCTGGACCTGGCCCAGCATGTGGAGAAGTTTGGCTATAACCGTTTCTGGGTGGCCGAACACCACAACATGGACGGCATCGCCAGCTCTGCCACCTCGGTATTGCTGGGTTACCTGGCCGGCGGCACCTCGACCATTCGCGTCGGCTCCGGCGGCATCATGCTGCCCAACCACGCGCCATTGGTGATCGCCGAACAGTTCGGCACCCTGGAAAGCCTCTACCCCGGGCGTATCGACCTGGGCCTGGGCCGCGCGCCCGGCTCTGACCAGATGACCGCCCGCGCGCTGCGCCGTGAACGCTCCGGCAGCGCAGATGATTTCCCGGACGATGTGGCCGAACTGATGGCCTACCTGGGCCCACGTACGCCCGACCAACGGGTTATTGCGGTGCCCGGCAGCGGTACCAATGTGCCGGTCTGGCTGCTCGGTTCCAGCCTGTTCAGCGCACAACTGGCTGGCGAACGCGGTTTGCCCTACGCATTCGCCTCGCATTTCGCACCGCGCTTGATGCATGAAGCGATTCGCGTCTACCGCAACCACTTCAAGCCTTCAGCCGTGCTGGACAAACCCTACGTGATGCTCGGCATTCCGCTGGTCGCCGCAGACACTGATGAGCAGGCCGACTACCTGGCCACTTCGGTGTACCAACGCATCCTTGCACTGATGCGCGGCCAGAGCCTGGTGCAGCGCCCACCGGTGAACACCATGGATGGCCTGTGGCTCCCTCACGAGAAAGACGCGGTCGGCAGCTTCCTGGGCCTGGCGATGGTCGGCGGCCCGGCGAAGATTCGCGCCAAGCTGGAGGTGTTGATCGAGCAGACCGGCGCCGATGAGCTGATTTTCACCAGCGACCTGTACGAACACGCTGACCGGATTCATTCCTACGAGCTGCTCGCGCAAGTAATGAAAGGCTAAAACCGAGGCGAAAAAAACCGACGCACCCGCGTCGGTTTTTTATGTCTGGAGCACGAGGTTAACCGCGCTTGTAGACGATTTCCTTGGTGCCGCCTTCGCAGCTGCCGACCACTTGAGCGTCGGTAGAAGCGCCTTTATCCACCACTTCGAGGGAATAACCTGACGCGCCCTTGGCGTCGATTTTCGCTGCGATTTCGCTTTTCAGCTCTTCGCATGGCTTGCCCGCCGCCAGGGCAGTACCTGCAATGCTCAACAGACCGACTGCTAACAGAAACTTCTTCATCCGTTACTTCCTTACGCTGATCGAATAGAACGTGCCGAGGCTGTCGCCTCGGCACCCCAACGTTGTAGCGCAGGTTATGGCAATCGGCCAGTCAGCAAGTTCAACTCACAGGATCAACTGCTGGCAATTCGGAACCCTACCTTGAGCGTGACCTGATAGTGCGCGACCTTGCCATTCTCGATATGGCCGCGGGTTTCAGTCACCTCAAACCATTCCAGGTGCTTGATGCTCTTGTTGGCTTCAGCCACCGCATTGTTGATGGCGTCTTCGATGCTGGTGGTGGACGAACCCACCAATTCGACTTTCTTGTAGGTGTGATGATCAGACATGGCGTTTCTCCTGAGGTCTCTAGTGAGCGTAGCAGTCAATGTTCCTACTGCTTCTGTCGACGATTCGTCCTCGAAAGTTCAGATTTACTGCACTTTTTGAATAGGCCGCAGTCGGTATCTACACACGCCACTCAATCACTTCAGGAGATGTCCACATGGCCAACACTTCTTTACGCAAAGCATCGCTGGAAAGCATGGAAGCCGAGATTTCGAGCCTACTCAAGTCCCTTGAGAGCCTCAAGGACGATGCGTCCGACGAGTCGCGCAAAACGTTGAAGGCCCTGAAAAGCAATGCCGAGAATGCCCTCAAGCATTCCCGTCATCTGATCAGCGATGCCTACGAAGAAAGCAAAGTCAAAATTCGCGAAACCAGTGTTGCTACCCGTGATTACGCGCAAGAGCACCCATGGACTACAGCCGGCGTTGCTGTAGGCGCATTGGGTCTGCTGGCGGCCTATCTGCTGTGCAAACGTGGTGACTAAATAGGCTGGCGCAACAGCTCAGCCTTGAGCCACTGCGCCAGTTGCCCGGCGCGCCCGTCTGCGGCGCGCTTGGGTAGCCACAACGCCAGGTGCGCCGGGGTTTCGCTGAACCCCCACGGCGCCACTAGGCGACCCGCCCGCAAGTCCTCTGCTACCAGCGGTTGCGGCGCAATCGCCACACCCAGCCCAGCCACCGCCGCCTCCAGTAAATAGTACAAATGCTCAAAACCCTGGCCGTGTTTCAACGCGTCCGGCTTGATGCCGTGTTGCTGCGCCCAACTGGGCCAAGCTTGCGGGCGCGATGTGGTGTGCAGTAACGCCTCATCGCACAACGCAGCGGCGGGCGCCTCGCGCATCCGCTCGTAGCCGGTAAAACGCGGGCTCATCACCGGGCCGATGCGTTCACTGGCCAGTTCATACACCTGCATATCCGCCGGCCAAGGCGGTTCGGCAAACACCAGCAGGGCGTCCAGGCCCGGGCGGCGAGGATCAAGATCACCGTCACCTGCCGACAGGTGCAGGCGCAAATCCGGAAGGTCCGCATTCAAGCGACCCAGGCGCGGGATCAACCAACGCGCCAGCAGGCTACCTGAACAGCCAAGCACGAAGGGCGCGTCAGCGCTGGCCTGGGTCAGCTCTGCACATGCATCCCTTAATCGCTCGAAGGCTTCGGCGCTGGCATCCCGAAGCCGCACGCCGGAATCTGTGAGTTTAAGGCCGCGCCCATCCTTGACGAACAAGCTGACACCGAGGTGCTCCTCCAACACCTTCAACTGCCGACTGACGGCACCGTGGGTCACGTGCAATTGCTCAGCCGCTTGGCTGACGCTGTTCAACCGCGCGGTGGCTTCAAACGCGCGAAGGGCATTGAGGGGTGGAAGGTCTCGGCTCATCTGTGAGTTTTCCTGACAGGTTACGGCGATCTTATCGGTTTTCAGCATAGGCCGTCAGGGGTAGAGTGGCCCTCATTGTTTCTCACACCGATTCTTTTCCTGGAGCGTCCCATGACTCAGTCCCAGACCGATCTACGCAACGGCCCTGACGCCAACGGCCTGTTTGGCGCGTTCGGCGGCCGCTACGTAGCTGAAACCCTGATGCCGTTGATCCTTGAGCTGGCCCGTGAATACGAAGCGGCCAAGATTGATCCGGCATTCAACGAGGAATTGGCCTACTTCCAGCGCGACTACGTCGGTCGACCAAGCCCGCTGTATTTCGCCGAGCGGCTGACCGAGTTCTGCGGCGGCGCCAAGATTTACCTCAAGCGCGAAGAGCTAAACCACACCGGCGCGCACAAGATCAACAACTGCATCGGCCAGATCCTGCTGGCGCGGCGCATGGGCAAAAAACGCATCATCGCCGAGACCGGCGCCGGCATGCACGGTGTGGCCACCGCCACCGTGGCTGCGCGCTTCGGCCTCGACTGCGTGATCTACATGGGCACCACCGACATCGAGCGCCAACAGGCCAACGTGTTCCGCATGAAACTGTTGGGCGCCAAAGTGATCCCGGTAGTGTCCGGCACCGGCACGCTCAAAGACGCGATGAACGAAGCCCTGCGCGACTGGGTGACCAACGTTGATGACACCTTCTACCTGATCGGCACCGTGGCTGGCCCGCACCCGTACCCTGCAATGGTGCGCGACTTCCAGGCAGTGATCGGCAAGGAAACCCGTGACCAGATGCAAGCCCAGGAAGGTCGCCTGCCGGACAGCCTGGTGGCGTGTATCGGCGGTGGCTCGAACGCCATGGGCCTGTTCCACCCGTTCCTGAATGACACCAGCGTCGAAATCATCGGCGTTGAAGCGGCAGGCTATGGCATCGAAACCGGCAAGCATGCCGCCAGCCTCAACGGCGGCGTACCGGGTGTGCTGCACGGCAACCGCACCTTCCTGCTGCAGGACGACGACGGCCAGATCATCGACGCCCACTCGATTTCCGCCGGCCTCGACTACCCCGGCATCGGCCCGGAACACGCCTGGTTGCATGACATCGGCCGCGCCCAGTACACGTCGGTGACCGACCACGAAGCCCTGGAAGCGTTTCACAAATGCTGCCGCCTGGAAGGGATTATTCCCGCTCTGGAAACTGCCCACGCCCTGGCCGAAGTATTCAAACGCGCACCGACCCTGCCGAAAGATCACCTGATGGTGGTGAACTTGTCCGGCCGTGGCGACAAAGACATGCAGACCGTGATGCACCACATGGAACAGTCCCAGCAGGAGAAACACTAATGAGCCGCCTGCAAACCCGCTTTGCGCAGCTGAAAGAACAAAACCGTGCCGCCCTGGTGACCTTCGTCACCGCCGGCGACCCCGGTTATGACACCTCGCTGGCGATCCTCAAGGGCTTGCCCACCGCTGGCGCCGACGTGATCGAGCTGGGCATGCCTTTCACCGACCCGATGGCCGACGGCCCGGCGATCCAGCTGGCTAACATCCGTGCGCTGGAAGCCAAGCAGAACCTGGCGAAAACCCTGCAAATGGTCCGCGAGTTCCGCAAGGACAACAACGACACGCCGCTGGTATTGATGGGCTACTTCAACCCGATCCACAAATACGGCGTGCCGCAGTTCATCGCCGACGCCAAGGAAGCCGGCGTGGATGGCGTGATCGTGGTCGACATGCCGCCTGAGCATAACGGCGAACTGTGCGACCCGGCCCAGGCCGCCGGTATCGACTTTATCCGCCTGACCACGCCGACCACCGATGACGTGCGCCTGCCGACCGTCCTCAACGGCAGCTCCGGCTTTGTGTACTACGTGTCGGTGGCTGGTGTGACCGGTGCCGGCGCCGCTACCCTGGAGCACGTCGAAGAAGCCGTGACCCGCCTGCGTCGGCATACCGACCTGCCGATCAGCATTGGTTTCGGTATTCGTACACCGGAACAAGCAGCGGCTATCGCGCGGTTGGCGGACGGTGTGGTGGTGGGTTCGGCGCTGATCGATCAAATCGCCAATGCCAGCAATGACCAACAAGCCATCGACGGTGTGTTGACCCTCTGCGCGGCGCTGTCGGAAGGCGTACGTAACGCCCGTAAGTAAAGGCCCCGTAACCAGTAGGTAAAGTTCCTGATACAGAGGAATCAACCCGCTCGGACACAGCCTAAACAGCAAGACCAAGGGATCTCGAACCTCGTTCGAGATCCCTTTTGTGTGTGTGTGCCCTGAGGAATACCCGATGAAAATGCCCAAATCCGTGATTGCAGGCCTTGGCGTGCTAGTGCTCGGCGCCAGCGCCCTGGTGCAAGCCGCGCCATATGACCAAGGCGGCCCTGACCGTGGCGGCCCACAAGGCCAGCACGAACAACGTGGCGACGAGCATCGCGGTCCTCAGGACAACCGTCGCGGCGGCCCACCCAAGGACTTCGGCCCGGTGCGGCAGATCATCCACGACAATCACGGCCAGTTCTCCCGTGGCACACCGCCTCCGCCGAACGTGCGCCTGGTACGTGGCCAGCCATTGCCGCGTGGTTACTACGGTGAACGCCTCGACGGCCGTGCCCTGGCACGCCTGCCGGTGTACCCGGGCTATGAATGGCGCCGTTCGGGGCCGGATGTGGTACTGATCGCCGTGGGTACGGGCGTCGTCTACGAGATCTTGGATGGTGTGCTCAACTAACGCCGAGTAATAGCTTTGAGCGGGCTTGACCCGCGATGGATGGCGAAGCCGCCCCAATGAAGACACCGCTTTCTGCCTGACAGAATATGGTGTGTGGTTTTGGGCTGCTGCACAGCCCAGCGCGGGTCAAGCCCGCTCACTACGCGCTACTCATTCAATTCGATCCGCTCGACCTTGCCGACCAGCAAGATATAGGAAAGCGCCCCAAGCAACGCCAGCACCGCAATATAGGTAATCGCCGGCGCGAACGAATCACCGCTGGCCAAAAAGCCAATCACGATCGGTGTAGCAATCGCCGACAGGTTGCCGATGAAGTTGAACACCCCACCGGTCAAACCCAGCAACCGTGCAGGCGCGAGAGTCGAGACCAGCGACCAGGTGATCGACGCCAGGCCATTACCAAAGAACGCCACGGCCAGGAACGCAATTACCCACGCGGTCGAGTCCACATAGTTGGCGCCGATGATCGCCGTGGAAATCAACAGCCCACTGATGATCGGCAACTTGCGTGCGAAGCCCACCGACGCACCTCGGCGAATCAGCCAGTCGGAAAAGATCCCGGAACACAGCACACCAACAAACGCCGCTAGAAATGGCAAGGACGCCAGCAGGCCGGACTTGATGAAGTCCATGCCGCGATACTTCACCAAATAGGTCGGGAACCAGGTCAGGAAGAACCACAGCGTGGAGTTGAGGCAGAACTGCCCCAGGTAGATCCCCCAGAGTTTGCGTTTGCTCAACACGATGCCCAGGTCGACCCAACTGAACGGCGCCTTGACGGTTTTTTCCTGCATGTCCACCAGCCCGCCGCCTTCACGGATCAGCTCGATTTCCGCAGCGTTCGCGCCTTTGAAATCCTTGGGCTCGCGGTACACCGCGTACCAGATCAGCGCCCACACAATGCCCACGCCACCGGTCGCGACAAACACCATGTGCCAACCAAATGCGTGCTGCAGCCAAGCCAGTACCGGCGTGAGAAACGCCAGCCCGACAAACTGGCCCGAGGTGTAGACGCCAATCGCCGTGGCGCGCTCGCGCTCGGGAAACCAAGTGGTGACCACACGGCTGTTGATCGGGTAGGCCGGCGCTTCCAGCGCGCCCACCGCCATGCGCAGCACGAACAACGCGATAAAGCTGGCGGCGAAGCCGAGCATCACGGTGGCGATGGACCACAACAGCAGCGCAGCGGTGTAGAGGATGCGCGGTGGCACGCGGTCGACCAGCCAGCCACCGGGGATTTGCATGGCGGCGTAGGTCCAGCCGAAGGCCGAGAAGATCAGGCCGACGTGCACCGGGTCGATCCCCAGTTCACTGGTCAGCGCCGGGGCGGCGATCGACAGGTTGCTGCGGTCGAGGTAGTTGATCACCACGGTGATGAACAGCAGCACCATGATGAAAAAACGCTTTCTGGTAGGCGTGACTAAAGACGCCTGCCCGGTGGAGGATGCAGGGTGCATGAGGGGGTGCCTCTTCTTATGTTTATTGAGGTCTGGAATGGCGCTGACTGAAGAAACCGGATCAAAAATGTGGGCGCGAGCAAGCCGGCTCCCACATTTCTGACCGCGCGCCTTCAGTCAGGACTCACCACTCGGCGAAGCTGCCGTCGGCATGGCGCCAGATCGGGTTGCGCCAGCGATGGCCGATGGCCGCGCGTTCGATCACGTATTCCTCGTTGATCTCGATACCCAGGCCCGGTCCGTTAGGGATTTTCACGAAGCCTTTGTCGTAATCGAATACACGCGGGTCCTTCACATAGTCGAGCAAGTCGTTGCTCTCGTTGTAGTGAATGCCCAGGCTTTGCTCCTGGATAAACGCGTTGTAGCAAACCGCGTCCAGTTGCAGGCAAGCCGCCAGGGCAATCGGGCCCAGCGGGCAGTGCAGGGCCAGGGCCACGTCGTAGGCTTCGGCCATGTTCGCGATCTTGCGGGTTTCGGTGATGCCGCCAGCGTGGGAGGCGTCCGGCTGGATGATGTCGACGTAGCCTTCGCTGAGCACGCGCTTGAAGTCCCAGCGCGAGAACAGGCGCTCGCCCAGGGCAATCGGGGTGCTGGTCAGTGGCGCCAGTTCCTTGAGGGCTTCGTAATTTTCGCTGAGCACCGGCTCTTCGATAAACATCAGTTTGTACGGGTCCAGTTCTTTCATCAGCACCTTGGCCATGGGCTTGTGCACCCGGCCATGGAAGTCGACGCCAATGCCGACGTTCGGGCCGACGGCATCACGCACGGCGGCGACGTTGGCCAAAGCCAAGTCGACTTTTTCGAAGCTGTCGACGAACTGCAATTCCTCGGTGCCGTTCATTTTCACCGCAGTGAAGCCACGGGCCACGGCTTCCTGGGCAGCACGAGCGGTGTCGGCCGGGCGGTCGCCGCCGATCCACGAGTACACGCGGATCTTGTCGCGCACCTGACCACCGAGCAAGTCGCTGACCGACACGCCAAGAGCCTTGCCCTTGATGTCCCACAGCGCCTGGTCGATACCGGCGAGGGCGCTCATGTGCACGGCGCCGCCGCGGTAGAAGCCACCGCGATAGAGCACAGTCCAGATGTCTTCGATGTTGCGTGGGTCTTTGCCGATCAGGTAGTCGGACAGTTCTTCGACGGCAGCCGCCACGGTGTGGGCGCGGCCCTCTACCACGGGCTCACCCCAGCCGGTCACACCTTGGTCGGTCTCGACCTTGAGGAAGCACCAGCGCGGCGGGACGATAAAGGTCGTCAGTTTGGTGATTTTCATCTGTTATCTCTCTTATAGATGCAGCGCCTGTGGGCGCGGAACTTATAGTCAGCTCAGGGCTTTCCAGGCGGCGACATAAGCCTGGGCGCGGCTCGCTACCTGATCCACTGTCATGCCCGGTTTGAACAACCCGGAACCCAGCCCGAAGCCTTTAGCGCCGGCGTCGATGAACACCTGCATGTTGTCCGGGGTGATGCCACCCACCGGCAGCAGCAAGGTGCCTGCCGGCAATACCGCCAGCCACGCCTTGATCACAGCCGGGCCCATTTGCTCGGCCGGGAACAGCTTCAATACGTCGGCGCCTTCGGCCAATGCGGCGAAGGCTTCGGTCGGCGTCGCCACACCCGGCGACAGGAACAGCCCCGCCGTTTTCGCGGCACGCAACACCTTGGCATCGCTGTGAGGCATCACGATCACCTGGCCACCCGCGGCTTTTACCTGCTCGACCTGCTCAGGCAGCAACACCGTACCGGCACCGATCAGGCAATCGGCGGGCAGGCTGTCGCGCAGAGTACGAATGCTGGTGTAAGGGTCAGGCGAATTCAGCGGGACTTCGATCACCCGAAACCCGGCCTCGTACAGCACCTGGCCAACGGCCTTGGCTTCGTCCGGGCGGATGCCGCGCAGGATGGCGATCAAACCGTTTTGCGCGAGTGCTTGCTTGAGCATGTCAGGCCTCCGATACAGGTTGAGTGAGCCCGGCCGCCACTGCCAGTTGCCACAGGCCGCGTTCGCTGGCTTCCTGCGCCAGGCTGACGTGGGCGAAGCCGCAGAGGGCGAGGGCGCGTTGATAGCGGGCGCAGAGCGGCGCGGCACCGACCAGAATGATCGGCGTGTGTTTGGCTTTGCCGGGCAAGCCGGCGAGTTCATGGCCGATGAGCAAACCCGAGAGGTAATCGGGCTGTTCGTCGGGGGCGAGTTGGGCGGTGAGCCCAAGGGTGCGCGCGCTGAACAAGGTGGACAGCACGCCGCGCAGGCCGTCTTTGGAGAGCGCCACTTGCACGCCTCGGTCAAACGCTTCGGCCTGGAATATTGCGGACGGTTGCTGGGTACGGCCAAGGATGCTGTGCTTGCTCAGCACTGCAAACAGCTCACCGGTCATGAAGGTATCGAAGTGAGTGATGCAGCCATCGACCACCTCGACCCACTTGGAATGGCTGCCGGGCAGGCCGATCAATACATCGGCGCCCAACCCTTGCAGCACGCCCAATACTTGGGTTTCTTCGCCGCGCATCACGTTGGGCAAACCGCTTTGCTCGATCACACCGGGCACGATATGCACATCAACCCCGCGCTGGCTGCGCACCTTATGAAGCGCCTGACCCAAGCGGGCGACGTCGACGGGCGTATTGCGATAAGCCGCTTCGCTCCAACCCTGGGCGCTGCCGACCATACCGCAGGCGATCACCGGGAGGTCGGGTTGCGCCTCGAGCCAAGCCCCGCATGCCGCGTCGAACGCCAACTCGAAGCCATCGCTGCAGCGCACGCCGGCGATGTCGCGGGGCTCGCTGGGCAAATGCATGATGCCCCACGCCAGCGAGCGCTGTTCCAGCACTACGCCTGCGGGGCCGAGTTTATAAGCACGAAGGGAACTGGTTCCCCAATCGAGCGCGATCAATTGCGCCTGCATCGCTTCACCTGAAATGAGTGGGTGCTGAAAAAAGCAGATGGGCGAATATAAACCTATGATCAGGAATATCTCAATATATAAATAACAGTCCCACATATTGGGAGTTAAGCACGTAAAATCCCACAACCCTTTAAGGCAGCAGGGGGTTGCGGATTAGAAAGAGGTTACAAAACAGACAGATCCAGCTCGCGCACCGCCCCCATCCACACCGCGTAGTCGGTGTGATCCTTCAGCTCATCGCCGGTATCGGGGTGCAGGAACACCACCAGCCCATTGCGATGGATCACCAACCACGGCAACACCACGCCAATGTATTCGGCGTCGAACGCCAGCTGGCAGCTCCAGTCCGGGTGCGGGCCCACGGGCCGTTCGTGTACACGGCCCATGCGCAGCGGGAAGAGTTTGGCGGCGTCTTCGCACAAGGTGCGCGCCTGCTCAATGGTGCTGGCGTCAAAGTAGATATGGGCGTGATAGCCCTTGATACGTTGCATGACCGACTCCGGATCCAATGTGCGCAAAATCCTAGACCGCAATGGACGGCAGGGCCAGCCCGGTCAGCGACTGCGCGCTGCTGGCCTGCTCGGCCACCAGCCAGTCGACAAACCGCTCGACCAATTGCCTCCGGCGTTTGCGCTGGGGCTGCACCACGTAATAGCCGAAACGCGAGATCACCGTGCCGCTCACCGGCCGGCACAACCAGCCCTGCTCCAGCAAGTTATCCACCAGGTGGCGCCAGCCGATGGCTACGCCCTGGCCGGCAATCGCGGCCTGGATAAGCAGGGTGTAATTATCGAAGCGCAGTTGGCCGGGAGTGGGTGCAGTGGTGATACCCAGCTCGCGAAACACACCGCTCCAGTCGAACCACTGGCTGTTGTTTTCCTGACGCAGGTGCAGCAGAGGAACATCGTGCAAATTTTGTACAGTCAGCGGTGTCGCCTGGTTCTTCAGCCATTGCGGGCTGCACACCGGGAACACTTCTTCGTTGAACAGCCACAGGCTGTCGCCCTGCTTGAAACGGCCATCGCCAAACAGCACCGCCACATCGATATCGCTGCGCAGGGTGGCGTGGTTGCGTTCGCTGGTCACCAGGCTTACGTCTACCTGGGGATTGGCGCGGTGAAAGCGGTGCAAGCGCGGCATCAACCAGTAGGCGGCAAACGCAAAGTCCGTCGCGACTTGCAGCACTTCATGTTGATCCTGTTGGGTGATCGCGCTCAGGCCTTGGTTGATGGCCTGCAAGCCACCTTGCACATGCTCGAACAACAGGGCGCCGGCGTCGGTCAGCTCAATGCCACGGTAGATCCGATCAAACAAGCGGATCGCCAGTTGCTCTTCCAGGCGCTTGATCTGCTGGCTGATGGCCGGTTGGGTGGTGCCCAGCTCCATCGCGGCGGCGGTGAAGCTGCGGTGGCGCGCTGCGGCTTCGAAGGCACGCAGCAAATCGAGGGACACGTCACCGAGGGCTTCATACATAAGCTGTGCTTATCCTAGACATTGCTTTTCATGGGCTTTACCCCAGTTTTCATGGGCTGCATGCTCATTCGCATAAACATCGCCTATGGAATGCCGAGAACCCATGAAGCGCAAGAACATTCTTTTTATCATGGCCGATCAAATGGCCGCGCCGTTGCTTCCGCTCTACGGTTCTTCGCCTATCAAGCTGCCTAATCTAAGCCGCCTCGCTACGCAGGGCGTGGTGTTCGACGCGGCGTACTGCAACAGCCCGCTGTGTGCACCGTCGCGTTTCACGCTGGTCAGCGGCCAGTTGCCGAGCAAGATAGGCGCCTACGACAACGCCGCCGATTTCCCCGCCGATATGCCGACCTATGCCCACTACCTTCGGCGCCTCGGCTACCGCACCGCGTTGTCGGGCAAGATGCACTTCTGCGGACCAGATCAACTGCACGGTTATGAAGAACGCCTGACCAGCGACATTTACCCCGCCGACTACGGCTGGGCGGTGAACTGGGATGAGCCGGACGTACGACCCACTTGGTATCACAACATGTCCTCGGTGCTGCAAGCCGGCCCGTGCGTGCGCACCAACCAGCTGGATTTCGACGAAGAAGTGGTGTTCAAGGCGCAGCAATACCTGTTCGATCACATCCGCGAGGACGGCGACCAGCCGTTCTGCCTGACCGTGTCGATGACTCACCCACACGATCCGTACACGATTCCCAAGCCATTCTGGGACCTGTACGACGACGCCGACATCCCGTTGCCTGCAACACCCGCGCAAGGTGATCTCGACCCGCATTCCCAGCGCCTGCTCAAGGTCTACGACCTGTGGGACAAGCCGCTGCCTGTGGATAAGATTCGTGATGCGCGCCGTGCCTACTTCGGCGCGTGCAGCTACATCGACAGCAATGTCGGCAAGCTCATGCAAACCCTGGAAGACACCGGCCTGGCCGACGACACGATCATCATCTTCTCCGGCGACCACGGCGACATGCTCGGCGAGCGCGGCCTCTGGTACAAAATGCACTGGTTCGAAATGGCCGCCCGCGTGCCACTGCTGGTGAGTGCGCCGGGGCAATTCGCGGCAGGCCGCGTGTCCAAAGCCGTGTCCACCGCCGACCTGTTGCCGACCCTGGTGGAACTGGCCGGCGGCGAGCTGGACCCGCGCCTGCCGCTGGACGGCCGTTCGCTGGTCCCACACTTGCAAGGGCAGGGGGGGCACGACGAGGTGTTCGGCGAATACATGGCTGAAGGCACCATCAGCCCGCTGATGATGATTCGCCGTGGCGCGTACAAATTCATCTACAGCGAAGACGACCCTTGTCTACTGTTCGATGTACACAATGACCCTCGGGAACAGGAAGAACTCAGCCAGTCGCCGCAGCATCAGGCGCTGTTTGCAGCCTTCCTTGACGAGGCGCGGGCCAAATGGGACATCCCGGCGATCCACCAACAGGTGCTCGTCAGCCAACGCCGCCGCCGTCTGGTGTTTGAAGCACTGACCCAAGGCAAGCTGAAGAGCTGGGATCACCAGCCATGGGTGGACGCCAGTCAGCAGTACATGCGCAACCACATCGACCTCGACGACCTGGAGCGCAAGGCACGTTATCCACAACCCTGCCAAAACCAATAAATAGACTGAGGGAAGGCCATGCAAAAGTTGACTGTAGTGCTGGGTATGTTGGTGTTGAGTAGTGCCAATGTGTACGCGGACGCCAGCTGCGAAACGATAAAGATGGCCGATCCAGGCTGGAGCGATATTGCGGCCACCAATGCCATCACCGGTTTTTTACTGACCGGCATGGGCTACAAGGCCAAGGTCGACACCCTCGCGGTCCCGATCATCTTCGGCGGGCTCAAGGACGGCCAGGTGGATGTGTTCCTGGGTAACTGGATGCCGGCGCAGCAAGGCTTCTACGACAAGTTTGTGGCCAACGGCGATGTGGCGCAACTGGCGAAAAACCTCGACGGCACCGAGTTCACCCTCGCCGTGCCCGACTACGTATGGGACGCCGGGGTGCATGACTTCGCCGACTTGAACAAGTTTACCGACAAGTTCGGCAAGAAAATCTATGGCATCGGCTCCGGTGCGCCGGCGAATATCTCGCTGCAGGAAATCATCAAGAAAAACGACTTTGATCTCGGCCAGTGGAAGCTGGTGGAGTCCAGCGAACAGGCGATGCTCGCCGAAGTATCACGGGCTGTTAAGAAGCAGAAATTCGTCACCTTCCTTGGCTGGACCCCGCACCCGATGAACGTGCAGTTGAAAATGCACTACCTCAAAGGAGGCGAGAAATACTTTGGCGACACCGGCAGCGTGTACACCCTGACCCGCAAGGGCTATGCGCAGGGCTGCCCGAATGTAGGGAAATTGCTGACCAACCTGAGCTTTACTCAGGAGATGGAGAACGCAATCATGGCGCAGGTGGCCAATAACAAGGTCAGCAACGCTGAGGCGGCGAAGGCGTGGATCAAATCCAACCCAGCGGTGTTGGACAAATGGTTGGATGGTGTAAAAACACTGGACGGCAAAGACGCACTATCTGCAGTTAAAGCCAAACTCTAAGGCTTGATGCAATCCAAATGTGGGAGGGGGCAAGTCCCCCTCCCACGGGAACTAATCAGTACTGATATTCTGCGCCAAACCTTTAAACCGAGTTCGCGATGCCCCGGCCCAACCGCCATACACTCTTCCCCTTCCTCGCCTGGCTCCCGCGCCAGACCCGCGCCAGCGTCGGTCGGGACGCACTGGTCGGCCTCAGCGGCGCCGTGCTCGCCCTGCCACAGTCGATTGCCTACGCACTGATCGCCGGTCTGCCCCCCGAATACGGCCTGTACGCTGCGATCATCCCGGTGCTGATCGCGTGCCTCTGGGGTTCATCCTGGCACCTGATCTGCGGGCCCACGGCGGCGATTTCCATTGTGCTGTATGCCAGCGTCAGTCCCTTGGCCGTGCCGGGCTCCCAGGACTACATCACCCTGATTTTGCTGCTCACCTTCCTCGCCGGGGTTTTCCAGTGGCTGCTGGGCATGCTGCGCTTCGGCGCGCTGGTGAATTTTGTCTCCCACTCGGTGGTGCTCGGTTTCACCCTGGGCGCCGCCGTGGTGATTGCCGTGGGGCAATTGCCCAACCTGTTGGGGCTGGATCTACCGAGCCAGGCCACGGCGATCAATAGCCTGCTGGCACTGATCCACCACAGCGGCGAATGGGACCACGCATCCCTTGCCCTGGGGCTGGGAACTCTACTGGTGGGCGCACTGCTCAAGTACCTGGTGCCCCGTTGGCCGACGCTGTTGATCGCGCTGGCTTTGAGCAGCCTGGTGGCGTGGTTGTGGCCGGCGATGTTCGGGCATGTGGCGCTGGTCAGTTCGTTTATTGGCAAGCTACCGCCGTTCAGCCCGTTGCCGATGGACCTGGACATGATCCTGCGCCTGCTGCCCAGCGCCGTGGCGGTGGGCATGTTGGGGCTGGTGACCAGCCTGTCGATTGCCCGCTCGCTGTCGGCGCGTTCGCAGCAATTGCTTGATGCCAACCAAGAAGTTCGTGCGCAAGGTCTATCCAATATCGTTGGCGGATTTTTCTCTGGTTATCTGTCGGCAGGCTCCTTTACACGTTCGGGCCTCAGCTATGAGGCGGGCGCCTGCTCGCCGTTGGCCGGCGTGTTTTCTGCGCTGTGGGTGGCGTTGTTCGCCTTGTTTGGTGCGGCGCTGATCGCGCACATTCCAATCCCGAGCATGGCCGCGAGCATCCTGCTGATTTGCTGGGGGTTGGTGGACCATCGCGGCATTCGCGCGTTGTTCCGCGTCAGTCGCGCAGAGTTTGTGGTGATGAGCCTGACGTGCGTCGCCACCTTACTCCTGGAGCTGCAAACCGCGATTTACGCCGGGGTGCTGGCATCGCTGTTTTTCTATCTCAAACGCACGTCGCAACCTCGGGTTCAGCAATGGCGAGACGGGGATGAGGATGTGCTGCGGGTGGGCGGCTCAATCTTTTTTGGGGCCAGCCAGTATCTGCAAGTACGCCTGCAAAGTTTGCAGGGCGAGCGGGTGGTGATTGAGGCGCAGCAAATCAACTTCATCGATTATTCGGGGGTGGAGATGCTGCACCAGGAAGCGCGGAGGTTGAAGGGGTTGGGGCGAAGTTTGACGTTGCGCCGGGCTAGGCCGCAGGTGGTGGATGAGTTGAAAAAACTAGAGGGGCCCGACAAGTGCCCCCTCCATTTCGAAGACTGAGCCCGCACACACATTGACTGTGCCCACCTTAGATTTGAGTTAAGCCAACTGCCGGCGCAGCTCGGCCAACACCGGCGCCGACTCCGGGCGCACACCGCGCCACAGGTAGAACGCTTCCGCCGCTTGCTCCACCAACATGCCCAACCCATCCATTGCCAAGGCTGCGCCTTGTTCAGTCGCCCAGCGGCAGAACGGGGTAGGTTCCTTGGCATACATCATGTCGTAGCAAAAGGTGTTACCCGGCTCGATCAGGCTGCCAGCAATCGGCGGTACATCGCCTGACAGGCTGGCCGACGTAGCGTTGATGATCACGTCTACCGGCTCGCGCAGCCAGTCGAACCCACTGGCAGATACGGGGCCCAGATCGTCAAACAACTCGGCGAGCAACTCAGCCTTTTCCACCGTGCGGTTGGCGATGATCAGCGAAGCCGGCTGTTCGGCCAGTAACGGTTCCAGCGCACCGCGCACCGCCCCACCGGCGCCCAGCAGCAGGATGCGTTTGCCTTGCAGCGTCAACCCGGCGTTTACCTCGAGGTCGCGCACCAGGCCGGCGCCGTCGGTGTTGTCGCCGAGCAAGGTGCCGTCGGCGAGTTTACTCAAGGTGTTCACCGCGCCTGCGCGTTGGGCGCGCTCGGTGAGGGTGTTGGCCAGGCGGTAGGCGTCTTCCTTGAACGGCACAGTCACATTGGCGCCACGGCCTTGTAGGAAAAACTCACGGGCGCAGCCGGTGAAATCCTCCAGCGGCGCAAGCAAGGTGCTGTAGTCCAAGTGCTCGCCCGTCTGCTCTGCGAACATGCGGTGGATCAGCGGCGACTTGCTGTGGCCGATGGGATTGCCGAACACCACATAACGGTCCATCAGACCGCCGCCTTGGGCGCAGCAAGGCCCAGCCAGTCGCGGTCTTGCAGGAAATAATCGGTAAGGCGCGCTTCTTCGCTGCCAGCCTCGGCCTTCCAGTCATAGCTCCAGCGCACTTGCGGTGGCAGCGACATCAGGATCGACTCAGTGCGCCCGCCCGATTGCAGACCAAACAGGGTGCCACGGTCGTAGACCAGGTTGAATTCAACATAGCGGCCGCGGCGGAATTCCTGGAATTCGCGCTGTTGCTCGGTGTAGGCGATGGACTTTCGGCGCTGCACGATCGGCAGGTAGGCGTCGATATAAGCGTCGCCGATGGCGCGGATAAAGGCGAAGCAGGTGTCGAAGTCCCACTCGTTCACGTCATCGAAGAACAGGCCGCCAATGCCACGCGGTTCATTGCGGTGCTTGATATGGAAATAACTGTCGCACCAAGCCTTGTAGCGCGAATACACGTCCGGGCCGAACGGCGCGCAGGCCTGCTCGGCCACGCGGTGCCAGTGGATGCAGTCTTCTTCGTTGCCGTAGTAGGGCGTGAGGTCGAAACCGCCGCCAAACCACCACACCGGCTCTTCGCCTTCTTTTTCGGCGATGAAAAAGCGCACGTTGGCGTGGGAAGTCGGTACGTGGGGATTATGCGGGTGGATCACCAGCGATACGCCCAAGGCCTCAAAGCCGCGACCGGCCAACTCTGGGCGATGCGCACTGGCGGACGGTGGGAGACCGCTGCCAAATACGTGGGAGAAGTTAACGCCGCCTTTTTCGATCACCGAACCGTTTGTAATCACACGGGTGCGACCGCCGCCGCCGGCAGGCCGGGTCCAGGCGTCTTCGATAAAGCGAGTGTCCGTCTCGAAGGTTTCCAGGGCGCTGCAAATGCGGTCTTGCAGATCAAGCAGGTAGGCCTTTACGGCCTCGGTGCGGGTAGTCATGGCATCACCTTGAATCGGGCAAAGCTACGCGAAGCCATTGGGCGTCGGCGGCAAATGGGCGCACAGGATAACACCGCACCCCATTGCGCCGCAGTTGACGAAGATCAAGCTTAGGAGTTCGATAGGCGGCTACGCGAGTTCGAACCAAGGAGAAGGCAGATGGCAAAACGTATCCAGTTCAGCGCCCATGGCGGTCCCGAAGTGCTTGAGTATGTCGACTACACGCCAGCGGAGCCTGGCCCGCAGCAGGTTCGCGTGCGTAACGAGGCGATCGGCCTGAACTTCATCGACACCTATTTCCGCAGTGGTCTGTACGCGCCGCCAGCATTGCCTTCAGGGTTGGGCGCAGAGGGCGCCGGCGTGGTCGACGCGATCGGCAGCGAAGTCACCCAATTCAAGGTCGGCGACCGTGTGGCCTACGGCAGTGGTCCGTTGGGTGCCTACAGCCATCTGCACGTGCTGCCCGCCGCCAACCTGGTGCACCTGCCGGACGAGATCAGCTTCGAACAAGCGGCCGGCGCCATGCTCAAGGGCCTGACCGTGCAGTACCTGCTGCGCCAGACCTATGAAGTGAAAGCCGGTGAAACCATCCTGTTCCACGCCGCTGCCGGTGGCGTGGGTTCGCTGGCCTGCCAATGGGCCAAGGCCCTGGGCGTGAAGTTGATCGGTACCGTGAGCTCGCCGGAAAAGGCCGCACTGGCCAAATCCCTCGGCGCCTGGGAAACCATCGACTACAGCAAGGAAAACGTCGCAGAGCGCGTGTTGGAATTGACCGACGGCAAAAAAGTCCCGGTGGTGTACGACGGCGTCGGCAAGGACACCTGGCTGACGTCGCTGGACAGCGTGGCGCCGCGTGGGCTGGTGGTGAGCTTCGGCAATGCGTCAGGCGCGGTGGATGGGGTGAACCTGGGGATTCTGTCGGCCAAGGGCTCGCTGTACGTCACCCGGCCAACCTTGGCGACCTATGCCAACAACCCGCAGAACTTGCAGGCGATGGCTGATGACCTGTTCTCGATGATCAAGAGTGGCAAGGTGCGTATTGATATCAACCAGCGGTATTCGCTGGCGGATGCGGCAAAGGCGCAGACCGAGTTGTCGGGGCGACGGACGACTGGGTCGACCATTCTCCTGCCGTAAAGCAATGGATATCTGGAGTCTGTAAGGGCCTCATCGCGGGCAAGCCCGCGATGGCCATGAGGCGGTCTCAGGAAGGCCGCACCACCTCACCCGTCACCAAATCCCGAATCAAGCTTGGGTTCTTGCGCCCACCCAGCGCACCACCCAACACCAGATCCACCTGCCCACGGAAGTACTGCTCAACGCGGATCCGCGTGCGCGCAGCCGGGCGCCCCTGGGGGTTGGCCGAGGTGGAAATCAAAGGCCCTACCAACGAGCACAAATCCCGCACCAGCGGATGGTCAGTGACCCGCACCGCGACGGTGTCGTGCACACCTGTCACCCATTCCGGCAGCAACCCCTGATGAGGCACCAGCCAGGTGTTCGGGCCAGGCCAGGTGCTGGCCATGCGATCGATCCAATCCTGGGGGAAGTCTTCGAACAGAAAGTCGAACTGGCGGATATTGTCCGCCACCAGGATCAGGCCCTTGTCCACCGAGCGGTTCTTGATGGCGAGCAAACGGTCCACTGCTTCTTCATTCCACGGGTCGCAGCCAAGGCCCCAAACCGCTTCTGTTGGATAGGCAATCACCGCGCCTGCGCGAATTTCTCGTGCGGTTTCCAGCACACGCCACCGGTTGACCATTGTTTACTCTCCAGACTAAAGCTCTGCGCAGTTTACCGATCTTCTTTACAAAACCTAGCAGCGCGCAAGCCAGCGCCCATTTTCACAGATAACCTGGCCTTCCAGCTCCAACTCGGTCAGCGTCGCCAGCACTTGGGACAACGGGCGCCCGCTGGCAATCACCAGGGCCTCGCTGGTCTGGGGTGCTGCGTGCAACAGCGCCACCAGCGGATGGACGACAGGCATCGGCGCCGGGCGCGACAGCGCTTGCCAGCCACGCAAACCTTCAAGGATATGCTCGATGGTCTCCACCAGCACCGCGCCGTCGCGGATCAACTGATGACAGCCCTTGGCGCCGGGATGATGGATGGAGCCCGGGATCGCATACACCTCACGCCCCTGCTCGGCCGCCAGCTTCGCGGTGATCAGCGAACCACTGGCCATGCCGGCTTCCACCACCAGTACGCCCAGGGACAAACCACTGATGATCCGGTTACGCCTGGGAAAGTTGCTGGCCTGGGGCGGGGCGTTCAGTGGAAACTCGGAAACCACGGCGCTGCCCTGGTCAATCATCGCCTCCGCGAGCCGTCTGTGGCGTTGTGGATAAAAATTTTCGAGCCCGGTGCCGAGGACGCCGATTGTCTGACCGCCCACCTCCAATGCCGCTTGATGGGCTGCGCCGTCGATGCCTAATGCAAGGCCACTGGTGATGACGAAACCAGCGCTCGCCAGACTGCGCGAAAACGCAGCGGCGGTGTCCATGCCAGGACGAGACGCGCGACGACTTCCGACCATCGCCAGTTGCGGTCTTTCCAGGATTGCAGGGTCACCGGCGACGAATAAAAGCGGCGGCGCATCATCAATCTCGGCGAGCAGAGCGGGGTACTCCGGTTGGTCCCACATCAGCAAATGCTGGGCCGGGCACGCCAGCCAGGCCAATGCCGCACTGGCGCCGTCGCGTACTTCATGACTGCGCCGGGCATCGGCGCTAATGGCTGGCAACCCCAGCGAACGCCAGGCACTGGCAGGCGCGCTGATGGCCTTTGACGCAGAGCCGAACGCTTCGATCAGTAAGCGAAAACGCTTCGGACCCAGTTCCGGCAGCCTGTGCAAGCGTAGTCGGGCTTCCAGTTCTGACGGGGAGATTTCTTGGTTGTGTATCGGGTGCATTTGATCGTCCTTGACCGGAACAAGCTGTGGATAACTCTGTTGGTAACTTATTTAGCAGGCTATTTATTGTGTTTGATGGGCAGTCTCGAAACTGTCCATGACCGCCAGCGGCCGTGAGGCACTGAGCACCAGGGCGTAACTGAGCTTTTCGTAGGTGCGAAACACCAGCAGGGTGCCGGCGCGTTCATCAGGAAGTTGCGTCGACGCGCCACTAAGGCCATCGCGGACGGTGGCGCCGGTCTTGATCACGCTGAGCAGTTGGCCTTCGACCAGACCATCGCGACGCCCTTTGTTGAGGGTTACGGCGTCGAGCACGCCGATGTGCGTAACACCCTTGGGGATATCGATGATGTGTCCTTCGACAAAGGGCACGGTGGGCGCGGTCGCAAGGGTTGTCGGGACGATAGAAGGTTGTGCACGCAGCAAGCGGTCTCCGGGGCGCACCTCCTGCGTGACTCGCTGTAAGGTCAGGGTAGTAAGGTCGCCCGCCACGACAAATCGCGCAGTGCCAATATCGTCGGCGTTGACGCCCAACAGCTCTTTAGTCACCGGGTCGGTGTAAACCTTGCCTCGTCGGAATATTCCGTAATTCGGCTGGGAAGGCTCCAAGTCGCCCCTGGCATATACCCGCTCGCCATTGGCACCCAGCACTCGGCCAGCATCGGCGGCAACGATGTACGGCGCGTTGTCCAGGTCTCGAGGCGAATCAAGAAGGCGGTTATGCAGTAAAAAGCGCTGGATAGCCTGTTGCGTTGGCTGATCCAGCCGCTGCACGGGCGGCGGCAGCAGGGCCATGGCGAACGGGGCCCACAACAGCAAGACGAGTAGCGATTTCCTCATGGGGTGAATCTCCTTTATTATGTGCGTTCGCGTGAAATGCCAGAGCCTTCGTGGCTTTTGGGTGTTTCACACCGGCGGTCTGGGTCCATCCCAACGCCGATTTGCCTCTACCTCACATGTGCAGCAATTACGCTTATGGCTATTTTGAACATCCTCGAATTCCCCGACTCGCGCCTGCGCACTGTCGCCAAGCCGGTGGCCGTAGTGGACGACAAGGTTCGTCAGTTGGTCGATGACATGTTTGAAACAATGTATGAAGCCCCGGGCATCGGCCTCGCCGCGACCCAGGTCAACGTGCATTTGCGTGTCGTGGTCATGGACCTGTCGGAAGACCGCAGCGAGCCGCGGGTGTACATCAACCCCGAGTTCGAACCGCTGACTGAAGAGATGGGCGAATACCAGGAAGGCTGCCTGTCAGTGCCGGAGTTCTATGAGAACGTCGAGCGCCCGATGCGCGTGAAGATCAAGGCCCTGGGCCGCGACGGCAAGCCGTTCGAGCTGATCGCCGAAGGCCTGCTGGCGGTGTGCATCCAGCACGAGTGCGACCACCTCAATGGCAAGCTGTTTGTCGATTACCTGTCGACGCTCAAGCGCGACCGAATCAAGAAGAAGCTGGAAAAAAAGCATCGCCAGCAAGCTTGATGCCCTCCTTCCAAAGGCTTGCTGCGGCAAGCCTTTTTCTTTTGTGACTGCTTTTAACCGAGACCACCCATGACCGAGCCACTGCGCATTGTTTTTGCCGGCACGCCTGAATTCGCGGCCGAACACCTGAAGGCACTGCTTGCCAGCCCTTATGACATCGTCGCGGTGTACACCCAGCCGGATCGCCCGGCCGGTCGTGGGCAAAAACTGATGCCGAGCCCGGTCAAGCAACTGGCGCTGGAACACAACCTTGCCGTGCTGCAGCCGCCAACCCTGCGTAACGCCGAGGCTCAGGCCGAGCTGGCTGCCCTGAAGCCGGACCTGCTGGTGGTGGTGGCCTACGGCTTGATCCTGCCGCAAGTGGTGCTGGATATTCCACGCCTGGGTTGCATCAACAGCCATGCGTCGCTGCTGCCGCGCTGGCGCGGCGCGGCGCCGATCCAACGCGCAGTGGAGGCGGGTGACAGCGAAAGCGGCGTGACCGTGATGCGCATGGAGGCGGGTCTGGACACCGGCCCGATGCTGCTCAAAGTCACCACCCCGATCACCGCCCAAGACACTGGCGGCAGCCTGCACGACCGCCTTGCCGAGCTGGGCCCGCCCGCCGTAATCCAGGCCATCGCCGGCCTGGCTGCCGGCATCCTGGAAGGCGACGTGCAGAATGACAGCCTGGCCACCTACGCCCACAAGCTGAACAAAGACGAAGCACGCATCGACTGGAGCCGCCCGGCCGTGGAGCTGGAACGCCTGGTACGCGCCTTCAACCCGTGGCCGATCTGTCACAGCACCCTCAACGGCGAAGCCTTGAAAGTACTGGCCGCGACCCTGGCCGAGGGCACAGGCGCTCCGGGTGAAATCATCGGCGCCAGCAAGGACGGCCTATTGGTCGCTTGCGGCGAACAGGCGCTGTGCCTGACCCGTCTGCAATTGCCCGGTGGCAAGGCGCTTAATTTCAGCGATGTGTTCAACAGCCGTCGTGAGAAGTTTGCCCTGGGCACCGTTCTCGGGATGGTCGCCCAATGAACCCGCGACTGGCCGCCGCCAAGGCCCTTGCCGCCGTGCTCAATGGCAAGGCATCGCTGAACAGTTCGTTGCCCACGCAGATGGATAAGGTTGAAGACCGTGATCGCGGCTTCACTCAGGACCTGGCCTTTGGCACCGCCCGCTGGCAGCCACGCTTGTCGGCGTTGGCGGCCACGTTGTTGCAAAAGCCGTTCAAGGCTGCGGATGCTGACGTCGAAGCGCTGCTGCTGGTAGGCCTCTATCAGTTGCTCTACACCCGCGTGCCCGCTCACGCCGCCATCGGTGAAACGGTCGGTTGCGCCGACAAGCTGAAAAAACCTTGGGCCAAGGCCTTGCTCAATGCCGTGCTGCGCCGCGCCCAGCGCGAGAGTGAAGCGCTGCTGGCCGAACTGGAACATGATCCGGTAGTGCGCACCGCTCACCCACGCTGGCTGCAAAAATCGTTGAAGGCGTGCTGGCCTGAGCAATGGGAAGCCATTTGCGCAGCCAACAATGCGCACCCGCCGATGATCCTGCGGGTCAATCGCCGTCATCACAGCCGCGACGCCTACCTGCAGTTGCTCATCGACGCCAGCATCAACGCCACGCCGTGCGTGTACAGCATCGACGGTATCGTGCTCGAAGCGGCCGCCGATGTGCGCAGCCTGCCGGGCTTTGCCGAAGGCTGGATCAGCGTGCAGGATGAAGCCGCGCAATTGGCTGGCGACCTGCTCGACCTGGCGCCCGGCCAACGCGTGCTAGACGCCTGCTGCGCACCTGGCGGTAAGACCTGTCACATTCTGGAAGTCGAAAACGACCTCGCCGGTGTCGTCGCTGTCGACCTCGAAGCCAAGCGCCTGGTGCGCGTGCGGGAAAACCTTGCACGCCTGGGCCTCAGCGCCGAGCTGATCGCCGCCGACGGCCGTGACACCGCCACCTGGTGGGACGGCAAACCGTTCCAGCGCATCCTGCTTGATGCGCCGTGCTCCGCCACCGGTGTGATCCGCCGCCACCCAGACATCAAGCTCACCCGCCAACCCGACGACATTGCCGCCCTGGCCGTGCTACAAGGCGAGCTGCTCGACGCGCTGTGGCCGACCCTGGAAGTCGGCGGCATCCTGCTCTACGCCACGTGTTCCACCTTGCCGACTGAAAACACCGAGGTGATCGAAGCCTTCCTCGCCCGCACCAGCGGCGCCCGGGAGCTGGACCTCGCCACAACCGCCGGCATCAAGCAGCCCCACGGTCGCCAACTGCTGGCGCAAGAAGGCGGACACGATGGCTTCTACTACGCCAAACTGATCAAGATTGCCGCCGAGCGCGGCTAAATGGTTTAAGGGAGTGACCGGATGAAAATCATCATCCTAGGAGCAGGGCAGGTCGGCGGCACGCTGGCTGAACATTTGGCCAGCGAAGCCAACGACATCACCGTGGTCGACACTGATGCCGAGCGCCTGCGCAACCTCGGCGACCGCCTCGACATCCGCACGGTACAAGGCCGCGCGTCGTTCCCGACGGTGCTGCGCCAGGCGGGTGCCGATGACGCGGATATGCTGGTGGCCGTGACCAACAGCGACGAAACCAACATGGTCGCCTGCCAGGTCGCCCACACCCTGTTCCACACCCCGACCAAAATCGCCCGTGTGCGCGAAGCGGCCTACCTGACCCGCGCCGGTTTGTTCGACAACGACGCGATTCCGGTGGACGTACTGATCAGCCCGGAACAGGTGGTCACCCACTACATCAAGCGCCTGATCGAAATTCCAGGCGCCTTGCAGGTGATCGACTTTGCCGGCGGCAAGGCCCAACTGGTCGCGGTGAAGGCCTATTACGGCGGCCCACTGGTCGGCCAGCAACTGCGCCAGTTGCGTGAGCACATGCCCAACGTGGAAACCCGCGTCGCGGCGATTTTCCGGCGTGACCGGCCAATCCTGCCCCAGGGCGATACGGTGATCGAGGCCGACGACGAAGTATTCTTCATCGCCGCCAAGGCGAATATTCGTGCCGTCATGAGCGAAATGCGCCGCCTCGACGAGACCTACAAGCGCATCGTCATCGCGGGCGGCGGGCAGATCGGCGAGCGATTGGCCGAGGCCATCGAAAGCCGCTATCAGGTGAAGATCATCGAGATGAGCCCGACACGCTGCCGGCATTTGTCCGACACCCTAGACAGCACCGTCGTACTGCAAGGCAGCGCCTCGGACCGCGACCTGCTGATGGAAGAAAACATCGCCGACGCCGATATCTTCCTGGCCCTGACCAACGATGACGAAGCCAACATCATGTCCTCCTTGCTGGCCAAACGGCTGGGCGCGAAGAAGGTGATGACCATCATCAACAACCCGGCCTATGTCGACCTGATCCAGGGCGGCGATATCGACATCGCCATCAGCCCTCAGTTGGCAACCATCGGCACCTTGCTGGCCCACGTGCGCCGGGGCGACATCGTCAGCGTGCACTCCCTGCGCCGTGGCGCGGCGGAAGCCATCGAGGCAATTGCCCACGGTGACTCGAAGTCGAGCAAGGTGATCGGCAAGGCCATTCGCGATATCGGCTTGCCGCCGGGAACGACCATCGGCGCGATTATTCGTGACGAAGAGGTGATCATTGCCCACGACGACACGGTGGTCGAAACCGGGGACCATGTGATCCTGTTCCTGGTGGATAAGAAACATATCCGCGATGTGGAGAAACTGTTCCACGTGGGGTTGAGCTTCTTCTGATCAAGCGGAGTGACCGACATGCTCGAATCCCTGGAAAAAATGCTCGCCAAAGGTGTGGATAACTCGCTGCTTCGGTTTGGTTTGGGCAAGGGTTATCTGGACGTGAAGGAAAACGCCAAGGCGGCGGAGCATCTGCAGAAGTGCGTCGAGTTTGATCCGAAGTATTCAGCGGCGTGGAAGCTTCTGGGCAAGGCGCAGTTGGGGTTGGAAGATCGTTCGGCGGCGCGGCTGGCATGGGAGAAGGGCATTGAAGCGGCCCAGGCCCATGGTGATAAACAGGCCGAAAAAGAGATGACGGTGTTCCTGAAGAAACTCGACCGCCAACCTTGAGCCCATCTCCTGTGGGAGCTGGCTTGCCGGCGATGTCGGCAACTCGGTCTTTCAGTTAAACCGAGTTGATGCCATCGCAGGCAAGCCAGCTCCCACAGGAGATCTTCATGAGTCTTGAGTCAGGGGTGGCTCAGTACCACCGCGCCTCACCCGGCGGGCGTTTCTTGAAGCGCTTCATGCTCCACATGTATTGGCTCGGGTAAGCACCGACATACCGCTCCACCACCTTGCTCATCGCCGCGCAGGACGTGGCGGTGTCGGTGCTGTACATATCTTCCGGCGCCGCTTCCAGGATCACTTTGTAACCCGAACCGTCGGGCAGCCGCAGCGCATGCAGGAACACGCCGACCGCTTTGTGGCCCGCCAACATATTTGGCACAAACTTGCTGGTCAGCGCCTGGGTGGCGAAGAACGGTACGAAGATCCCCGCAGATTCCGCCGGCTCCGGGTCGGCGGGGATACCCACCTGGCCGCCCTTACGCACTTCCTTGATCACACTGAGGATGCCTTCCTTGGTCGACGCCGCCACTCGATTACCCAGTTGCACCCGCTGCTTGCGCAGCAACTCATCCACTGCCTTGAGCTTGGGCGGACGGTAAAAAATGATGGGTTTGCACTGGTTGCAATAGAAATGGTTCAGCACTTCCCAGTTGCCCAAGTGGCTGGTGATGCCGACCACGCCTTTGCCCGAAGCCAGGGCTTCGTGCAGCACGTCCAAACCTTCGACTTCGCGCACCAGGTCGATTGAGCGTTGGGCTGGCCAGATCCAGGCGCAAGCGCTTTCGGTCAGGGACTTGCCGATGTCCATCAGGCTGCGGCCGACTAACGCTTCGCGCTCGACGGGGTCCATGTCGGGGAAGCACTTGGAGAGGTTGATCCGCACCGTCTCGCGGGAACGGTTGGGGGTTTTCCACATGACCCAGCCAATGGCCGTGCCGACGGCCTGCACAGCGCGCCAAGGCAGCAGGGCGAACAACCGGAGAGCGCCTACCAGCAAGGCGCCTTTAAACTTTTCCACAGGTCACTCCTGTTCGTGTGTGGTGCGCAAAGCCGGCATTCTAACCGGCGTTGGCCAAGTCCGCGTAACGGTCGCAGTCTTGGGTGTGGTCCATGACCATGCCGCAGGCCTGCATGAACGCGTAGCAAATGGTCGGGCCGACAAAGGTGAAGCCGGCTTTTTTCAGGGCTTTGCTCATGGCTTCGGCCTCGGGCGTGATCGCCGGGACTTCGCTGCGGTCCTTGAAATGATTGACCTTGGGTTTGCCACCGACGAAGGACCAGAGCAAGTCGACCGGATCTTCCAGCGCCAGCCAGGCGGCGGCATTGCGGCGGGTGGCATTGAGTTTCAGGCGATTGCGCACGATGCCAGGGTCCTGCATCAGTGCTTCGATCTCGCCATCGCTCAACTGCGCCAACCGTTGCGCATCAAACCCGAACAAGACCTTTCGATAATGCTCGCGTTTGCGTAAAACGGTGATCCAGGACAGGCCCGCCTGGAACCCTTCGAGCAAAAGCAACTCGAACAAACCCTGCGCATCGCGCAGCGGCGTTCCCCACTCCTGATCGTGATAAGCCATGTACAGCGGATCTTCAGAACACCAAAAGCAGCGTGGCATAAGGCTCCAGGGGATGGTGGCGCGGCCGAATCGGGTATACTCCCGCTCTTTAAATCGCAGCCCAAGTAACAGGTGAATTTCGTGAGCCAGCCTACGCCAGCCGTGCGTACCTTCCAAGACTTGATCCTCGCCCTCCAGCAATACTGGGCCGAGCAAGGTTGTGTGGTACTTCAGCCCTACGATATGGAAGTAGGCGCCGGCACTTTCCACACCGCTACATTCCTGCGGGCCATCGGCCCGGAAACCTGGAACGCCGCTTATGTGCAGCCCAGTCGTCGCCCGACTGACGGCCGCTACGGCGAAAACCCGAACCGTCTGCAGCACTACTACCAGTTCCAGGTGGTATTGAAGCCGAACCCGGACAACTTCCAGGAACTGTACCTGGGCTCGCTCAAACACGTCGGCCTGGACCCACTGGTGCACGACATCCGTTTCGTCGAAGACAACTGGGAATCGCCAACCCTGGGCGCCTGGGGCCTGGGTTGGGAAGTCTGGCTCAATGGCATGGAAGTGACGCAGTTCACTTACTTCCAGCAAGCGGGTGGCATCGAGTGCTACCCGGTGACCGGCGAGATCACCTACGGCCTCGAGCGCCTGGCCATGTACCTGCAGGGCGTGGACTCGGTCTACGACCTGGTGTGGGCTGACGGTCCGTTCGGCAAGGTCACCTACGGCGATGTGTTCCACCAGAACGAAGTGGAGCAGTCCACCTACAACTTCGAACACGCCAACGTCGACAAGCTGTTCGAACTGTTCGACTTCTATGAAAGCGAAGCCAAGCGCCTGATCGAGCTCGACCAGCCGCTGCCGTTGCCAAGCTATGAAATGGTGTTGAAGGCGTCCCATACCTTCAACCTGCTGGATGCGCGCCGTGCTATCTCGGTGACCGCACGTCAGCAATACATCCTGCGTGTGCGCACGCTGGCGCGTTCCGTCGCCCAAGCCTACCTGCTGGCTCGCGCCAAGCTGGGCTTCCCGATGGCAACCGAGGATTTGCGTGATGAAGTGTTGGCTAAGCTGGAGGCTGCACAATGAGTGCTCAAGATTTCCTGGTTGAACTGGGCACCGAAGAGCTGCCACCCAAGGCCCTCAACACACTGGCCGACGCGTTCCTGGCCGGTATCGAAAAAGGCCTGCAAAGCGCTGGCTTGAAGTTCGAAGCGAAGAAGGTCTACGCCGCGCCACGCCGCCTGGCCGTACTGCTGACCGCACTGGAAACCCAGCAGCCGGACCGCAGCATCAACATCGACGGCCCGCCACGCCAGGCTGCGTTCGACGCCGAAGGCAACCCGACTCAAGCCGCCCTTGGCTTCGCCAAGAAGTGTGGCGTCGAGCTGAGCGAGATCGACCAGAGCGGCCCGAAACTGCGGTTCAGCCAGGTCATCACTGGCAAACCGACCGCCAGCTTGTTGCCGACCATCGTTGAGGACTCGCTGAACGATTTGCCGATCCCGAAGCGCATGCGCTGGGGCGCGCGCAAAGAAGAGTTCGTACGTCCGACCCAGTGGCTGGTAATGCTGCTCGGTGACCAGGTCATCGACTGCACGATCCTCGCCCAAAAAGCAGGTCGTGATTCGCGTGGTCATCGCTTCCACCACCCGCAAGCCGTGCGCATCACTTCGCCGGCCAACTACGCGACAGACCTGCGTGCTGCCTACGTGCTGGCCGACGCCAATGAGCGTCGCGAATTGATCAGCAAGCGCACCGAGGAGCTGGCCCGCCTGCAGGAAGGTACCGCCATCGTGCCGCCAAGCCTGCTCGACGAAGTAACCGCGCTGGTCGAATGGCCGGTGCCGTTGGTGTGCTCGTTCGAAGAACGTTTCCTCGATGTGCCGCAAGAAGCGCTGATCACTACCATGCAGGACAACCAGAAGTATTTCTGCCTGCTGGACGTGGAGGGTAAGTTGCTGCCGCGCTTTATTACCGTGGCCAACATCGAGAGCAAAGACCCGCAGCAGATCATCGCCGGTAACGAGAAAGTCGTTCGCCCGCGCCTGACCGACGCCGAGTTCTTCTTCAAGCAAGACAAAAAGCAGAAGCTCGAAGACTTCAACCTGCGCCTGCAAAACGTGGTGTTCCAGGAAAAACTCGGCAGTGTCTACGATAAGGCCGTGCGGGTTTCCAAGCTTGCCGCTTATATTGCGCCACGCATTGGCGGCGATGCTACGTGGGCTGCGCGTGCGGGCATGCTGTCCAAGTGCGACCTGGCCACCGAGATGGTCGGCGAGTTCCCGGAGATGCAAGGTGTTGCCGGCTACTACTACGCTCTCAACGACGGCGAGCCGGATGACGTTGCCTTGGCGCTGAACGAGCAGTACATGCCGCGCGGTGCTGGCGCTGAATTGCCAAGCACCCTGACCGGTGCAGCCGTGGCCATCGCTGATAAGCTCGACACGCTCGTTGGCATCTTCGGTATCGGCATGCTGCCCACCGGCAGCAAAGACCCGTATGCCTTGCGCCGTGCGGCCCTCGGCGTGTTGCGCATCCTGATCGACAAGAAGCTGGACCTCGACCTGACCCAGGCCGTGGCGTTTGCGGTCGGCCAGTTCGGTGCCAAGGTCAAGCAAGCGGGCCTCGCCGAGCAAGTGCTGGAATTCGTGTTCGACCGCCTGCGCGCGCGCTATGAAGATGAAGGCGTGGACGTGTCCGTGTACCTGTCGGTGCGTGCCCTGCAACCAGGGTCGGCGTTGGACTTTGACCAGCGCGTACAAGCCGTGCAGGCCTTCCGCAAACTGCCGGAAGCCGACGCATTGGCCGCCGTGAACAAGCGTGTGTCGAACCTGCTGAGCAAGGCCGAAGGCCTGGGCAACGCTGACGTCGACCCTGGCCTGTTCGCCGATGCCAAGGAGTTCTCGCTGAACTCGGCCATCGCCAAGGCTGAAAACGCAGTGAAACCGCTGATCGCTGAGCGTAACTACGCCGAAGCACTGGCGCGCCTGGCGACCTTGCGCGAGCCGGTGGATGCGTTCTTTGAAGCGGTGATGATCAATGCCGAAGATGCAGGCGTGCGGAAAAACCGCTACGCCATGCTCGCGCGTCTGCGTGGATTGTTCGTCAACATCGCTGACATTTCGACGCTGAGCTGACCCTGTTGAAACTTCTGATTCTCGATCGGGACGGGGTGATCAATTACGACTCCGACGCTTACATCAAGTCGGTGGAGGAATGGGTTCCACTGCCCGGCTCGATCGAGGCCATCGCGCAGTTGAGCAAAGCCGGCTGGACGGTGGCCATCGCCACCAACCAGTCCGGCATCGCCCGTGGCTACTACGACATCGCAACCCTGGACGCCATGCACGCGCGCCTGCGCACCATGGTGGCCGAGCAGGGTGGCGAGGTGGGGTTGGTGGTGTATTGCCCCCACGGGCCGGATGAGGGCTGCGATTGCCGCAAACCCAAGCCCGGCATGTTGAAAATCATTGCAGAACATTACAAGGTGCCCTTGGCTGGGATATGGTTCGTCGGGGACAGCCTCGGTGACCTGGAGGCGGCCAAAGCCGTCGACTCTCAGCCAGTTTTGGTTAAGACCGGAAAAGGCGAAAAGACCCAGGCGAAAAACCTGCCGGTAGGCACTTTGATTTTTGACGATCTGGCGGCCGTGGCCGCAGAACTTATCAACAACTAGCCGCCCTCGACTTCCTGACCAAGGATGTGCGGGAGAGCGCTTTTAACAGGCGGGCGTTGTCCCGCAACGGTAAATGCCGCCATGTCGATTTTGCAGGCCATCAGAACCTTTTTCTTTTACCTGCTGCTGGGCACCAGTTCGTTTCTCTGGTGCACCCTGAGCTTTTTTATTGCACCGTTCCTGCCATTCAAAGCGCGTTATCGCTTTATCAATGTCTATTGGTGCCGTTGCGCGTTGTGGTTGACCAAGGTGTTCCTGGGCATTCGCTTCGAGATCAAAGGCGCGGAAAATGTCCCGGATCAGCCCTGCGTGATTCTGTCGAACCACCAGAGCACCTGGGAGACGTTCTTTCTTTCGGCGTACTTCTCGCCGTTGAGCCAGGTGCTAAAGCGTGAGCTGCTGTACGTGCCGTTCTTCGGCTGGGCGATGGCCATGTTGCGTCCCATCGCTATTGACCGTGACAACCCCAAGGCAGCGCTCAAGCATGTGGCCAAGAAGGGCGACGAGCTGCTCAAGGATGGCGTTTGGGTACTGATCTTCCCCGAAGGTACACGTGTGCCCTTCGGCACCGTAGGCAAGTTCTCACGCGGAGGTACGGCTTTGGCGGTCAACGCCAACCTGCCAGTGCTGCCGATTGCCCATAACGCTGGCAAATTTTGGCCTAAGACTGGCTGGGCCAAACGCGCGGGGACTATCACGGTGGTCATTGGCGAACCGATGTACGCCGAAGGTGAAGGACCACGTGCAATTGCCGCGTTGAATGACCGCGCCCAGGCATGGAATCAAGCGCAGCAACGGGCGATGGGTTCGCTGCCGCCGGAGCCGATTGTGGTCGACACACCCGCGATCTGAGCATCTGTGGATAAGCTGTGCACGGATTGTTGGTGAATTGCCATTTTTGTCTTATAAGAATCTGATTTTATTAGATATTTCCAGAGCTCATAAAATCAAGAAAAACGTGCATAAGTTTTTTCAGCATAAAAAAACCGGTCCTTGTGACCGGTTTTTTATGCACAGCGGCAAAGTCGAATTTTTCAGTCTTCCAGCAGCGGCAGTTGCAGGCTGAAAGTGCTGCCTTTACCCACCACGCTTTCGCAACGGATGCGCCCACCGTGGCGCTCCACCACGGCTTTGACCATGGTCAGTCCCAATCCTAATCCCTCGCTGCCCTGGGCTGAATCGAAGCGACGGTATTGACTGAACAGTTCCGGCAAGTCCTGTTCGGCAATCCCTGGACCTTGGTCACTGATGCGACATTCCAACCAGCCTTGCGCACTGCTGTGCCTCAACCTCACGGTCGTACCGGAGGACGAATACTTGATGGCGTTCTCAAGCACGTTGAACAACGCACGAGTAAGCAGTGACTGGTCAGCCGAGACCATCCCCTCATCGGCTTCATCCAGGTCGTGAACCAGATGGATCCCCTTCAGTTGGGCGATCACTGCGACTTGATCAAAGGCATCCATTACCAACATGGCGAACAACGTTGGCTGGAACTGGTAACCGTCAGCTTCGGCTTTCGCCAGCTGCACGAAGGATTCGGTGAGGCTCAAGGCGCGACGAACTTGTTGTTCGATCTGAGCGAAAACCGGTGACTCGCCGTTATGCACATCCAGCAGCGCGAGGATTGCCGAATGCGGTGCGCGCAGGTCGTGGGAGAGGAACCGCAACATGGTCTCGCGGTGTTGCTGGGCTTCGCGTTCTTTACTCAAGTCCGTCAGGCTAAGCAGCCATCCAAGTGCAACATCGCCCTCGGCCGGTAGCAACGGCGCAAGCTCCATGCGCAGGCTGCGCTGGTGGATATCCCGGAACTCGACGAGCTCCAGCATTGGGAGGGCAGGGCGGACGCCATTGTGCAGCGGCGGGTAGCCGAGATCTGCCAGTTGCTCCAACAGGTTTTCATTGACCAGGACACTACCGAACACTTCCCGGGCGATGCGGTTGGCCAGCAGGATATTGCCCTTGGGATCGGTAATCAGCGTCGCTACCGGCAAACACTCCAGACCATCGGACATGAAGCGTCGTGTGTCGCGAGTGCGGCTTACGGCTTGTTCCAGGGCAAAGATACGCGCCTGTAATACGTCGCCTTTGCTGGCGGGCGCACGGCGGCGCTCGGGCAATACTTTGGGTTCGTTATCAAGGCGTGTGAGTTCCCAGCCGAAATAGGCGATGATCACGCTGAGACGACGCCAGTTCCAGATCAGGTAGCTGAGCAACAAGCCGATCAAACAGGCAGCGGGCGACCACCAATGGCCGAGGCGCAACAATGCCCAGGAACCCAGCAGTGAGGTGGCCATGCAGCCCAGGGTCATCCAGAGCGCATAGCGCGGTCGGTAGAGCAGAAGGCCCAGCAGCAACGCCACCAGGGAGGTCGCCATCAGCGCCGCGAGCCAGGACGGCAGATCAACGATGCTGCGGCCTTGCAGCAAGCCATTCAGCACGTTGGCCTGGATCTCCACGCCCGCCGTGTTGCCCACCGTGGAGGAGAGTGGCGTGACGAACCGATCGCCCATCCCGGAAGCCGTCGAGCCGACAAGGATCAGGCGATTGCGCAGCTGCTCAGGAGGTACTTCACCGCGCAGGACACTGACATAGGACACACTGGGAAAACGCGCATGTGACGCGATAAACGGGATACGAATTGCATGTTCACGATGCCAGTGTTGGGTGATCGACCGCTGAGGTTCACCCGGCATCTCTGACAACTCGCCGCTCATCTCGTAGGCCAGCCAGGCCAGTTGCGGCGCCGTGGCATCGGGTGGGCCTTCACGCATATACAACCTGCGGACTACGCCATCACTGTCCGCCTCCACATTGATATGGCCCAAGCCCTTGGCACATTTGAGCAACGGCAGCATCTGCGCGCCGGGTTGGCTGTAGCTCGCCGTACCCTCTCGCACCAGCGGCAACAAGACATTGCCGGCGTTGCAGACCGACTCGGCCAGGCGCTTATCCTGTGTGGGATCGCCGGGTTCACTGAAGATCACATCGAACAGAATACCCATGGGCTGGGCGGCACTCAGGCGGTCGATCAGATCCGCGTGCAGGCTTCGCGGCCAGGGCCATTGGCCGAGCTTTTTCAGGCTGGGATCATTGATGGTCACCAGTAGGATACGCGGGTCGACCGGCAGGGGAGTGAGACGGCGCAGGCTGTCGTACAACGGGTTATTCAGAGCCAGGCCTGGGCTCAATGAGAGGTAAGCGGTGAAGGGCAGCAGCAGCAAACCAATCCATAACCACTCACGCACCAAGCCATGGAACAGGCGTTGAGCATGGGTAGGTTGACGTTTCTCGGTCTTGTGCCAGAGCATCATTGGTTATGTGCCTGAGGGGTGGGCGGGTAGTAAAAGATGTCATAGACCCCGGTTTCTCCCTCCAGGCCGTTTTCATCGTATGCCGACAGGCGCACGTGATAAAACGAGGCTTTGAGCCCAGTGAAGCTCATTTTCGGCACGCTGGAATAATTTTCCTGCTTGATGTTCAGAAAGGCTTTATCGGTGGCGACCTGGGCACGGTATCGCTGGGCACCGGGTAAAGACCGAAGGTACAAACTCCAGACGGGAGCGTCGCCTTTCTGACCGTCCTGCCCAACAAGCTTCGGTGCGGCGAGCAGTTTCTTGGGTTTCAGTTCACCCTGTGTCTTGAAAAGCAGACCTTGCCGGGCGCCCACTTTTACCTCGTTTTCCACTGTCTTGGTTTTCATCTCGCGCTTGACTGCTACCTGGCCTTCCAACACCTCAAGCACCGATTGCTCCGCATCATTGCGCACCCGAAAGTGCGTACCTCGCACGCCCAGTACCCCCACCGGCGTGACGATCTGAAAGCGGTCGTGGTCACTGGCGCGCTTGATCACATAGGCCTCGGCTTGGCCCTGTTCAAGCACGACCTGGGGAATCGACAGCTTTTCATCCAGATGCAATCGCACTTGGGAGCTGGCGGGCAACACCACCCGGGAACCATCGCCGAGCATCAGGCTGACAAACGCCGTCGCCGACGTCTTTACGCCTTCCTGTTCATCAATGGTCATGCCTTCAAGCAAAGGGCTCGCGTTGCCCTTGGAATCGAGCTTCCAGGCGCCCCCGGTGAGGTGCAGCACGACTGCAGGCAACGGCTGGGCGCGGCACAGTTGGTTGTCATCAATGTAAGGTGAGCGAATCTTGGCGGCAGCATCCACAGAACCGACCGCCATGATCAACAATGAGGGGAGGGCGAGGCGCAAGCAGTTGGGGGAAAGAATCATGGTGCTCATCATGCTTGGGATTCCAGAGGGCATCTGACATCAGCACACGCAAGTTTACGACAGCGCATGCGTCGGCTGATCCTTTTCCTTACGGTCGGGAGCCGGTATCTTTCCCCATCGGATTAAAGACTTTCAATGGGTTAATCGCTCATTGATGTCAGCGTACCGAGAGATCCAAGGGGTCGACGAATCTGAGCACAATTATTCAGATTCAAAGACCAGCATCTGCGCTGTATGTGCCTGTAAATAAACCGGCCAACGGCTGCTGTACTCTTCAAGAAGAAAGGACCCACCCATGCGTGTCGCAATACTGGATGACGAGCCCGCGGAATTGCGACGGGTGGAACAGACACTGCGACAGATCCCCAGTACCGCCGAACAGCCCTGGACCCTGCATTGCTTCGAACGCGGTGAAGACCTGTTACGCCAACTGCGTCGGGAAACCTTCGACCTGTTGATACTCGACTGGCACCTGCCGGACATCACCGGTATCGCGTTGCTGCGCTGGACCCGTGAACACATGGAGTCGCCACCAGCGGTAATCATGCTCACCAGCCGTGATGCCGAGAGCGATATCGTCACCGCACTGAACAGTGGCGCCGATGATTACGTCAGCAAACCCTTTCGTCCCAATGAGTTGAAAGCACGGGTCACCGCGGTTCTACGTCGCCACGGCCTGCAGAAGTCAGCAACTCACGAAGTACAGAGCTTTAATGACCTGACCTTTGACGATGCTGAACTGACCGTGACGCGCGCGGGTAAACCGATCAACCTCACCGAACGTGAGTATCGTCTGGCTAGCTGCTTGTTTGCCAACCTGGCGCGGCCACTGTCCCGAGAGTATCTCTACGAGCGGTTCTGGACCCATGAAGAAATGGTCTCGTCGCGGCCGCTCGATACCCATATCTATCGGCTGCGCAACAAGCTGGGGTTGACCGCAGACCGAGGTTGGCAGTTGCTGACGATCTACGGGTATGGGTATCGGTTGGAGAGTGTGGCAGCGGTATCTCAAGACTGAAAATGATGGTGTTCCACGTGGAGCATTTGGAAAGTCACCAATCTGCACTCAATAAAAAAGGCCAACGCTAAGCGTTGGCCTTTTTTGTGTTTGCGATTATCTGAATCAGAAGTCCAGGTTAGAAACCGCCAACGCGTTGCTCTCGATGAAGTCACGACGAGGTTCGACCGCATCACCCATCAGGGTGTTGAAGATCTGGTCTGCGCCAATGGCGTCTTCGATGGTCACACGCAGCATACGACGCTGGGCGGGGTCCATGGTGGTTTCCCACAGCTGATCGGGGTTCATCTCGCCCAAACCTTTGTATCGCTGGATGGTGTGGCGCTTGGTGCTTTCAGCCATCAGCCAGTCAAGGGCTTCCTTGAATTCCTTGACCTGCTTCTTGCGTTCGCCACGCTGAATATAAGCGCCGTCATCCAGCAGAGTGCTCAACTGCGCGCCCAGGGTAACCACTGTCTTGTAGTCATTGCTGCCGAAGAAGTCGCGGTTGAAAGTGACGTAGTTGGAAAGGCCGTGGGAGATCAACTCGACCTCCGGCAGCCACACGTTACGTTCACGGTCTTCACGCAGGCTGGCTTTGTACACCAGGCCAGACTTCTCGACGGTGCGCAGGCGCACTTCGTACTGGGCCAGCCAATCCTGCATGTGCGCATGATCGCCCAACTGTTCCAAGCTCACGGCTGGCAGGTAGATGAAGTGCTCGGTCAGCTCCTGAGGGTACAGGCGCGACAAACGCTTGAGGGTCTTCATCACCATGCGGAAGTCGTTAACCAGACGCTCCAACCCCTCACCGGAGATGCCCGGCGCTTCGTCGTTCAAGTGCAAGCTGGCGTCTTCCAGAGCCGACTGCGTCATGTACTCTTCCATGGCGTCGTCGTCTTTAATGTATTGCTCTTGCTTGCCCTTTTTCACTTTGTACAACGGCGGTTGGGCGATGTAGATGTAACCACGCTCGATCAACTCCGGCAACTGACGGAAGAAGAAGGTCAGTAGCAAGGTACGGATGTGCGAACCGTCGACGTCAGCATCGGTCATGATGATGATGTTGTGATAGCGCAGCTTGTCGATGTTGTACTCGTCACGGCCAATACCGCAGCCCAACGCCGTGATCAAGGTGCCGACTTCCTGAGAGGAAATCATCTTGTCGAAGCGAGCCTTCTCGACGTTGAGGATCTTACCCTTCAACGGCAGGATGGCCTGGGTACGGCGGTTACGACCCTGCTTGGCGGAGCCGCCAGCAGAGTCACCTTCCACCAGATACAGTTCGGAGAGGGCAGGGTCTTTCTCCTGGCAGTCAGCCAGTTTGCCCGGCAGGCCGGCGATATCCAGCGCACCTTTACGACGGGTCATCTCACGGGCTTTACGCGCGGCTTCACGGGCGCGTGCAGCATCGATCATCTTGCCGACAACCAGCTTGGCTTCGTTCGGGTTTTCCAGCAGGAAGTCGGAAAAGTACTTACCCATCTCCTGTTCCACTGCGGTCTTCACTTCTGAAGACACCAGCTTGTCTTTAGTCTGGGAACTGAACTTAGGATCTGGCACTTTCACCGAAATGATCGCCGTCAGGCCTTCGCGAGCATCGTCACCGGTAGTGGCGACTTTATGCTTCTTGGCCAAACCTTCGGCTTCGATATAGGTGTTGAGGTTACGCGTCAGTGCGGACCGGAAACCCACCAGGTGAGTACCACCGTCGCGCTGAGGAATGTTATTGGTGAAGCACAACAGGTTCTCGTTGAAGCTGTCGTTCCACTGCAGGGCGATTTCCACGCCGATGCCGTCTTCACGCTGGATGTTGAAGTGGAACACCTGGTTGACCGCAGTCTTGTTGGTGTTCAGGTATTCAACGAACGCACGCAGACCGCCTTCGTATTTGAACAGCTCTTCCTTGCCGCTGCGCTCGTCCTTGAGGACGATACCCACACCCGAGTTAAGGAAGGACAGTTCGCGAATACGCTTGGCCAGGATGTCCCAGCTGAAGTGGATATTCTTGAAGGTTTCGTCAGACGGTTTGAAGTGAATCTGCGTACCGGTAGTTTCGCTGTCACCGACAATTTTCATCGGTTCTTTTGGAACACCGTGCACGTAGGTCTGTTCCCAGATCTTGCCGCTACGGCGAACAGTCAGGATCAGCTCTTCGGACAGCGCGTTCACGACTGACACACCTACGCCGTGCAAACCACCGGAGACTTTATAGGAGTTATCGTCAAACTTACCGCCGGCGTGGAGCACAGTCATGATGACCTCTGCCGCCGAAACGCCTTCTTCTTTGTGCACATCTACCGGAATGCCGCGACCGTTGTCGCGCACGGTAATAGACTCATCCGGGTGGATGATGATGCTGATGTCGTCGCAGTGACCGGCCAGAGCTTCGTCGATGGAGTTGTCGACCACCTCGAACACCATGTGGTGCAGACCGCTACCGTCATCAGTGTCGCCAATGTACATACCGGGACGTTTGCGTACGGCATCCAAACCTTTCAGCACTTTAATGCTGGTCGAGTCGTACGTGTTTTCTTCGCTCATGCCTTCACTCCCGATGGTCGTGGGTCTGGGTGATACGGCCTTGTTCCACGTGGAACAAAGCGACTGGCGTTTCCGTCTGCCAGCCTTCCCTCAATAATTCGTGGTCTACACAGGTGATAAACACCTGGCAGCGTAATTCTTCCAACAAGCGGCATAACGCGCGGCGATGTTGCTCGTCGAGTTCGGACGGCAAGTCATCCACCAGATAAATACACTGACCGCGCCGGGCCTGGCTAACCAAATGGCCCTGGGCGATTCGCAGTGCACACACCACCAACTTTTGCTGACCACGGGACAAAATGTCCGCAGCATTGTGAGCGCCTAATCTAAGACGCAAGTCAGCCCGTTGGGGTCCAGCCTGGGTATGGCCAATTTGCTGATCCCGCTGCAAGGACGTCGCGAGCACAGCACTCAGCTCACGCTCTTTGTCCCAACCACGGTAGTAACTCAACGTCAGGCCCTCGAGGTCCAACAACTCACTCAAGGTCTGCTCAAAGACTGGTTTCAAGGCTTTGATATAGGCACGGCGGTATTCATCTATTTCGTCGCTGGCCAGGCACAGTTCCCGGTCCCAGGCCGCTTGCGAAGCGGCGTCAAGTGTACCATGCCGCAGCCATGAGTTCCGCTGCCGCAGGGCCTTCTGCAGGCGCTGCCAAGTGGCCATGAAACGCGGTTCCACGTGGAACACTCCCCAATCGAGGAATTGCCTACGGATTTTCGGCGCGCCTTCCAACAGACGAAAGCTGTCAGGGTTGATCAGTTGCAGTGGCAGGATTTGCGCCAACTGCGCAGCACTGCGAGCATTTTGCCCATCAATGCGAATCTGGAACTCTCCGCCGCGATCACGGGATATCCCAAGACTGCTGTGCCCCCCCTCAGCCAATTCGACCTGGCCAAACACCGTGCACGCCAATTGTTCATACTGGATGACCGGTAATAGGCGGGCACTGCGAAAGGAACGGGCAAGCCCCAACAAGTGAATGGCTTCCAGCACGCTGGTTTTGCCACTGCCATTGGCGCCGTGGAGGATATTGATGCGGGGAGAAGGGGAGAAGGTCACCGGGTGCAGATTGCGCACCGCGGTGACCGAGACGCGACTGAGGGACATCTAGCTTCTGCTGAGCATGATTACAGGCGCATCGGCATGACAACGTAAGCCGAGTCGTCGTTATCGGATTCCTGCACCAGGGCGCTGCTGTTGGAGTCCGACAAGATCAGGCGAACCTGCTCGGTAGTCATCACACCCAGCACATCCAACAGGTAGCTCACGTTGAAGCCAATTTCCAGCGAACCGCCGTTGTAGTCGACGCCCACTTCTTCTTCCGCTTCTTCCTGCTCTGGGTTGTTGGCCTGGATTTTCAGCTGACCATTGGCCAGTTGCAGACGAATACCACGGTACTTTTCGTTGGAAAGAATCGCGGTGCGGCTGAAGGCTTCACGCAGGGCCTGACGGTCACCGATCACCAGCTTGTCGCCACCTTTGGGCAGCACGCGCTCGTAGTCCGGGAATTTGCCGTCGACCAGTTTGGAAGTGAAGGTGAACTCGCCTGTGGTCGCGCGAATATGGTGCTGGCCCAGCACGATGCTGACATTACCTTCCGGCTCAGTGAGCAGGCGCGCCAGTTCGAGGATACCTTTACGCGGCACGATCACCTGGTGACGGTCTGGCTGACCGATATCGGCGCGCATCGAGCACATCGCCAGGCGGTGACCGTCGGTCGCTACGGCGCGGATGATGCCTTCAGACACTTCCAGCAGCATGCCGTTGAGGTAGTAACGCACATCCTGCTGCGCCATGGCGAAACTGGTGCGCTCGATCAAGCGACGCAGTTTGCTCTGCTCCAGGCTGCAGGTTAGCGAACCAGGGCCTTCTTCTACGGTCGGGAAATCATTGGCTGGCAAAGTAGACAGGGTGAAACGGCTACGACCCGCTTTGACCACCAACTTCGCGTCATCAACCTTGATGTCGATCAGCGCATCGTTCGGCAGGCTTTTGCAGATATCCATCAGCTTGCGCGCAGGCACAGTGATCTCGCCAGGTTCGGCAGGCTCTTCCAGCTGCACACGACCGACCAGCTCGACTTCCAGGTCGGTACCGGTCAGGGACAACTGCTGGCCTTCGACGACCAACAATACGTTGGAAAGCACCGGCAAGGTCTGTCGGCGCTCGACGACGCCTGCGACCAGTTGCAGGGGTTTCAACAGGGCTTCGCGTTGAATGGTGAAATGCATGGTCTAGTCCCTTGCCTTAATAAGCTGCGCTGGTGTCATCAAGTTGTCAGTGTACGCAGCAGGTTCTTGTAGTCCTCGCGAATATCCGCGTCGGATTCCTTAAGTTCATTGATCTTGCGGCATGCGTGCAAGACCGTCGTGTGGTCACGCCCGCCAAACACATCACCGATTTCCGGCAGGCTGTGGTTGGTCAGCTCCTTGGAGAGCGCCATGGCCACCTGACGGGGACGCGCTACCGAACGCGAACGGCGCTTGGACAGCAGGTCGGAAATCTTGATCTTGTAGTACTCGGCCACAGTGCGTTGGATGTTATCCACACTCACCAGTTTGTCCTGCAGTGCCAACAAGTCTTTGAGGGATTCGCGAATCAGCTCGATGGTGATGTCGCGACCCATGAAGTGCGAGTGCGCGATAACCCGCTTGAGCGCGCCTTCCAGCTCACGTACGTTGGAACGAATGCGTTGGGCGATGAAGAACGCCGCGTCGTGCGGCAAGTCGACCTTGGCCTGGTCGGCCTTTTTCATCAGGATCGCGACACGGGTTTCCAGTTCCGGCGGCTCTACAGCTACGGTCAGGCCCCAGCCAAAGCGCGACTTCAGGCGTTCTTCCAGGCCTTCGATTTCTTTCGGATAACGGTCACTGGTCAAGATGACCTGTTGGCCGCCTTCTAGCAGGGCGTTGAAGGTGTGGAAAAACTCTTCCTGGGAACGTTCCTTGCGGGCGAAGAACTGAATGTCATCGATCAGCAAGGCATCAACCGAACGGTAGAACCGCTTGAATTCGTTGATGGCATTGAGCTGCAAGGCCTTGACCATGTCAGCCACGAAGCGCTCCGAGTGCAGGTACACGACCTTGGCATTCGGGTTCTTCTTTAATAGGTGGTTACCCACAGCGTGCATCAAGTGAGTCTTACCCAAGCCAACGCCGCCATAAAGGAAGAGCGGGTTGTAGCCGTGCTTGGGGTTATCGGCTACCTGCCAGGCAGCTGCACGAGCCAGTTGGTTGGATTTACCCTCAACGAAGTTCTCGAAGGTAAACGTGCGGTTCAGGTAACTCGTATGCTTGAGCGCACCTTCGACCTGCACGGTGCGCTGTTCAGCGCGAACCGGTGCTTGCTGAGAGGCGGCACCGGCCATAGGGTCAAAACTGTCACGGGACGGCTCTTCATGCTGTGCTGCATTCTTTTGCGCAGAGGACTTGGAGGCTGTCGGCGCAGGTGCACTGGGGGCCGGTGCAGCAGCGGCCTGAGCGTGCGACGCAGCAGCGGCCAACGGCGCATTCGGCGCAGCACGAGGTGCGGAGCTACGTTTGCTGCCTATTAATAAGGAAAGCACAGGCGCAACGCCATTACCCTGTTCGTCGAGCAATTCGAGAACGCGGCTCAGGTACTTCTCGTTGACCCAGTCGAGGACAAAACGATTGGGCGCGTAGACACGCAACTCGTCGCCTTCGGCTTCGACCTGTAGCGGACGGATCCAGGTGTTGAATTGCTGGGCAGGCAGCTCATCGCGCAAAAGCTCCACGCACTGCTGCCAAAGTTCCACTGACACGGATATCCCCTAAGTTGAAAGCCGGTGAGGCAAAAACAGCCGCCATTGTAGCGGCGAGCCGCCCACTTATCCACATGTAGGTTGATCAGAGGCCAGCCAAAATCAACGTCTTAACGGTAAAAAAGTCGACCAATGGTCTGTGCATAAGCTCTGTGGATAAGCGTACCTAAGGTCGTTGTACAAGTGGGGGCTAAAGTCTGTGGGTAACTGGCCTGTGGATAACAAGCCATTCCACACACAGCTTATCCGACAGCGCAGCACAGGCAGAGCACCGTTTCTCCCCCGTGTTGTCATTCTCTGTACATCACGTGGAATATGGGCTAAAGGTACTTATCCACAGAGGATGGCCTGCCTAGCTTTTATAAGCTTTACAGAAAAGCTTTAAATAACTTCCTTCTTTATTTTTATATCTATGCCACTGCCCTTGAAGGCCAAGCAGACAGAAAAGGCCAAATGGCGCCTAGAGATCTAATTGAAGGAAAAGCTGGTTGGAAATTGACCTAGAGGCTTGCTTTCTCTAGAATCGCCGGTCTCTTAAAACGGGGGCCATTCCGGCCCGTTGTGGACGAACCAGGTAACAACGCCATGAAACGTACTTTCCAACCAAGCACCATCAAACGCGCCCGCACTCACGGCTTCCGTGCTCGCATGGCTACCAAGAACGGCCGTGCTGTCCTGTCGCGTCGTCGCGCCAAAGGTCGTGCGCGTCTGGCAGTTTGATAATCCGGTACTGGTGGTGAGTCAGGACTTCAGTCGGGAAAAGCGTTTGCTGACCCCCCGGCATTTCAAGGCAGTCTTTGACTCCCCCACCGGCAAGGTTCCGGGGAAAAATCTCCTGCTCCTTGCGCGTAACAACGATCTTGATCACCCCCGTCTTGGGTTGGTGATCGGCAAGAAGAGCGTAAAGCTCTCCGTTGAGCGCAATCGCCTCAAGCGTCTGATGCGCGAATCGTTTCGCCTCCACCAGGACACTCTGGTTGGTTGGGATATTGTTATCGTCGCGCGCAAAGGCTTGGGGGACGTAGAAAACCCCGAATTGATTCAGCATTTCGACAAGCTCTGGAAACGTTTGGCGCGTACCCACAAGCCAGTACCAGAAGTCAGCACCGAAACTGTAGGGGTAGACAGCCTTGATGCGTAAACTGGCAATCGTTCCGATCCAGTTTTATCGCTATGCCATTAGTCCTCTGATGGCCAGCCACTGTCGTTTCTACCCCAGTTGTTCCTGCTACGCGTTAGAGGCCATAGAAAATCATGGTCTTCTGCGCGGTGGCTGGCTGACCTTTCGTCGTTTAGGTCGCTGTCATCCGTGGAATCCCGGTGGTTATGACCCGGTTCCATCTATCCCTACCTCCCGTTCTTCTTCGATGGCCGAGTAATCATGGATATTAAACGCACGATCCTGATCGTCGCCCTGGCAATCGTGTCCTACGTCATGGTTCTTAAGTGGAACCAGGACTACGGCCAAGCTGCCCTGCCGACTCAGAATGTTGCTGCCAATGCTGTTCCTGCGGGGCTTCCCGACACAGTAAGTGGCAACAAAACTGCCGCCAGTGACGACATTCCACGTGCACCGGGCGAGACAAACGCACCTGCCGAAGTTCCAGTTGCCGCCAGCACGGACCTCATCCAGATCAAGACGGATGTATTGGACCTGGCTATCGACCCGCAAGGTGGCGATGTTGCCAAGCTGACGCTTCCGCTGTATCCGCGCCGTCAGGATCACCCGGAAATTCCATTCCAGCTGTTCGATAACGGTGGCGAGCGTGTTTACCTGGCTCAAAGTGGCCTGATCGGCACGAACGGTCCCGATGCAAGCGCTACCGGTCGTCCGGTTTTCTCTTCGGAGAAGAAGAGTTACCAACTGGCCGACGGCCAGGACCAACTGGTTGTTGACTTGAAGTTCAGCAAGGACGGTGTCAACTACATCAAGCGGTTCACCCTCAAACGTGGACTGTACGACGTTGTCGTCACCTATTTGATCGACAATCAGAGCGCTCAGCCATGGACCGGCGCGATGTTTGCGCAGCTCAAGCGTGATGCCAGCTCCGATCCGTCTTCCAGCACCGCCACTGGCACCGCGACTTACCTGGGCGCTGCCCTGTGGACAAGTTCGGAGCCGTACAAAAAAGTGTCGATGAAAGATATCGACAAGGTCAACGAAGACAAACAAAAGGCGCCGATCACCTATAACGTGAATGGCGGCTGGGTTGCTTGGTTGCAACACTACTTTGTGACCGCTTGGATTCCTCAGCCTGGCCAGAACAATGTGGTTGCGGCTCGCAAGGACACCAAAGGTAATTACATCATTGGCTACACTGGCCCGGCATTGACCGTTGCTCCAGGTGCCAAGGCAGAAACCAGCGCTACCCTGTACGCCGGTCCTAAAAGTCAGGCTGTACTGAAAGAGTTGTCCCCAGGTCTCGAACTGACTGTGGATTACGGCTTCCTGTGGTTCATTGCCCAGCCGATTTTCTGGCTGCTGCAACATATCCACAGCATCGTCGGTAACTGGGGCTGGTCGATTATCTTCCTGACCATGCTGATCAAAGGGATCTTCTTCCCTCTGTCGGCAGCCAGCTACAAGTCGATGGCGCGCATGCGTGCCGTGGCTCCGAAACTGGCGGCACTGAAAGAGCAACATGGCGATGACCGGCAGAAAATGTCGCAGGCCATGATGGAGCTGTACAAGAAAGAGAAGATCAACCCGCTGGGTGGATGCTTGCCGATTCTGGTACAGATGCCGGTATTCCTGTCGCTTTACTGGGTACTCCTAGAAAGCGTGGAAATGCGCCAAGCACCGTTCATGCTGTGGATAACTGACCTGTCGATCAAAGACCCGTTCTTTATCCTGCCGATCATCATGGGCGCAACCATGTTTATCCAGCAGCGTCTGAACCCGACTCCGCCGGACCCGATGCAGGCCAAGGTAATGAAAATGATGCCAATCATCTTCACCTTCTTCTTCCTGTGGTTCCCAGCGGGTCTGGTGCTGTACTGGGTAGTCAACAACGTGTTGTCGATCTCTCAACAGTGGTACATCACACGTAAAATCGAAGCGGCTACCAAAAAAGCCGAGGCGTAATTTACTCTGTGGATAACCACTCAAGACGCCCCCTAGTGGGGCGTTTTGCTTTCCGTCACTTTTGTTCTGGAACCTGCTGATGAGCGCTCCTCGTGAAACCATCGCTGCTGTCGCTACCGCTCAAGGTCGCGGTGGTGTCGGTATCGTTCGAATTTCCGGGCCGCTCGCGGGCTTGGCAGCGAAGGCCATCAGCGGTCGTGAGTTGAAGCCGCGCTATGCGCATTACGGCGCGTTCCTGGATGCTGACGAAAGCGTATTGGACGAAGGCCTGGCAATTTATTTCCCGGGCCCAAATTCCTTCACCGGCGAAGACGTCCTCGAGTTGCAGGGCCATGGCGGCCCCGTCGTGTTGGATATGTTGTTGCAGCGCTGCCTGCAATTGGGCTGCCGATTGGCCCGCCCAGGAGAATTCAGCGAACGCGCGTTTTTGAACGACAAGCTCGACCTGGCTCAGGCCGAAGCGATCGCTGACTTAATCGAAGCCAGTTCTGCACAAGCGGCGCGCAATGCATTGCGCTCGCTGCAGGGGGCGTTTTCCCTGCGTGTGCATCACTTGACCGAGCAATTGATCAGCCTGCGTATCTACGTCGAGGCGGCGATTGATTTTCCCGAGGAAGAAATTGACTTTCTTGCCGATGGCCACGTATTGGCGATGCTGGATAAGGTTCGCGACGAGTTATCCACAGTGCTGCGCGAAGCCGGGCAGGGCGCTTTGTTGCGTGATGGAATGACGGTAGTGATCGCTGGACGGCCCAATGCGGGCAAATCCAGCCTGCTCAACGCACTGGCGGGACGTGAAGCAGCCATCGTCACTGAGATCGCCGGCACGACCCGGGATATCCTGCGCGAACATATCCACATCGACGGCATGCCACTGCACGTGGTTGACACTGCGGGTTTGCGCGATACCGATGACCAGGTCGAAAAGATCGGCGTGGAACGCGCCCTTAAGGCCATCAGCGAAGCGGATCGGGTGTTGCTGGTGGTGGATGCGACGGCGCCCGAAGCTGTGGATCCTTTCGCCCTATGGCCGGAATTCCTCGAGCAACGCCCAGACCCGGCCAAGGTCACGTTGATTCGCAACAAAGCCGATTTGACGGGTGAAGCCATAGCGATGGAAACCAGCGCGGATGGCCATGTCACTATCAGCCTCAGCGCAAAGTCAGCAGGTGATGGCTTGGAATTGCTGCGTAATCACCTCAAGGCCTGCATGGGCTACGAGCAGACCTCGGAAAGCAGCTTCAGTGCGCGCCGCAGGCACCTGGAGGCGTTGCGCCACGCGAGCGCAGCCTTGGAACACGGTCGGGCACAATTAACCCTGGCGGGCGCAGGGGAGTTGCTGGCTGAGGATTTACGTCAGGCGCAGCAGCTGTTGGGGGAAATCACCGGCGCATTCAGTTCCGATGATTTGTTGGGCCGGATCTTCTCCAGTTTCTGCATCGGTAAATAACCGAGTTATCCACAACCTTACCAAGTGTAAGACACCGTACCGAGCAAGGTACGGATGTCCCCCCAATAGCAACGCCCTGCATCGTTGCAACCAGACACATATTCCTTGTCGAACAGGTTCTTGGCGTTTAAATCGACTGACCAGTTTTTGTCGATTTGATAGCCAACTGCAGCGTCTACGAGCGTCACGCTGCCGGCATCCAGTTTTCCGTAAAGGCTGGGTGCCGTGTAGGAAAACGTACTGTCGAAGTAGCGCACGCCACCCCCCAGGGACAGACCTTTGAGTTGATTGTCGAGGAAGCGATACTTGCCCCAAATCGACGCTTGGTTACGTGGCACGCCAGTCATCTGGTGCCCCTCAACCAGAGAGGTGGCCGAATCCTTGGTAATCCGCGCGTCAGTGTAGGTGTAGGCAGCAGTCACATTCAGGTTAGGCCTGATGGCGCTGTTCACTTCAACTTCCACGCCCTTGGCCTGGCTTTCGCCGACTTGGCGATAGCTGTTGGTGGTGGCATCGAGGTAAGTGTCGTCCTGCTTGCGCAAGTCATACACCGAAACCGTCATCGCCGTATCCCATCCGATCGGCTCGTATTTCACGCCCACTTCGTATTGGCTGCTGGTGATCGGTTTTAACGGTGAACCCGCGTTGGAAATCTGCTGCACCGGGACGAACGCAGTGGAGTAGCTGACATAGGGCGTCAGCCCATTGTCGAACTGGTACATCACCCCACCCTGGTAGGTGAACTTGCGGTCCTCGGAGCCTGTGTTGCTGGCCTTGCTCACCTTGTCGCGAAAATCGCTGTCGACCCAGTCCTGACGGCCGCCGAGCAAGAATAACCAGTGGTCATACTTGCTCTGGATCTGTGCATAAACCCCTTTCATCTGTTGTTCGAGCAAGGTGTTTTGCACAGCCACAGGGGTCAGCGGGTCTCGCAGGTACACCGGGTTATACACATTGATGGTCCCGGCAAAGCCCGCGTCCCAGTCCTGGTTGAACGAGGTGCGGTCATAGCTCGCGCCGAACAGCACGGTATTTTCCAGCTCGCCGACCTGGAATTTGCCTTCCAGTTGGTTATCCAGGGAGTAGACCATCGACTTGTTGTAGCGGTCGTAGGCGGTCATGTTCAGTTGAGTGCCGAAGCCACGGTTATTCAACGCACCAGGCCAGGTTTCATGACGGTTTATGCGCGACTGCATATAACGCGAATTCTGGCGGAACTGCCAATCGTTGTTGAAGCTGTGGCTGAATTCGTAGCCAGTACTCCAGGATTCGCGTTCAAAGGTGTTCCAGTCCGTGTTACCGAGCATGGTGTGCTTGGACAGCTTGCCATTGGGGTTTGTAAGCAAGGTACCTGCGGCTGGTAGGCCAAGTTCGAGGTTGGTGTGGTCCTTTTGGTAATTCGCCAACAGGGTGAGGGTGTTGTAGTCGTCGAAATTAAGGGTCAGGGAAGGCGCAATGTAGAGTCGATCGTCCGGGACGTGATCGGTCTGTGTATCGGACTTGCGGCCAAGCATCACCACCCGTCCAAGAATGTTGTCGCTGTCATTGAGAGGGCCAGAGATATCCACACCCACTTGGCGTCGGTTATTTGAGCCGTAACCCAGTTGCACCTCACCTTGCGGCGTGGCGGTCGGGTGTTTACTGACCAGGTTCACCAAGCCACCTGGTGCGTTTTCACCGTAGAGCAGAGAAGACGGGCCGCGGAATACTTCGACTCGTTCTAGGCCGTAAGGCTCGCTAGTGGTGTCGTACCGGTTGCCTTGTACGCGTAGGCCGTCTCGCAGTAGGCCGTAGCCGTAATCCGTGGCGTTGAAACCGCGGATGAAGAACAGGTCACCTGCCAAGCCATCGCCGGCCGCAAAAGGGGGGGCGAAGATGCCAGGCACATAGCCCAATACTTCAGTCAGCGTCTGCGACTTCTGGTCCTTGATGCGTTGGCCGGTGACAACCGAAACCGAACGCGGTGTTTCTGACAAAGGCGTGCTGGTCTTGGTGCCGATACGACTGTTTTGCGCCTTGTAGCCCACGTCACCGGCGATCTCCTGATTGAAACCAGCCTGTTGATAAGTGCTTACCGTGGTGGGCGCCAGTGTGAGTTCACCAGCAGGTATGGCCTGCAGGACATAACTGCCGGGCGCCTGGACTACCGCCTGCAATCCTGAGTTTTGCAGCAGCAGCGCAAAGCCTTGATCCACCGAATAGTCACCTTCCAACCCCGGCGTGTTCAAACGCGTGGTTTGCTGGGGCGAAAAAGACAGAATCACATTCGCCCTGGCTGCAAATTGGCTCAAGGCATTATCCAGCGGGCCTGCCGCAATAGCGTAGTGTTGCACCGCGCTGGCAGCCATGGCGCCGGTTGATAGCAAAACACCGGCCGTGGCTGCAGTACTGAGCAGTAGGCTGCCGGTCAAACTGTGGTAGGAGAGCCGCTGGCGAAACTTGGTAGGGAGGCGCATAGGTGGGTTAGCCCTGAAGGTTGCGTCGTGATTACCTGAAGGGCCGCGCCAGGCAAAAAAAAGATAACCCCCTTACGGATAATTTTTCCAGTCAGCCGATTCGCTTCACCGAAACCCAATAGCGAGTGAAATACTTCACTTTGATCGGCAAGGTCGCTTGCAGATTGGCCAGTACCGCTTCCGTTGAATCCAGGCGAAAAGTACCGGAAACGCGCAGACGTGCCGAAGCCAGGTCGCATTGCAATACGCCGGGTCGATAACGCGCGAGCTCGTCGAGTACATCCCCGAGCCGAGCATCCAATACGATCAACTGGCCATCCACCCAGGCAGCCTGGGAGCCGCGATACGCAGTGTTTGGCCCTACGTTTTGGCGATCTAAGTCAGCGCTTTCACCTGCTCCGAGCAAGCGGCCGTGACTGGGCTGGTCACCTGGCGACACGCTCACGCGATCCTCTAGCACTCCGACACGTGTGGTGTCCGAGAGTTGGCGCACGGTAAATCGGGTACCTAATGCCTGGACTCGCCCTTGGCGGGTTTCGACATAAAAGGGCGTGTGCCCACCGAATTTTCCCGTGTGGATAAGTACTTCACCTTCGCGCAGGCGGATCAAACGTTGACGCCCGTCGAACACCACATCAATCGACGTGCCGGTGTTGAGATCAAGCCGCGTGCCATCGGCCAATTCGATACGCCGGCGTTCACCCACGGAGGTCCTGTAGTCGGCCAATACATCGCCCAGAGACGTGTGTTGCTGAACATTCCAGCCCAAGTACCCGGTACCGCCCAACACCAACATCCACTTCAGTACCTGGCGACGTTGCTGCGTGGTCGACAATGCACGGCGGGTTAAATCCTGGGGCAGGGCGCCAAGACTGCGCTGTAACTGTTCTATCTGGTTCCAGGCCGCCTGATGGGCCGGATCATCGTTGAGCCATTGCTGCCAGGCCAGGCGTTCTGCGGGTGTAGCCGGTTGGGATTGAAATTGCACATACCAACTGGCTGCGGACTCGAAGGTCTTGCGATCGGGAATAGCCATTACAAGCTGGCCATGATCAGCGAACACTCAGTCAATGCCCGGATCATGTGCTTCTTCACTGTCGTCAGTGACACCTGCAGTTGATTGGCGATCTGTTGATAAGTCAGCCCCTCGATCTGCGACAACATGAAAATCCGCCGCGCCCGCTCGCCGAGTCTGAACAGGGCTTTATCCACCGCCACCAGCGTCTCGATGATGATGGCCTTGTCTTCTTCACTGATGGCGGTGGCTTCAGGCCGTTCAGCCAGTGTTTGTCTGTAGGCCTGTTCGATGGCGTGCCGGCGATAACGATCAATCACTAGGCCCCTGGCGATGGTCGCCAGATAGTCCCGTGGTTCAACGATCTGCGACGCATGCCGTCCGCCTAGTATCCGCACGAACGTATCGTGCGCCACATCGGCCGCATCGCACGCGTTATGCAACTTCCCTTTGAGCCACCCGTGCAACCAGGAATGGTGCTGCTCATAGATGTGCTGGACTGCAACCGTGTGTGAAGAAGGGGACATAGGGCATGACGAAGTAGGTTAATGATAATCGCTATTATTAACTGCTCTACGGTGTTCTCACAATAGATCTCTACTTTCTGCGCTTACCAACGAATTTGAGGATTGGGTTGGCCTCCATGTGGGCGAAATTCACACTGTTGCTCCGATTTCTGTGGATTAAGCCCTGTGAATAACCGCCCTTGTGCCCAGTTGATAACAGGGCCTGAAACCTGAGTAAAAACTTGCCTGTGGATAACCACCTGTTTAATCCACAGGCTTAAGCCGCTTATCCAAGGGCCTCACTGGCACATGACCACAGACTTTTGAATCTCTGTACACACTGTAAATAAAGGCTTATAGAGATCTATCCACAGAAAAGGTGCTCAGTAGAAATAAACATAAAAACAAAGATTTAATAAATCTCTCTCTTTTAATTTCTATTGTCTGTGATTCATCCACAGCTGGTTAAATTTTGTGCAAAGGGTTCTTTAGCAAGGGCTAAGTCCCTATACTTGCCGGCATTGCTCCAATCTCTTTCAACAGACAATTCCTGATTACCTACATAAGCAGGCACGAGGTGCGTGGTGGATTTCCCTTCCCGTTTTGAAGTGATCGTCATCGGCGGCGGTCATGCCGGTACCGAGGCAGCACTGGCGTCAGCACGCATGGGTGTCAAAACCCTGTTGTTGACGCATAACGTGGAAACCCTCGGCGCCATGAGCTGTAACCCCGCCATTGGTGGGATCGGTAAAAGCCATCTGGTCAAGGAAATCGACGCCCTTGGGGGCGTGATGGCCATGGCTACTGACAAAGGTGGCATTCAATTTCGCGTGCTCAACAGCCGCAAAGGCCCGGCCGTACGCGCTACCCGGGCTCAAGCCGACCGCATCCTGTACAAGGCCGCGGTACGCGAAACCCTGGAAAACCAGCCGAACCTGTGGATATTTCAGCAGGCAGCGGATGACCTGATCGTCGAGCAAGACCAGGTACGCGGTGTTGTCACGCAGATGGGCCTGCGTTTTCACGCAGAATCCGTGGTGTTGACCACCGGTACGTTCCTCGGCGGACTTATCCACATCGGTATGCAGAACTATTCCGGCGGCCGTGCGGGTGACCCACCCTCGATCGCCCTGGCTAAACGCCTGCGTGAATTGCCGCTGCGCGTCGGCCGTTTGAAAACCGGGACACCGCCGCGTATCGACGGGCGTTCAGTGGATTTCTCGGTGATGACCGAGCAAGCCGGCGATACACCGATCCCTGTCATGTCGTTCATGGGCTCCAAAGAACAGCACCCCAAACAGGTCAGCTGCTGGATCACCCACACCAACGCGCGCACCCACGAAATCATCGCGGCGAACCTCGACCGTTCGCCGATGTATTCCGGGGTGATCGAAGGCATCGGCCCGCGTTATTGCCCGTCGATTGAAGACAAGATCCACCGCTTTGCCGACAAGGAAAGCCACCAGGTCTTCATCGAGCCCGAAGGCTTGACCACCCACGAGCTTTACCCGAACGGGATTTCCACTTCACTGCCGTTCGACGTACAGATCCAGATCGTGCAGTCGATTCGCGGTATGGAAAACGCACACATCGTGCGTCCGGGCTACGCCATCGAGTACGACTACTTCGACCCGCGTGACCTGAAGTACAGCCTGGAAACCAAAGTCATCGGCGGTTTGTTTTTCGCCGGGCAAATCAACGGCACCACCGGTTACGAAGAAGCCGGCGCCCAAGGTTTGCTGGCCGGGACAAACGCGGCACTGCGCGCGCAAGGCAAAGACAGCTGGTGCCCGCGCCGCGATGAGGCGTACATCGGCGTATTGGTCGACGACCTGATTACCCTGGGTACCCAGGAGCCGTACCGAATGTTCACTTCCCGGGCGGAATACCGATTGATCCTGCGCGAAGACAACGCCGACCTGCGCCTGACCGAAAAAGGCCGTGAGCTAGGCCTGGTCGATGATGCACGCTGGGAAGCTTTCTGCAAAAAACGCGAAAGCATTACGCTTGAAGAGCAGCGCCTGAAAAGCACTTGGGTTCGCCCGGGCACCGAGCAGGGCGACGCGATCGCCGAAAAATTCGGCACGCCGCTGACCCACGAATACAACTTGCTGAACCTGCTATCGCGCCCGGAAATCGACTACACAGGCTTGGTCGAAGTGACTGGCCAAGGCGCGGAAGACCCGCAGGTTGCCGAGCAGGTCGAAATAAAGACCAAATACGCCGGTTACATTGACCGCCAGCAGGACGAGATCGCTCGGTTGCGCGCCAGTGAAAACACCAAGCTGCCTGTGGATATCGACTACACCGGGATTTCCGGGCTGTCGAAAGAAATTCAAAGCAAGCTGGGGATAACTCGGCCAGAAACCTTGGGGCAGGCGTCACGTATCCCCGGTGTCACCCCGGCAGCCATTTCGCTGTTGATGATTCATTTGAAAAAACGCGGCGCGGGCCGTCAGTTGGAGCAAAGCGCTTGAGTTCGTCTGTTACCTCGCAACACGCCGAAGAGTTATCCACAGGGGCGCTCCAGTTGGGCGTCGACCTGACCCCGGCCCAGCACGAATTGCTGCTGGGCTACCTTGCCCTGTTGATCAAGTGGAACAAAGCTTACAACCTGACTGCCGTGCGTGATCCTGATGAAATGGTGTCGCGTCACTTGCTCGATAGCTTGAGCGTGATGCCATTCATCGAAAACGGTCGCTGGTTGGACGTGGGCAGTGGCGGCGGCATGCCTGGCATCCCGCTAGCCATCCTGTTTCCTGAGTCGCAAGTGACTTGTCTTGACAGCAACGGCAAGAAAACCCGCTTCCTGACCCAAGTCAAACTTGAACTCAAACTGGACAACCTGCAGGTTATCCACAGCCGCGTCGAAGACTTCACGCCTGAGCGGCCCTTCAACGGAATTGTTTCCAGGGCGTTCAGCAGCATGGAGAACTTCAGTAACTGGACCCGCCACCTTGGCGACCGTGACACGCGCTGGCTGGCAATGAAGGGCGTTCATCCCAGCGACGAGCTGTTAGCATTGCCGGCAGACTTCCACCTCGATGGCGAACACGCCTTGGCCGTACCCGGTTGCCAAGGCCAACGCCATCTGCTGATACTGCGCCGCACGGCATGATTGGGAACACAAGCAAGAATGGCTAAGGTATTCGCGATAGCGAACCAGAAAGGTGGCGTGGGTAAAACCACCACCTGTATCAACCTCGCAGCATCCCTGGTCGCAACCAAGCGCCGGGTGCTGTTGATCGATCTCGATCCACAGGGCAACGCCACAATGGGTAGCGGTGTGGATAAACACGGCCTGGAGAACTCAGTCTACGACTTGCTGATTGGCGAGTGCGACCTGGGCCAGGCCATGCACTACTCCGAACACGGCGGTTATCAACTGCTGCCGGCGAACCGCGATTTGACCGCGGCGGAAGTGGTGCTGCTTGAAATGCAGATGAAAGAAAGCCGTCTGCGCAGCGCATTGGCGCCGATCCGCGAGAACTACGACTACATTTTGATCGACTGCCCACCTTCGCTTTCGATGCTCACGCTCAACGCGTTGGTGGCCGCCGATGGGGTGATTATCCCCATGCAGTGCGAATACTTCGCACTGGAAGGTTTGAGCGACCTTGTGGATAACATCAAGCGTATCGCCGAGTTGCTCAACCCGAACCTGCAGATCGAAGGCTTGCTGCGTACGATGTACGATCCGCGCCTGAGCCTCATGAACGATGTGTCCGCGCAGCTCAAGGAACACTTCGGCGAGCAGTTGTACGACACTGTGATTCCACGCAACATCCGCCTTGCCGAAGCGCCAAGCTATGGCATGCCCGCGTTGGCCTATGACAAAACGTCGCGCGGTGCCATTGCTTACCTGGCACTGGCCGGCGAGATGGTTCGTCGCCAACGCCGCAACTTACGCACCGCTGCAGCCCAGCCAACTTAAGGAATCCCCATGGCCGTCAAGAAACGAGGTCTCGGACGTGGACTGGATGCACTGCTGAGTGGTCCGACCGTCACATCGCTTGAAGAACAAGCGGTGCAGGCCGACGAGCGCGAGCTGCAACACCTGCCCCTGGACCTGATCCAGCGCGGCAAATACCAGCCACGCCGGGACATGGACCCCCAGGCGCTAGAGGAGTTGGCCAATTCGATAAAGGCCCAGGGCGTGATGCAGCCAATCGTGGTGCGCCCGATTGGTGACGGCCGTTTTGAGATCATCGCCGGTGAACGCCGCTGGCGCGCGAGCCAACAGGCTGGCAAGGAAACCATCCCGGCGATGGTGCGCGATGTGCCGGATGAAACCGCCATCGCCATGGCGTTGATCGAGAACATCCAGCGTGAAGACCTCAACCCGATCGAAGAAGCGATCGCTTTGCAGCGTCTGCAGCAGGAATTCCAGTTGACCCAGCAACAAGTCGCGGACGCGGTGGGTAAGTCCCGCGTGACCGTGTCCAACTTGCTGCGCCTGATCGCATTGCCGGAAGTCATCAAGACCATGTTGTCCCATGGCGACCTGGAGATGGGCCACGCGCGTGCCTTGCTCGGTTTGCCGGAAAATCAACAGGTTGAGGGGGCGCGACACGTTGTCGCACGCGGGCTCACCGTTCGTCAGACCGAGGCGCTGGTTCGCCAGTGGCTCAGCGGCAAACCTGCACCGGTCGAAACGGCCAAACCTGATCCGGATATCGCGCGTCTTGAGCAGCGCCTGGCCGAGCGGCTGGGCTCTTCGGTGCAAATTCGTCACGGCAAGAAGGGCAAAGGGCAACTGGTTATCGGGTATAACTCGCTGGATGAGCTTCAGGGTGTTCTTGCTCACATCCGCTGAAACATTTGCTCATGTAGCGCGCGATCGGAAATCACTACCCGGCAGTTGAATAGGGGCTGAACCGCCCCTATACTCTGCGCGCATTTTGTCGGCACAAATTATGCCAAGTTATTGATTTCCGGCAGCCGACCATTGAGGAGCAAAAGTGATGGAAACCCGCACGCCAAACACGTTGCCGTTCCATCGCTTGGCCGTTTTTCCGGTTTTATTGGCTCAATTTGTGATTTTACTGATCGCCGCTTTGGCGCTTTGGTACGGGCATGGAGTCGTAGCCGGATATTCAGGACTCTGCGGAGGCCTGATAGCCTTGCTGCCCAATATGTATTTTGCTCACAGGGCCTTTCGGTTTTCCGGCGCCCGAGCAGCTCAGGCTATCGTCCGGTCTTTTTATGCTGGCGAGGCGGGGAAACTGATTTTGACGGCAGTGCTGTTTGCACTGACCTTTGCAGGTGTGAAGCCATTGGCGCCGCTGGCTGTATTCGGCGTCTTCGTGTTGACCCAACTGGTCAGCTGGTTCGCTCCCCTGCTAATGAAAACAAGACTTTCGAAACCTTAGGGCGTTTGAGGCAACCATGGCAGAAACAACCGCTTCGGGCTATATCCAGCACCACTTGCAGAACCTGACCTTCGGCCAGCTTCCTAATGGCGGCTGGGGCTTCGCCCACTCCGCAGCAGAAGCCAAAGAAATGGGTTTCTGGGCTTTCCACCTGGATACTCTGGGCTGGTCGGTCGCATTGGGTCTGATCTTCGTTCTGATTTTCCGCATGGCGGCAAAGAAGGCAACTTCCGGTCAACCAGGTGCTTTGCAGAACTTCGTTGAAGTATTGGTCGAATTCGTCGATGGCAGCGTGAAAGACAGCTTCCATGGTCGTAGCCCGGTGATTGCACCGTTGGCACTGACCATCTTCGTCTGGGTGTTCCTGATGAACGCCGTCGACCTGATCCCGGTTGACTGGATTCCTCAGTTGGCCACCCTGATCTCGGGCGATCCGCACATCCCATTCCGCGCGGTATCGACCACTGACCCGAACGCTACCCTGGGCATGGCCCTGTCGGTGTTCGCGCTGATCATTTTCTACAGCATCAAGATCAAGGGCATCGGCGGCTTCATCGGCGAACTGACCCTGCACCCTTTCGGCAGCAAGAACATCTTTGTTCAAGCCCTGCTGATCCCGGTGAACTTCCTGCTGGAATTCGTGACCCTGATCGCCAAGCCGATTTCCCTGGCTCTGCGACTGTTCGGCAACATGTATGCCGGCGAGTTGGTGTTCATTCTGATCGCTGTGATGTTCGGCAGCGGCCTGCTCTGGCTTAGCGGCCTGGGCATCGTTCTGCAGTGGGCGTGGGCTGTGTTCCACATCCTGATCATCACCCTGCAGGCCTTCATCTTCATGATGCTGACCATCGTCTACTTGTCGATGGCGCACGAAGAGAACCATTAAGGCCAGTCTCGACTAGTCTGATGTCCTTCCCGGTGAAACGGGAAGGTGGCCCACCAGGGCTATGAAACGATTTGTTTTACCGCTTTAAAATCTAAAAAACCTAAACCATACGACGTAAAAGTCGGGAGGAAAGATGGAAACTGTAGTTGGTCTAACCGCTATCGCTGTTGCACTGTTGATCGGCCTGGGCGCCCTGGGTACTGCCATTGGTTTCGGCCTGCTGGGCGGCAAATTCCTGGAAGGCGCCGCGCGTCAACCAGAAATGGTTCCAATGCTGCAAGTTAAAATGTTCATCGTCGCCGGCCTGCTCGACGCCGTGACCATGATCGGTGTTGGTATCGCTCTGTTCTTCACCTTCGCGAACCCTTTCGTTGGTCAACTCGCCGGTTAATCACTCGTTTTTCGAGTGATTGGTGTGTTGTGCAACGAATGAGCGAGGTATTGGCGTGAACATTAATGCAACCATTATTGGTCAGTCCTTAGCGTTCTTGATTTTTGTCGTTTTCTGCATGAAGTTCGTATGGCCTCCGGTCATCGCAGCTCTGCACGAACGTCAGAAGAAGATCGCGGATGGACTGGACGCTGCAGCCCGAGCAGCTCGCGACCTGGAGTTGGCCCAAGATAAAGCGGGTCAGCAACTGCGCGAAGCGAAAGCCCAAGCAGCCGAGATCATTGAGCAAGCCAAGAAACGCGGTAACCAGATTGTTGAAGAGGCTGTTGAAAAAGCCCGTATCGACGCTGACCGTGTGAAGGTTCAGGCTCAGGCCGAGATCGAGCAGGAACTGAACGGTGTCAAAGATGCGCTGCGTGCCCAACTGGGTGCTCTGGCCGTCGGCGGTGCTGAGAAGATCCTGGGCGCCACAATCGATCAAAACGCGCACGCGGAGCTGGTTAACAAACTGGCTGCTGAAATTTAAGCGAGGGCGATCATGGCAGAATTGACCACGTTGGCCCGACCTTACGCTAAGGCAGCCTTCGAGCACGCCCAGGCCCACCAGCAGCTGGCCTCTTGGTCAGCCATGCTCGGCCTGGCTGCAGCAGTGTCGCAAGACGACACAATGCAGCGCGTGCTCAAGGCCCCGCGACTGACGAGCGCAGACAAGGCCGCCACGTTTATTGACGTGTGCGGCGACAAGTTTGATGTGAAAGTGCAGAACTTCTTGCACGTCGTTGCCGAAAACGACCGTCTCCTGCTTTTGCCGGAGATTGCCGCTCTGTTCGACCTGTACAAGGCCGAGCAAGAGAAGTCGGTAGACGTTGAAGTGACCAGTGCTTTCGCATTGAACCAAGAACAGCAAGACAAACTCGCCAAGGTTCTCAGTGCACGACTCGACCGGGAAGTGCGCCTGCAAGTTGCGGAGGATGCCACCCTGATTGGTGGTGTCATCATTCGCGCCGGCGACCTGGTTATCGATGGTTCGATTCGCGGCAAACTCGCGAATCTTGCCGAAGCATTGAAATCTTGAGTTTGAAGGGGCAGCAGAGCAATGCAGCAACTCAATCCTTCCGAAATAAGTGAAATTATCAAGGGCCGCATCGACAAGCTCGATGTGACCTCCCAAGCCCGTAACGAAGGCACTGTCGTCAGCGTATCTGACGGCATCGTGCGGATTCACGGTCTGGCCGACGTAATGTACGGCGAGATGATCGAGTTTCCGGGCGGCGTCTACGGTATGGCCCTCAACCTGGAGCAAGACTCCGTAGGTGCCGTTGTATTGGGCGCGTACACCAGTCTGGCTGAAGGCATGAGCGCCAAGTGCACAGGCCGCATCCTGGAAGTTCCGGTGGGTAAGGAACTGCTGGGTCGCGTAGTCGACGCACTGGGTAACCCTGTTGACGGTAAAGGTCCACTGGGCAACACCGAGACCGACGCGGTCGAGAAAGTTGCTCCAGGCGTGATCTGGCGTAAGTCGGTAGACCAGCCTGTACAGACTGGCTACAAGGCTGTCGATGCCATGATCCCAGTCGGCCGTGGCCAGCGTGAGCTGATCATCGGTGACCGTCAGATCGGTAAAACCGCTCTGGCCATCGACGCGATCATCAACCAGAAAGACAGCGGCATTTTCTGCGTCTACGTAGCGATCGGTCAGAAGCAATCGACCATCGCCAACGTGGTTCGCAAGCTGGAAGAAAACGGCGCCCTGGCCAACACGATCATCGTGGCTGCCAGTGCTTCGGAATCTCCTGCGCTGCAATTCCTGGCACCGTACTCCGGTTGCACCATGGGTGAATTCTTCCGCGACCGCGGTGAAGACGCGCTGATCGTTTATGACGATCTGTCCAAGCAAGCAGTGGCTTACCGCCAGATTTCCCTGCTGCTGCGCCGTCCACCAGGCCGTGAAGCTTACCCAGGCGACGTGTTCTATCTCCACTCCCGTCTGCTGGAGCGTGCATCCCGCGTTTCGGAAGAATACGTAGAGAAGTTCACCAACGGCGCAGTGACCGGCAAAACCGGTTCCCTGACCGCACTGCCGATCATCGAAACCCAGGCTGGCGACGTTTCCGCGTTCGTTCCGACCAACGTGATTTCCATCACCGACGGTCAGATCTTCCTGGAATCGGCCATGTTCAACTCCGGGATCCGTCCTGCTGTGAACGCCGGTGTTTCGGTATCCCGTGTGGGTGGTGCCGCTCAGACCAAGATCATCAAGAAGCTCTCCGGTGGTATCCGTACCGCTCTGGCTCAGTACCGTGAACTGGCGGCATTCGCCCAGTTCGCTTCTGACCTGGACGAAGCGACCCGTAAGCAACTTGAGCATGGTCAGCGCGTTACCGAGCTGATGAAGCAGAAGCAATACGCCCCAATGTCGATCGCTGACATGGCGTTGTCGCTGTATGCCGCTGAGCGTGGGTTCCTGACCGACGTTGAAATCGCCAAGGTTGGCAGCTTTGAACAAGCGCTGATTGCTTACTTCAACCGCGATCACGCCGAATTGATGGCGAAGATCAACGTGAAGGGTGACTTCAATGACGATATCGACGCTGGCATGAAAGCCGGTATCGAGAAGTTCAAGGCCACCCAAACCTGGTAAGCCGCAGCGGGAGCCGCAAGGCTCCCGCTTGCTAACCTGATAGGTGTTACATGGCAGGCGCAAAAGAGATTCGCAGTAAGATTGCGAGCATCAAAAGCACGCAAAAGATTACCAGCGCCATGGAAAAAGTGGCGGTCAGCAAAATGCGCAAGGCACAAATGCGTATGGCTGCTAGCCGTCCTTATGCGGAGCGTATCCGCCAGGTAATTGGGCATTTGGCCAACGCCAACCCGGAATACCGCCACCCATTCATGATCGAGCGTGAAGTCAAGCGCGTCGGTTATGTGGTTGTGAGCAGTGACCGTGGTTTGTGCGGTGGTCTGAATACCAACCTGTTCAAGGCCCTGGTCAAGGACATGGCGGTAAACCGCGAAAACGGCGTCGAGATCGATCTGTGTGTTGTTGGTAGCAAGGGTGCGGCCTTTTTCCGCAACTTCGGCGGTAACGTCGTTGCAGCTATCAGCCACCTGGGTGAAGAGCCGTCGATCAATGATTTGATCGGCAGTGTGAAGGTGATGCTGGATGCATACCTGGAAGGCCGGATTGACCGCCTCTCCGTGGTATCCAACAAGTTCATCAACACCATGACCCAGCAGCCAACCGTGGAGCAATTGATTCCACTGGTGGCGACTCCGGATCAGGAACTCAAGCACCACTGGGACTACCTCTACGAACCAGACGCCAAAGAGCTGCTTGACGGCTTGATGGTGCGCTACGTGGAGTCGCAGGTGTACCAGGCGGTGGTCGAGAACAACGCAGCTGAACAAGCAGCGCGGATGATCGCGATGAAAAACGCTACCGATAACGCCGGTGATCTGATCAGCGATTTGCAGCTGATCTACAACAAGGCGCGTCAGGCTGCGATCACCCAAGAGATCTCGGAAATCGTCGGCGGCGCTGCCGCGGTTTAACGGTTCAAATATTCAGAGGATCCAGCTATGAGTAGCGGACGTATCGTTCAAATCATCGGCGCCGTTATCGACGTGGAATTTCCACGCGACAGCGTACCGAGCATCTACAACGCGCTGAAAGTACAAGGCGCGGAAACTACTCTGGAAGTTCAGCAGCAGCTGGGCGACGGCGTAGTTCGTACCATTGCGATGGGTTCCACCGAAGGCTTGAAGCGCGGTCTGGACGTAATCGACTCTGGCGCAGCCATCTCCGTACCGGTCGGTAAAGCGACCCTGGGCCGGATCATGGATGTACTGGGCAACCCGATTGACGAAGCTGGCCCGATCGACACCGAAGAGCGTTGGGGCATTCACCGTCCAGCACCTTCGTTCGCCGAACAAGCTGGCGGCAACGACCTGCTGGAAACCGGCATCAAGGTTATCGACCTGGTTTGCCCGTTCGCCAAAGGCGGTAAAGTCGGTCTGTTCGGTGGTGCCGGTGTAGGCAAGACCGTAAACATGATGGAACTGATCCGTAACATCGCCATCGAGCACAGCGGTTATTCCGTGTTCGCCGGTGTGGGTGAGCGTACCCGTGAGGGTAACGACTTCTACCACGAGATGAAGGACTCCAACGTTCTGGACAAAGTGGCACTGGTTTACGGTCAGATGAACGAGCCGCCGGGTAACCGTCTGCGCGTAGCACTGACTGGCCTGACCATGGCCGAGAAGTTCCGTGACGAAGGTAACGACGTTCTGCTGTTCGTCGACAACATCTACCGTTACACCTTGGCCGGTACTGAAGTATCCGCACTGCTGGGCCGTATGCCTTCCGCAGTAGGCTACCAGCCGACCCTGGCTGAAGAGATGGGCGTTCTGCAAGAACGTATCACTTCGACCAAGGAAGGTTCGATCACTTCGATCCAAGCGGTATACGTACCTGCGGATGACTTGACCGACCCGTCGCCTGCGACCACCTTCGCCCACTTGGACGCCACCGTCGTTCTGTCCCGTGACATCGCTTCCCTGGGTATCTACCCAGCGGTCGATCCACTCGACTCGACTTCGCGCCAGCTGGACCCGAACGTGATCGGCCAGGAGCACTACGACACCGCTCGCGGCGTTCAGTACGTGCTGCAGCGTTACAAAGAACTGAAGGACATCATTGCGATCCTGGGTATGGACGAGCTGTCGGAAACCGATAAGCAGTTGGTAAACCGTGCTCGTAAGATCCAACGCTTCTTGTCGCAGCCGTTCTTCGTGGCTGAAGTCTTCACCGGTGCTTCGGGTAAATACGTTTCCCTGAAAGACACCATTGCTGGCTTCAAAGGCATCCTCAACGGTGACTACGACCACCTGCCAGAACAAGCGTTCTACATGGTCGGCGGCATCGAAGAAGCGATCGAGAAAGCCAAGAAACTGTAATCCAGGCGCCCGGAAACGGGCGCTCATCAGGTTGAGGCAATCAGATGGCTATGACAGTCCATTGCGATATCGTCAGCGCGGAAGGGGAAATTTTCTCCGGTCTGGTCGAGTTTGTTACAGCGCACGGCGACCTGGGTGATCTTGGTATCGCCATGGGTCATGCCCCGCTGATCACAAGCTTGAAACCAGGCCCGATCACGCTGACCAAGCAAGGCGGGGAACGTGAGGTGTTTTACATCTCCGGTGGTTTCCTCGAGGTTCAGCCGAACATGGTCAAGGTACTTGCCGACACCGTGCAACGTGCTGGCGACCTGGATGAAGCCTCCGCTCAGGAAGCCGTCAAGGCTGCCGAGAAGGCCCTGAACGAAAAGGGTGCCGACTTCGACTACAGCGCTGCTGCTGTACGTCTGGCCGAGGCTGCAGCTCAGCTGCGCACGCTCCAGCAGATCCGCAAGAAGTAAGCGGCCATGCCGTCATGCTTTATGCGCGATTGATTAAAAAGGGTAGCCTCGGCTACCCTTTTTCTTTTTTTGCAAAACACTTCTCTGGTCTGAAGTCGGACCGCCCAGGATTGGTAGCCACTCATGTCTCTTGAAATCGTCATTCTCGCCGCTGGCCAGGGCACCCGTATGCGTTCGGCCTTGCCCAAAGTGCTGCACCCGGTGGCCGGCAATTCCATGCTTGGCCATGTTATCCACAGCGCCCGGCAACTCGACCCGCAACGCATCCACGTGGTGATTGGCCACGGTGCCGATGTGGTCCGTGAACGCCTGGCCGCGGATGACCTGAATTTCGTTTTGCAGGACAAACAACTCGGCACCGGCCATGCCACCGCACAAGCCGTGCCCTTCATCACTGCCGACACCGTGCTGATTCTGTACGGCGACGTACCGTTGATTGAAGTGGAAACCCTGCAACGCCTGCTCAAGCATGTCGTGCCAGGCCAGATGGGTCTGCTGACCGTTGAACTGGATGACCCTACCGGCTACGGGCGCATCGTGCGCAATGCCGACGGTAAGGTCGCGGCCATCGTTGAGCACAAGGATGCCAGCGAAACTCAGCGCGCCATTACCGAAGGCAATACCGGGATTCTGGCGGTCCCTGCCAATAAGCTCGCCGACTGGATGAGCCGTCTGTCGAACAACAACGCCCAGGGCGAGTACTACCTCACCGACGTCATCGAGATGGCCGTGAGCGATGGCCTGCTGGTGGCTACCGAACAGCCCCACGACCCCATGGAAGTGCAGGGCGCCAATGACCGCAAGCAGCTTGCAGAGCTTGAACGTCACTATCAACTGCGCGAAGGCCGCCGCCTGATGGCCCAGGGTGTGACCCTGCGCGACCCGGCGCGCTTTGATGTGCGTGGCGAAGTCACTGTCGGCCGTGACGTGCTGATCGACATCAACGTGATCCTCGAAGGCCGAGTGATCATCGAAGACGACGTGGTGATTGGCCCGAACTGCGTGATCAAGGACAGCACCCTGCGCAAAGGCGCGGTGGTCAAGGCCAACAGCCATATCGACGGCGCTTTGATGGGCGAGGGCAGCGATGCTGGGCCGTTTGCGCGGTTACGTCCAGGAAGCGTATTGGGAGTTAAAGCCCATGTGGGTAACTTTGTTGAATTGAAAAACGCCAAGTTGGACGACGAAGCCAAAGTCGGACACCTGACCTACTTAGGTGATGCCAACGTAGGTGCGCGAACTAACATCGGTGCCGGCACCATCACCTGCAACTACGATGGCGCCAATAAGCACCAGACCAGCATTGGTGCGGATGTATTTATCGGTTCAAATAATTCGTTGGTCGCTCCGGTTACCCTCGACGATGGCGCCAGCACAGCCGCGGGCTCAACCATCAACCAGGATGTGGATAAGTCCCAACTGGCTGTCGCACGTGCCCGCCAGCGCAACATTGATGGCTGGAAACGCCCGGTCAAAATCAAAAAGACCTGAGTTATCCACACGCTGATCAGCGATAAATATCCAATGTGCGCGGGCTTGCTCGCGAATGCGGTCGTTCAGTCGACATCTCCCGTGACTGACACTCCGCATTCGCAAGCAAGCCCGCTCCCACATTGGTTTTGTGTTGATCTAAAAATTGTGTACGCCCCACTTGACGACGTTTCGCCAATAGGTTTTGATTGCCTTCGTTATCTTTCGAAACGAAACTTACCATCACCATGTCGAAACGAAATACCCCTCAACGGCGCCACAACATCCTGACCTTGCTCAATGAACAGGGCGAAGTCAGCGTGGACGAATTGGCCAAGCGTTTCGAAACGTCGGAAGTGACCATCCGCAAGGACTTGGCTGCCCTCGAAAGCAACGGCCTGCTGCTACGCCGTTACGGTGGCGCAATTACCATGCCCCAGGAACTGGTCGGCGACGCCGCCCAACCCATCTCGATCTACAAGCGCGCCATCGCCCGTGCCGCCGTGATGCGCCTGCGCGAACACGCGCGCATCATCATCGACAGCGGCAGCACCACCGCCGCGATGATCCCCGAACTGGGCCACCAGCCCGGCCTGGTGGTGATGACCAACTCCCTGCACGTGGCCCGCGCCTTGAGCGAGCTGGAGCACGAGCCGGTGCTGTTGATGACCGGCGGCACCTGGGACCCGCATTCGGACTCGTTCCAGGGCCAGGTCGCCGAGCAAGTGCTGCGTTCCTATGATTTTGATCAACTGTTTATCGGCGCCGACGGCATCGATCTGCAGCGCGGTACCACCACCTTCAACGAACTGCTGGGCCTTAGCCGCGTAATGGCCGAGGTCGCCCGTGAAGTGGTGGTGATGGTCGAATCCGACAAGATCGGTCGCAAGATTCCCAACCTGGAACTGCCCTGGAGCAGCGTCCATACCCTTATCACCGATGATCGCCTGCCGCTTGAGGCCCGCGACCAGATCCAAGCCCGCGGCATTACGCTGATATGCGCGGCAATCATCTAGGAGAAACACCATGTGTGGCATCGTAGGCGCAGTCGCTGAACGCAACATCACTCCCATCCTGCTCGAAGGCCTCAAACGCCTGGAATACCGTGGCTACGACAGCGCCGGTGTGGCCGTCTTCTCCAACGCCGGCAAGCTTGAGCGCATGCGTCGCCCGGGCAAGGTCAGTGAACTGGAGCAAGCCCTGGCCGGTGAGCCGTTGGTTGGCCGTCTGGGCATCGCCCATACCCGTTGGGCTACCCACGGTGCGCCGTGCGAACGCAACGCCCACCCACACTTTTCCGGCGACCTCGCGGTGGTGCACAACGGCATCATCGAAAACCATGAAGTGCTGCGTGAGCAACTCAAGGGCCTGGGCTACGTATTCACTTCGGACACCGACACCGAAGTCATCGCCCACCTGCTGAATCACAAGCTCAAAGACCTGGGCGACCTTACGGTCGCCCTCAAAGCCACCGTAAAAGAACTGCACGGCGCATACGGTCTGGCCGTGGTCAGCGCCACCCAGCCCGATCGCGTGGTTGCCGCCCGCAGTGGCAGCCCGTTGGTGATCGGCCTGGGGCTGGGGGAAAACTTCCTCGCCTCCGACCAGTTGGCCCTGCGCCAGGTCACCGACCGCTTCATGTACCTGGAAGAAGGCGATATTGCCGACATCCGCCGTGAAAGCGTGCAGATCTGGGACGTTAACGGTCAGTCTGTCGAGCGTGAAGCTGTGCAATACCGCGACGGCGCCGAAGCCGCCGACAAAGGCGAATACCGCCACTTCATGCTCAAGGAAATCCACGAGCAGCCGGCCGTGGTGCAGCGCACCCTGGAGGGTCGTCTGGGCGACAAGCAAGTGCTGGTCAACGCCTTTGGCCCACAAGCCGCCGAGTTGTTCGCCAAAGTGCGCAATGTGCAGATCGTGGCTTGCGGCACCAGCTACCACGCCGGCATGGTTGCCCGTTACTGGCTGGAAGAACTGGCCGGCATCCCATGCCAAGTCGAAGTGGCCAGCGAGTTCCGCTACCGCAAAGTGGTGGTCCAGCCTGACACCCTGTTCGTGACCATCTCGCAGTCGGGCGAAACCGCCGACACCTTGGCCGCCTTGCGTAACGCCAAGGAGCTGGGCTTCCTCGCCAGCCTGGCGATCTGCAACGTCAGCATCAGTTCCCTGGTGCGCGAATCCGACCTGACCCTGCTGACCCAGGCCGGTCGCGAAATCGGCGTGGCCTCCACCAAAGCCTTCACCACCCAGCTGGTCGGCCTGTTGCTGCTCACCCTGTCCCTGGGCCAAGTACGTGGCACCCTCGCCGCAGGTGTTGAAGCCACCCTGGTCGAAGAACTGCGCCGCCTGCCAACCCGCCTGGGTGAGGCCCTGGCCATGGACAGTATCGTGGAAAAAGTCGCCGAGCTGTTCGCCGACAAAAACCACACCTTGTTCCTCGGCCGTGGCGCGCAATACCCGGTGGCAATGGAAGGCTCGCTCAAACTCAAGGAAATCTCGTACATCCACGCCGAAGCCTACCCGGCCGGCGAGCTCAAGCACGGTCCATTGGCCCTGGTGGATGACGACATGCCAGTCGTCACGGTAGCGCCAAACAACGAACTGCTGGAAAAGCTCAAGTCCAACCTGCAGGAAGTACGTGCCCGTGGCGGCCAGTTGGTGGTATTCGCCGACGAGAAAGCCGGCATGACCAACGCTGAAGGCACTCACGTCATCAACATGCCGCATATCAACGACACCCTGTCGCCGATTCTCTACACCATCCCGCTGCAACTGCTGTCTTACTACGTCGCCGTGCTCAAGGGCACTGACGTTGACCAGCCGCGCAACCTGGCGAAGTCGGTGACGGTGGAGTAATACGGCACGCGCCTTGAGCGCCCTTCGAAGCTACGAAATAAAGTCTGTCGGAAATAAATAAAGTCTGTCGCTGGCGCATTCGACCCCCCGATTGAGTAGCCGGTGACGCTTTTTCCGGGCCACCGTGCTCGGGACGCACTGAGTATTCGTTAAGAGAGGTTTTTAAAAATATTCAATATATTTCCTACTCTAGGGACGAATACATAGGTCATTCGATGTTGCCGCTGATGCAGAATTGACCCATCTGCCGACTTGGCGTTGCCCCACAAGCATTCAGCCCAAAGTCAGACCTGCTAACGCTTTACAAAGTAGAAGCCTGGGTCAGCGAAATTTCGGCAGCAGGGTCAATTCTGCATCAGCGGCAACAGCGTGGCTGACGGAGCTGGATCGTCAGGCGGAAATGGAGGCTGAGCACTCAGCCAACTACCCGACTGTGGAAGGGCTGTTTCAAAAAGGTCGGGCTGCCAAGACCACCCGGTATCCGGGCTTCTCCGAAGCCAATTCCAGGCTGAACGCCAGTACCAGCATCTACGACCTCAATATGAGCTGGGTGCTCTTCGACTTTGGGCTTCGCGCCGCAAAAGTCGAAAGTGCCCGCCAGTTACTGAACGCCGCCAGTGGCAGCCGAATTGAAGAATTGCAGAAGTCGATGCTTACCACCGCCAGAGTCTTTTACCAAGTGCAGGCCAACACCGCGCTGTTGCAAGCCAAAATCAGTGCTGAACGTCTCGCGCACAACAGCCTGAAAGCCTCTAACGCAAAATATCATGCTGGCGCCGGCCAGCAGACATATCGTCTGCAGGCGCTGGAATCCAGAACCCGGGCATTGGCAATCAGTCGTCTTTTTGTCGAGAGTGCGAGCAAGTCTTATGACATTGCTCAGGGCCGTTACAAGGCTGGGGAGGGCAGTATTCTTGAGCTTCTGCGTTCGCAGAGTGACCTGGCCTCAGCGAGGCAGAAACGTTTGGAATCCTTGGTAAGCTGGCATAAGGCTAAGCTGCAATTGGCACCTGACATTGGCAGTCTGAACATTGGAGAATGAATGTTGTTTCCGCCGCCTACTTGATGGCCTGCGTAGCGAACTGCGCTGCAGCGGCTGCCCGGGTCGATACCCCCAGAGCTTTTAACAGGCTTGAAACGTGTATGCGCACGGTAAAGGGGGAAATACCCAAATCTTTGGCTATTTCCTTATTAGTTTTGCCTGCGGCGATCAGACTCAGTACCTGTTTCTGACGTGTAGTAAGAGGGCTTAGTGCGTTAACCGCTGATTCGTTGAAAAGCGAACCTGCGGACTTGTAATTGACGACGACGTCGCCCTGTCGGATAGAGACGATAGAGTCGGTTATTTCCTGTGGATCGATGTTCTTGCCAATAAAGCCATCAGCACCATTCGACATGACTTGGGAGATGGTTTCCGGGTCATCGATCATCGAGACCACGATGATCGAGGTACGTCGGAACTCATTGCGCAGTTTGGCAATGGTGTGAATCGAGTCCAGTCCGGGGAAGCGCAGGTCCAGAATCAGAGTGTCAACTTCTTCACCGGAGCGTGCCAAGGTCAGCACTTCATTGAAATTGCCTGCCTGCTCAATGATAGCTTCTGGCAACAGACGTTCGATGGTACGCAACATGCCTTCACGAAATAGGGGGTGGTCGTCAGCCACTATGATTCTGCACGCCATGCCTCTGCTTCCGAATTTTAAGTCGGGTCATCATACTCGATAGGCGCAATGCGTATCGCCTGTGAGAAAAATCTAGAGTGATTATTTATGCTCTCGACATCATGGAAGAGCAGGTTCGCATGACCCTAGTCAGATGATGGTGGTCGCCAAGTTAATTAAGTTATCGCGAAAATGGCACGGGAGAAGCATTTACCGCGCTCGATCTGGAGTAGAAAGCGAAAGTGGGTATGTGAGCGATAGCCACTAGCCGCTCGTCGAGCGGAACGAGTCCGCAGTAAAACGAGGTGCCTTGATGAAATACCGGAAAAACGCTGAACTGGATCAGGCGAATCTGAGGCTGATAGTGGCGACGTTCGCGGTCACCTACGTGGCGCTGTTAGGTTTCCTGCCTGGGCTCGACATAGCGAAGTATCAACCGATCATTCTCTACTATGCCGGCTTTCTGGTGGTATCTCTGATCCTGCGCCAGCACATCACCAGGTTCCCCGGCGTCTTTCCGGTCCGCCTTGTATTCGGGATGGTCCATGACTACACCGCAATTTCCGTCGGTTTGGTCGTAGGCGGAGAGGCAACGCTGCCGATTTTCAGTGTGATGGTCTGGGTGACCCTGGGCAATGGGATGCGCTTTGGCTCGCGTTACCTGTCGATTGCTGCGTCGCTGGCGCTGCTGGCCATACTGATCATTTATAAATTGACGCCGTACTGGCAAGCGCAACCATTCATGGTACTGATGCTGGTCGCTATCACGATTCTGGTGCCTGGCTACGCCCACATTCTGTTGGTGCTGGCTCGCCAGGCATCGGAGCAGGCAACCGTTGCCAACCGCGAAAAAGAGCGTTTTCTGGCCCAGGCAAGCCACGATCTGCGCCAGCCCATTCACTCGATCGGCATGTTTACCGCGTGCCTGCGTTCAAGCCCGCTAGGTGACTATGAGCGTCAGCTGGTCGACAACATCGATCGTTCCCTGCACAACGTATCGCAGTTGTTTCGCTCGATTCTGGATATATACACGCTGGACAGCGGCAAGGTTTCGGCCAAGTCAGACGTGGTCAACCTGGGTGACATGCTCAATGAAATAGCTCAGCAAAACACGGCTGCCGCCCGATGGGCCGGCGTGGAACTGAGAGTCCGGCCGTGTCGGCGCTGGGTAAGAGTCGATGCCACACTGCTTGCCACGATGGTGCAGAACATTCTGTCCAACGCACTCAAGTATGCCCCCGAGCACCCGGTGCTGATCGGTGTACGTCGCCACAAAGGTAGCTTGTCAATCAGCGTGCATGATCAGGGGCGAGGCATCGCGGCTGAACATCTGCCCAAAGTCTGTGACGAGTTCTATCGGATTCGCCATGTTCGCGATAAGGACGTTGAGGGCGTAGGGCTGGGGCTATCCATCGTCAAGCGGCTCAGTCAGCTTCTTGGCGTACAGATTGATATCAATTCCCGTGTTGACCGCGGCACGACAGTTACTATCCATGGGCTTGAAGAGGTGAGCGCGCCTGTAAAACCGGCCCGCAAAAAAACATTGGGCGACAGCCTGCTCAAGGGCGTCAGGATCTGCCTGGTGGAAGACGACAAAAATGTGCTGATGGCAACCGCCGCGCTGCTGGAAAGGTGGGGATGCGAAGTCCAGGTCGCCCGATCTGTTGAAGGGTTGACCACCGACTGCGACATTATCGTAGCCGATTACGACCTAGGCACCGAGGCCAATGGCCTTGACTGCATTGCGAGTATCAGAGCAGCCCGCGGCTGGGATGTACCGGCTTTGATCCTTACCGGGAGGGAGGTGGAAGTGGTCATTGAATCAATGCAGGGTACCGAAGTGTCCGTGCTCTCCAAGCCGCTGCGCCCTTCGGAGTTGCGCCTGAACCTGTTGTCGCTTCACGAGAGGCGGGTGAATACGTCCTGACCTGAGTGCTGCTGGTCAGGGCGCAACGGACATAAACCAACAAACGGCCCGCGAATGTCTGACGGTGGAGGCACATCAGGGAATGGATAGATGCAGATCGGATCAGGTTTGATCACACCAATGCGGGTACCGGCATGATGGTGAAATCGGCGCCGCCGGAGACGCAGTGCAGCCCGGTGTCAGTCAGTTCATGAGCCTGAGCCCAGCAGATAGCTGCTGTAGTTTCGGTGGTTTTCTGATGGCGGATAATTATGTCAAACCTCTCCATGTTGGTAGGGACACGCTTTTTACGTAGTAGGTTATAAACAGGACTGCCTGACCCTCATCGACTATTCACCTCATGCCCAGACGCTAATGTTCTGTTTTCGAAATAATTTACTTATTGGCTACGGCTTCAAGTGCCTCACGCGCCCGCTTGATTTTGTTCAAGATATCCTCTCCCTTTGCGTTCCTAACGTATCGGGTCGGCTGAGCATTGCGTAACGCCATTAACGCTGTAATGGAGCTTTACAGCTCGCGAACCGAGGTAAAACTGCCGTCGCGAAGATACACCGTGACGTCTCGAAAGAAGCGCTCAACCATGTTCATCCATGAGCTGGAGGTCGGCGTGAAATGAATATGAAAGCGAGGATGTTTCGCCAGCCAGGCTTTCACTGCCGCATGCTTGTGCGTCGCATAGTGATCGACGATCAGGTGTGGCTGGAGGTGTTTGGGCGTCTCTTTATTGATCTTCTTGAGAAAGGCCAGCCACTCTTGATGCCGGTGCTGACGCTCGATGCTGCTGATCAATTTGCCCTGAAGATAATCCAGTGCGGCGAATAAAGTGACCGTGCCGTGTCGGGTGTAATCATGGGACTTAGTCTGGATATGACAGATGCCCAAAGGCAAGCCCGGCTGCGTCCGCTCCAGCGCTAGAACCTGGCTTTTCTCATCGCAACACAACACCAAAGCCTTGTCCGGCGGGGCCAGAATCGTCGGGCAGGAAAAGCCAGTCAGCCGTGCGATGTTGTCCCGGGTTTCGCCCTCGGCAGCCAGCAGGATAATGCGTGCTCGACGGCCTTCTCTCTGGGGGAGAGTCGCAGAGCGAACGCGCCGTTTCAGTTCGGCCTTTTCTTCGGGGCTAAGCGTGATGTCCAGAGCACTCACTGTCAGCTCTCCAAGGCAGGGGTGACGTTTGAAGTGTAGACGAATTAATCAGTAATTTATTTCGCGAACAGCACACTAGTGCGCACCTAAGGCGTCTATGCTTAGTCAATTTTTCAGGCATGTCTTAGTTCAATAGCTCATCTGTACTATAGAAGTTCGTGGCTGGAGTCACCATTATCGTGCGAATGCTTTCGTCTGCTCACTAAAAGTGCCAAAGGCGCAAAGAGTTTAATATGAAGTACTCATAGTTACCGGATGTGTTTTATGAAGGATTAAGGCGCTCAGGGGTAGGATTAGTTTAACGTTGTTGCCACTGATGCAGAATTGACCCAGCTGTCGAAATTCCGCTGCCCCTAAAGCGTTAGCCCGTCTGACTTTGGGGGGACTTATGGCGCAACGACAAGTCGGCATATGGGTCAATTCCATAATTATCAATTCTGTTAGTGAGGCAAGAAAATGATAAAGATTCAACAAGCTTTAATACTACTGGGCGCTCTGACGCTAGCAGGTTGTGCCGGAATGACGACGGATGACAAATATAGCACCAGCTATGTCGAATCCCACATAATTGAGGGTAAAACCACGCAAGCCGACGTTCAACGCCTATATGGCGTTCCTGATAGTAATGAAAAGTCAAGCAACGGAACAACTTGGGTCTACCGTAAAGGTGGTACCTTGAGCGATGTTTCAAGTTTGGTTGGTTATATCCCCGGGGCTGGCTCTGTTTCTAGCGCATTAGCCATGGGAAGATCTACCTCAGCAGCTGTATCGAGTGTAAATAAAGTAGCTGGTAAAGCCAATGGTAATACCGAGATTCATGGTGATCGTTTTTATGTGACATTTACCAATAAGGGAATTGTTGATTATTGGAGCCTTGAGTAATATAAATCGGACTGAACCGTGTAAGAGTATGGCCGCTTATGCAGAATTGACCTGGCTGCCTAAATGTTGGCTTGACTTTGGGCTGAGTGATTATGGGGCAACGTCAAGTTGGCAGACGGGTCAACTCTGTGTCAGCAATAACAGATAGATATCTGTATGCAGTCTTTTTAAATCTGTACCAGCATTTGTATGTCATTCTTCAAAACTCATCCGGATAGATAGGCTGATCACCTCTACTGTGGCGTTAGTGAAATAGCTCTTCGTTATTTTCGGCTACGCTGCGGATGTCATTCCTGCCGTTGATAGCTGACAGTGAGTGCTCTACCGGAGGTATGCTGATGTTTTCAATAGTAGTTGCCTAATGGCTTATTGGTTAGCCTCTCCATCGAGCGAGATGGCGTGGAGTATTTTCCGCGATATGCCTTCAGCGCGTCCGACTATAGCTGCGTCGAGGCGCTGGAGATGATTATTGTCAGAACTCGATTAAAAGCTGATACCTAAGCCTCGGCTACCTCTACCCTGTTTCGTCCCGCTAACTTACCTTCGTAGAGCGCGTAATCCGCCCTTGCAATTGCGTTGCTGAGAACCTCATCAGCACGATATTGAGTGACACCAATAGAGAGAGTTACGCTTACTTTTTTGCCATTGCTGTCAATCTCCAATGCCTGGACCGCCTTGCGTATACGTTCTGCGCTATCAGTTGCATTGCTAAAATCCGTATCCGGCAATATGGAGAGAAATTCTTCGCCGCCCCAGCGTCCGATAAAGTCTTGCTCTCGCATTGAACATTTGAGTAATAGGCTCACTGCCTCGAGTACACGATCACCGGTATCGTGACCGTATAGATCATTGACCTGCTTGAAGTGATCTATATCCATCAACATCAAGGTGAGATTGCGGGGACGTCTATGATGCCGTGCCAAAATTTTCTCGGTCAGAGCAATCATGTGCCGACGGTTGAATAACCCGGTTAATGAGTCCGTCGTTGCCATACGCGCCAGGCTCTTGTGAGCGCGGGTTACCGTGATCACATAGAACAACGCAAGATAGCTGAACATGCAGAAAACTACTGTCAGGTTAAAAACATGCACACCCAACAGGGCATTGGAGGAGATGGGTTGCAGAGGACTTACGAACCACATTAGTACATCTAAGCCTACATAGTAAGCCCAAAGGCAGCCTGCGTATATCCAGGCGCTACGGGCACGCATGCTGACGAACAGGGCCGGAATAAACATTAACAAGAAGTAGTGAAAACCACTTCCCCAGCCGACCAGAACTGTGCCCAGCCCAGCGTGCACAAGCACTTCAATACGTATAAGGAGAACTGCAAACTGATTTCGTCGTTGCTTGAACGCGTGATAGGCATAGACATACATGGCCACGCTGACCACGTTTATCCACGCCAAAATGGGTGAGCCCAGAATGAGGAAAATGAAAAAAAACGCAACGTCTACGCTGCCCGCCAATTGGCAGCAACGCATGGAAAGTTGCCAAAATTCTGGTCGAGCGTCGCGCTTGGGTAGGCTTTCAGAGCGTGTCCCTTGCATCAAACCTGTTACCTCAATATCCGGGTATACGTCGGTTTTTTAGGTTGGCTTTCTCAAGCCAGCAAATGAGGCGTAAAAAAGGTTTCGCAGGGCCTTCAGGTTTAAGGTACGAGGCTAAGCATCAGTTGTCTAGTGGCTACTGGCCGCTTTTTAGCGGGAAAGGGGGCCCGGAAAAGACGCGAAGGGTACGTCGTGTGCGTTGCCCACGGCGCGCTGTTCAACCCGCTGATGGTTCTTCTTGGGGGCTCGGGGCCGCTCCGCCAGTCGGGCCTGCACTTTCTCCCAATAGCTTCATGCTTATGATCGCTTCCGTTTAAATCTAGATGGACTCCATGCCACAAGCGGCGTTGTAAGACCGTGTGTTCCTCGGACGGCTACCCTTTTCCTGCAAGGTTTTTGGTTCAATTTTGAAATGCGGGCAACCATGGGGTTTCAGAGCATAGGAGGCAGAAGGAAACGTGAATGACAGTTCGATTTGATCTGCTATCGTGGAGGAAACACATTTCATCCCTGCTGAAGCTGAGTGGCTGCTGAGATGCGATGTCAAGGAGTTGGACCTGCCTTATCTGTTCGATAGCCCAAAGGCGCGGGCGTATAGAGGGGCAAATGTGGGGATAAAAAGTTGCTCGACGATCTCAAGCTAGAGCCGTTAACTATTCTAATTGTCGATGATCAGCCTATGAGTGTCCGGATCATCCGAGACACGGTTAGTGGTCTTGGAAAAGTTATATTTGCCACATCGGGGCTGGCGGCTATTGAAATAGTAAAGAGGTCACCGCCTGATGTTGTGCTACTCGACATTGAAATGCCTGGCATGGATGGATTTGCTGTATGTAAAGCTATCAAAAGCGATCCCGCCACAAAAGACGTTGCTATCATCTTCATTACCGCGCACGACCAAGATACTCGACAGATTGAGGCGCTTGATATGGGCGGCGTTGAATTCCTGAACAAGCCGCTGAATATTCCCATCGCGCGCGCCCGAATCAAAATGCACCTGGTCCTGCGGTTAAAGAACAAGCAGTTGATCGAAGCAAGACGAAGTCTGGAAAACGTAGTTCAAAACCTGCCCGCCTTTATTTCCCAGTGGGATAAAGAACTGCGCAACGTGTTTACTAACGATCCGGGCGGCAAATGGTTTGGTCTGCGCGGCAGCCAAATGGCGGGGCTGCACCTTTGTGATGTATTAGGAGAAACCAATTTTTTTGCCATTGAACGGCATCTTGACGCAGAGCTTAAGGGAGATAATACGTCTTTCGATATCAGTCTAATCCGCCCTGACGGAGACATGTTGCACGGTCAAGCTTCCGTGGTTTACCGCGATGTCGAAAATCGTGATGCTGGTTTTCTGCTGCTGATCACTGACGTCACGGACCGCAAACGTGCAGAGACGGCGCTATTTCGTGAAAAGGAGCGTATTCGAATTACCCTCAATTCAATTAGCGATGCCGTCATAGCAACCGATGTAGAGGGGCTGATAAGCTTTTTGAACCCGATCGCTGAAGAGATGACGGGATGGAGGGGCGCAGACGCGCTTGGTCAAGCGATCGAGAAGGTGATGCCACTGCGTGAAGCCAGTACTGGGCTCGAACTGCAAAATCCAATTCGCCTTGCGATACGCGAAAAACGAACTGTTGGTATGAAATTGAGTTCTAGATTGGTCTGTCGTGATGGCAGCACAATAGAGATTGAGGACTCCGCGGCACCCATTTTCGCTTCGGATCAGGAGCTCACAGGCGCAATTACCGTATTCCATGACGTTAGTGAAGCTCGGGCGTTGGCTATCAAGATGGCGCATTTAGCAAATCATGATGCACTGACCAACCTGCCAAATCGGATTTTACTGCGCGACCGTACTGAGCAAGCGATTCGCGACGCCAAGAGCGTGGGCGGAAGGGTCGCCTTCCTCTTTTTTGATTTGGATCACTTTAAAAGCATCAACGATTCGAGCGGTCACTCGACCGGTGATCTACTGCTCCAGCAAGTCGCTACCCGGCTTAAAAAAAGCATGCGCGGTAATGATACGGTCAGCCGCCAAGGCGGAGACGAATTTATAGTTCTATTACATAACATTCAGAAAGTTGAAGACGTCGCGTCAAAAGCAGAATATTTGCTTGGTTTGCTGTCAGAGCCTTATTGGATAGAAGGTAACCGTTTCAATCTCACTGTGAGCATAGGCATAAGCCTTTTCCCTGATGACAGCGATGATATGGCGACTCTACATCATCAAGCAGATGCGGCCATGTATCGTGCCAAACAGGATGGTCGTAATCGTTTCCAGTTTTTTTGCGCGGAAATCGAAGATACCTTGCGGTCTCGCCACCTGCTGGAAAAGCAAATGCGTGTTGCCTTAGAAAATCAGGAGTTTGAGGTCTATTACCAGCCTAAGGTGAATGCCAAGCACTCGACTATTATCGGAGCGGAAGCCTTAGTTCGCTGGAGGCGGGCTGATGGTCAACTGGTTTCTCCAGCTGAATTCATACCGATGGCGGAAGAAACCGGACTTATAGTGCCTATCGGTCTTTTTGTGCTTCGCCAAGCGTGCCTGGATGGTGTCAGGTGGCATGCAGAGGGCTTTCCCATCCTTATTGCCGTTAACGTCTCCTTGGTGCAGATGGAAGAGGTCAACTTCGTTGACTCAGTAAAGGCCGTGCTCGTAGAGACAGGTATTGCTCCAGAACTTTTGGAGCTTGAGATCACCGAGGGCGTGTTTGCCAGCAATATGATACGCACTCGTGATTCGTTGTTTGATTTAAAGGCGCTGGGAGTTTCTATTGCACTTGACGACTTTGGAATCGGTTATTCGAGTCTCGCCTACCTCAAGCGCTTCCCAATCGACGTACTCAAAATTGATCAAAGCTTTGTGCGCGATATGCTGATAGACAGCAGCGATGCTGGGATTGTGGAGGCGATAATTCAGATGGCGCAAAGTCTCAATCTCAGACTGGTCGCAGAAGGGGTTGAGCAAGAAGTTCAAGCTCAAGCACTGCTTGCTCTCGGCTGCCAGGTAATGCAGGGATATTTATATGCAAGACCGATTCCCTCGCTAGATTTTGAGGCATTACTGTTCCGAGGACTTGGTTAAATGCCCAGAAAACGCGACGACCCGAAGACCAGTTCAGCATAAGTTTTTAAGCTGTTTGTCATAAGTTAAGGATAATGAATGTCCGATTTTATTGACTTAAGTGCGATAACATCAGAGAGGCGTCTGTCCCTCGGGACATTGCCCGCTCTGCTGTTCATTCTCGGCGTGCTTTTCACAGCGGCACTTTGTTTATGGGCTTCACAGCGCAACCAAGCTACTACACATGAGGCAATGGTTGACGCCACTCAGAGGGCTCTTTCAGCCATTCAATCCCAGCTCCAGCTTTATCAGTACGGCCTTCGAGGAGCGCGAGGTGCGGTGCTCACGAAAGGCGAGCAAACAGTCACACGCGAGCAGTTCAAGCGTTACAGCGACAGTCGCGACCTTATCAGCGAGTTTCCCGGTGCGCTTGGTTTTGGGTTTATAAGACGAGTCCCTCGTCCTGAGCAAGCTAGTTTTCTAGAGGCAGCACGTCGCGACGGCATGCCTGATTTTTCGATCAGAGAGCTCTCCCCAAATGAAGGAGAGAGATATGTGATCCAATATATTGAACCGTCCGGACTGAACCGACCAGCGATTGGCCTGGACATCGCTTCGGAGGCCAACCGTAAGACGGCAGCACAAAGCGCTATGCTCAGTGGCAAAGCAACGCTGACCGGTCCAATCACGTTGGTTCAAGCGACCGGCCAGCCCAATCAATCTTTCCTTTTTTTGATGCCGATTTACCGCACAGCTAAAACGCCTGAAACAGAAGCAGCAAAAATAGACCAAGCCTATGGTTGGAGCTATGCTGTTCTCAGGATGCAGGACGTGCTGGGCGACAGCGGAGTCAATCTTGCGCACGTAGGTTTAGAGTTGCAGGATCAAACAACACCGGGTCAACCAGTAGTGTTTTACTCAACCGTGACGCCAGAAAATCTAGCGCGAGCCATCGACAGCTACTCTGTCACACAAGAGGTCTATGGCCGGAAATGGCAACTCAAACTGAGTATTTATCCAGAGTTCATTTACACACTTCCTTTGATGTCGGTGAATGCTTTGGCCTTGAGTGGCGCATTGACAAGCCTATTCATTGCTGCGTTTACCTTGTTATGGAGCAATACCCAGCGCCGCAAGGAGCTGTTGATAATGGCGAGACTACAACTTGCCAACGTGATAGAGAATTCAGTTGATGGCATTATTGTAAAAACACTCTCGGGTACGGTAGTCGGCTGGAACAAAGGTGCGGAACATCTTTTCGGCTATACGGCACCTGAGGCAACGGGTCAGTTGCTTTGCTCATTGATCGTACCTCTAGATCTTCAAGATGAGGAAATAAACATCTTAGAGCGTATTCGAGGCGGTCATGCAGTTGAGCATTTTCAAACCCTTCGGCAACATAAGGACGGCCATCTGATCCATGTGTCTGTGTCCGTATCCCCAATGTGCGACTCCGTAGGCAACATTATAGGAGCCTGCAAGACCATCCGCGACATCACTATAGAAAAGGCAGCTGAAGCGCAGGTATTGGCAAGTAATCTTTGGCTTGAGGGGGAGGTCCAAAAACGTACTTCTGAGCTGGAGAGCGCACGGCGCGCGTTGCGCACCGTTTTGGATGGCGTCCCGTCCATGATTGGCTATTGGGATACGCAACTCATCAACCGCGTCGCCAATCATGCTTATCAGGTCTGGTTTGGGCTCGATCCAGAGACGTTACCGGGACGTTCAATGCAGGCTGTATTGGGTGAACAGTTATTTCACGCCAATCGCGGTTATATAGCGGCTGTGCTGCGTGGAGAACCGCAGAGCTTCGAACGAGCGATCCCTGGACCAGATGGAAAGATCCGACATTCGCTTACCCATTACATCCCGGACACCGTCCAAGGTGACGTTAAAGGGTTTTTTGTGATAGCACATGACGTGTCCGAGATCACCGAGAGCCGCCTCAAACTGGCACAGGCACTCCGTGAAAACGACCTGTTATTGCAAACTATAAACGAGCAGCTACTTTATTCCTTAACCGATACAAACGGCCTGATTCTGGATGTGAACGAACGCTTCTGTGACGCTCACGGTTTTGCGCGAGATGGGTTACTGGGCAAGACTCACCAGTTACTTAAGTCGGGCGTTCATCCCGAATCATTCTGGCAATCGATGTGGTCCACGCTCCAAGAGGGCAAAGCGTGGCGTGGCGAAATTTGCAATCGTACGTGCGAGGGCAATCTGTGTTGGTTTGATACCGTTATTGCGCCCCGCATTGAGAGTGACGGCAGCATAAACAGTTATATTGCCTTGTGCATCGACATCACCCATCGACGCGCTGCCGATGAAGAAGTGTCGAGACTGCATTTGTTGTTGCACACTGTGTTGCAAGCGGCATCAGAAGTATCGATTATCGCAACTGATAGAGCTGGCGTCATTAGCGTATTCAATGTGGGCGCTGAGAATATGCTTGGTTATAAGGCGAGCGAAGTTTTAGGCTTTTTGACGCCCGCCAACTTTCATCTTCAGGATGAGATCTTAGCTCGTGGTCAGGTACTGACCAAAGAGTTTAATCAAGTCATTGAAGGATTCCGCGTTTTTGTGCATATTCCCGAAGTCGCTGGCGCTGAGGTGAGGCAATGGACTTACGTGCGCAAAGATGGTGAGCATCTAACCGTTTCGTTAATCGTTACTCCCATGCGCGATTTTCAGGGATGCATCACGGGTTATCTGGGCATCGCCACCGACATTACCCAGCAAGCACTACATCGACGTGAGCTTGCTGCTGCACGTGATCAACTTTTGCTTGCCGCAGAGGCGGCGCAGCTAGGGATATGGAGTTGGATTCCCGCGCAAGATCTGATGGAGTGGAATGACCGTATGTTCAGCCTCTATGCAACGCCTAGAGACTTGAAGGGTGGTGATCAACTCTACAATCATTGGCGATCGCGTATACACCCAGAAGATATAGAGGCGACTGAGACCAGTTTACTTGCTGCAATAGAGGGCCACGGGAAATATGATCCCGTTTTTAGAGCGCTCCGGCCTGACGGTTCTATTCGTTATGTGCAGGCAGGTGCTTACGTTGAGCGCGACCAAGATGGCAAAGCCACACGTATAACGGGTATTAACCTGGATATTACTGAGCGCAAGGAGGTTGAGGCCGAACTGCGTGGCGCTATAGAGCGCGCAGAACAAGCCAGCCAAGTCAAAGGCCAGTTCGTGGCCAACATGAGCCACGAAATCCGTACCCCCTTGAATGGGGTGCTGGGCATGCTACAGCTGCTGCGCAACGGTGGGTTGGATAGACGACAAGACGATTATGCGAGGAAAGCCCAGACGGCAGCTGAGTTGCTTCTCGGTCTTCTGAACGACATCCTCGACTTTTCGAAAATGGATGCGGACAGACTAGAGCTTGAGCAGCATCCATTCAGCCTTGAAACACTCCTGCGTGACCTGGCGGTTATCCTGTCAGGCAATATTGCCGATAAGCGCGTCGAGTTGCTATTTGATGTTGCCCCTCAACTCCCCAGTGCTGTTATTGGGGATCAACTTCGTTTACAGCAAATTTTGATTAACCTAGCGGGCAACGCGATAAAGTTTACCCCTGAGGGGCATGTTGTGGTGAAACTAACCGAACTGTCGCGCAATGACGAGCAGGTCGTGTTGCGCATTTCTGTTGCGGACACCGGTATAGGTATAAGCCAATCACAGATTAGCGGAATTTTTGAAGAGTTCACGCAAGCGGAAACCTCCACAACCCGACGCTTTGGTGGTACTGGTTTAGGCCTGGCAATCAGCAAGCGCCTGGTTCAGATGATGGGAGGTCAGCTACGCATTGACAGCGAGCTGGGAAAAGGCAGCACGTTTTGGTTTGATATCGCACTTGCTATTGATGATTCCGCGCCGCTCACGTCCATTCAGATTTTCACTGAGCACAGGCGTCGCGTATTGGTTGCTGATGACAACGTTTTATCAGGCCAGATTTTGGTACAGGCACTTGAAGCGTTCGGCTGGGATGTCGTTTTTGTCAGTGAAGGCTGCGCGGCTGTTCAGTTGGTTAATCAATCCATCTCTCTGGGCGTCCTCTTCGATGCCGTGATTATGGATTGGCGAATGCCCGATATGGATGGCTTGACAGCGGCAAGATTAATAAAAAATATCCCGGATCATCCAAAGCCTCCGGTGATTGTTATGGTGACAGCATTTGGCCGCGAAGAACTGGCTGACGCGGTCAAGGATCAAGACGCACCATTTCAGGACTTTCTTACCAAACCGGTTACCCCTCAACAACTTTACGCTTCCATTGAATATTCATTAGGGGTGTCAGGTCCTTCAGGTATTGTTCAAGGAGTACAGACTACGGCTGGGGCACTTGAAGGCCTACGCCTGCTCGTGGTTGAAGACAATGCGCTTAACCGACAAGTGATCAGTGAGTTGCTGAGTGCAGAAGGCGCTGAAGTGACCCTAGCAGACTGCGGACTCCTAGGCGTCGAACTTGCCATCCACGAACAAGGCGAGTTTGATGTCGTAATCATGGATGTACAAATGCCGGATATCGACGGCATGGAAGCTACTCGCCGTATTCGGTCCACTGCTCACTTTGCGTCACTGCCCATTGTCGCAATGACTGCAAATGCATCCCCTGCTGATCGTGAATTCTGCCTCGCTTCAGGCATGAACGAGCATCTAGGCAAACCTATCGATATGGCCGAAGTTATTTCCGTATTACAACAGCTGACTGGGAGAGAGCGTGAGCCCCTGTTGACGGCGAACCAATCATCGCCTTTCTATCAAAATAACTTAATCGAACCGTTTGACAAAATTTTACTCCGCCTCGGAGGACGGGCTGACGTATACGCCATGGCTCTAAGCAGTTTTGGCGATGAGTGTGAACGTCTGCTCGCTGAGCTGGAAAAAAACGCTCAGATTTTTGATGCAACGAGTGTTGCGGACACATTGCACGCACTTAGAGGTGTCGCTGCAACGGTAGGAGCCACAGCGCTAGCAAAACAGGCGGGCGAATGGGAGGCCTTAGCAAGGCAATCGCCGCCGAACAAGCCTGCGCTAGGGCTGCCCTCTGATGGAATTTCTGTGCTCCGAAATTTGATGAGGGACAGCATTGAAAAGTTGCAGAGTGCTTTTGATGCTGAGAACATTTCAAATTTGCTTGACGGGCGAGACGAGTCGCTTTGGTCATCAGAACGAAGTATTGCTTCGCTGGAGAATCTTTTGATAACCCTGGTGGCAGGTGATATGCGAGCGTTGGACGATGTCGCTGAGCTAGAAGCGCATACCCCTATCTCCCAACGGGCCGCGATTACTAGTCTCGTTAAGCTGATCCAAGACCTAGAGTTCTATGAGGCGATTGAAAGGATCAAACACTTACTTACGGAAAAGTACAAATGAAAGAACTTCTCAATCAGCTAGTCGCCACTCGGGGATTCAAGCCAAAAGTTCTTGTGGTCGACGATCAGCCTGTGAATATTCGACTAATAAACGAACTATTAAAAGTTGAATACGAAATTATTATGGCGATGGACGGTAAACAGGCCCTCCTCAAATGCCAAACACAACACCCGGATTTGATACTGCTGGATGTATTGATGCCTGGCATGTCAGGCCATGACATATGCCGTAGCCTTAAAGCCAGCGAAGACACACGCAATATACCCGTAATTTTCCTGACCTCCCAGGATGAGGTGGCCGACGAAGAACTGGGGTTCGAATTAGGCGCGGTGGACTTCATTACCAAACCTGTCAGGTCCTCGGTTATCATTGCACGTGTTAGAGCTCATCTAGCCTTGAAGTTACAATCTGACTTGCTGAAAACGATTGGGCTGACAGATGGTCTTACAGGAATTCACAATCGCAGAATGTTCGATGAAAACCTACAGCGTGATTGGCTGCAGTGCGCAAGATACGGGCAATACATTTCAATATTGATGATCGATATTGATCATTTTAAGCTATACAACGATCACTACGGCCATCAAAAGGGTGATGAATGTCTACGTGCAGTTGCCAATGCGGTAAAACATGCTCTTAGACGGCCTTACGATTCGGTCGCAAGGTACGGGGGTGAAGAGTTTTCTTGTATTTTGCAAAATACGGACGTTACCGGAGCTATAAGTGTCGCCCAAGCGATGCTTGAGGCAGTACGCGCAGTGGGTATCGAACATGTTGACTCACCTGCCCATGAAATTGTGACTGTCAGTATAGGTATTGGGACGACAATTCCGACTCGGGGTGCTTTGGCTGAGGAGTTGCTCAACGCAGCTGATAAAGAGTTATATAAATCTAAGCAGGCCGGGCGTAACAGGCTTAGCTTCATCGAGCTTAAGTAGTCTCTAACTCGTAAAAAGGTTTAAACGTCTATCCTGTCAATAGGAGAGTAGGAAGTACCTCTTTGCTGCCGTAATGTGTTAAGCGACATAAACTATACCGGGGGCAAGTTGGCGGTGTAGATGACTAACTTGCGTATCGTACAGTAAGCGCTCCATAAACCCCACATTCAAAGCGCTGATCTGATCCCGGATGCTGTGCTCCCGATTCCCTCAGGAGCCAGCTCGCCATGATGCGACCCGATGCCAAAGTCGAAAAAGTGTATCTGTACC